>JBCCTF010000090.1:0-15756 GCA_039198765.1 Pseudomonadota bacterium
ACGATCTTCTCGCGGTCGCCATCTTTGTATTTGATCGTGGACGGATCTTCGACGTGGCCTTTGAGGGCACGGCACCAACCCTTTTGCGAGATGACCACCGTCACCGGTTCTTTCTCGATCAGGTCATCAAGCTCGACATCATCGTCCGTAGGCGCATCGCTCATCTCGGTGCGCCGGTGGCCGAGGCCATCTTTGCCGCCGAAGGCTTTCTTTGTCTCGCGAAGCTCACCTGTCATGGCGGCCGATTGCTTCTCATCCGATTTCAGCAGGGCACGGAGTTCTTTTTGCTCTTTCTTCAGCGCGGTGTTCTCGCGCTTGATCTCCATCTCCTCGAGCTTACGTAGAGCACGCAGACGCATGTTGAGGATCGCTTCGGCCTGTATCTCAGTTAGGTCGAATGTCTCGATGAGCTGTTCCTTGGGATGATCCTCAAACCGAATGATCCGGATCACCTCATCAAGGTTGAGATAGGCGATAAGGTAGCCGCCGAGGATCTCGAGCCGCCGAGCAATTTTGTCGAGGCGATGGTTCGTCCGTCTGATGAGCACATCACGGCGGTGATCGACGAATGCGGTCAGGACATCGCGAAGGCCCATCACCTTCGGCGCACCGTCCGCATCCAGAACATTCATGTTCAGGGGGAATCGCACCTCAAGGTCCGTCGCCTTGAAGACAGCAGACATCACGGCTGCTGGGTCCAAGGTGCCTGAACGCGGCTCCAGCACCAGCCGCACGTCCTCTGCGCTCTCATCACGGACGTCGGTGATGATAGGGAGCTTCTTGCCGTTGATCAGGTCGGCGATCCGCTCGATCAACTTGGCCTTCTGCACCTGATATGGCACTTCGGTGACGACGATCTGGTAACGCCCGCGCCCGAGATCCTCAGTGTGCCACTTCGCCCGAAGGCGGAAGCCGCCGCGGCCTGTTGCGTAAGCTTCAACGAGGCTCTCATGCGGTTCAATACAAACCCCGCCCGTCGGAAAGTCCGGACCCTGAACATAGTTCAGCAGAGTCTCTGTCCGCGCACCCGGTGTTTTGATCAGGTGGATTGCTGCGTCGATCAGCTCAACCGGGTTATGGGGCGGGATGGACGTCGCCATACCCACAGCGATCCCTGCTGCGCCATTGGCGAGCAGATGCGGGAACGCTGCGGGGAGTACCACGGGCTCCTGCCCTTCCCCGTCATAGGTCTCGCGGAAATCAACGGCGTTTTCGTCGATGCCTTGGAGCAGAAGCTCAGCCGCATCGGTCAGGCGACTCTCCGTGTACCGCATAGCGGCAGCGTTATCGCCATCGACGTTGCCGAAGTTCCCTTGCCCATCGACAAGGGGCACACGGACGGAAAAGTCCTGCACCAGGCGCACCAGCGCGTCGTAGATCGCCTGGTCGCCGTGGGGGTGGAAGTTGCCCATCACCTCGCCCACGACCTTCGCCGATTTCTTGTATCCTCCGCTGGGCGACAGCTTCATCCCGCGCATCGCGTAGAGGATGCGCCGGTGCACAGGCTTCAGGCCATCGCGCACATCGGGAAGCGCCCGCGCCGTGATCGTCGACAGGGCGTAGGCAAGATAGCGCTGGGCCAGCGCATCGGTGATCGGCGCGTCGACAATATCCTCCGGCGGCGGAGGGGGCGCAGTCTTGGTCGTCTTCGGGCGGCGGGCCATCGAGGGGCACTCCCATGCGATTGAGCAGCCCATTGTTTACGGAGTATCGCCTGCGCCCGAAAGCACTGCACCTCAGTCTGGGGATAACGTCATAGAAAAAGGGCGCTCCGAAGAGCGCCCTTCCTCAAAGTCACTTCCAGAGAACGCCTATGCAGCTTTCTTTTTGCGACGCGACGCACCAAGCACAGCGAGGCCAGCGAGCATCAGCGGAGCGGCGGCCGGGACCGGAACGAGCTCCGGCGGAAGATCTTGGTTCCACTGGATATTGTCGATGAAGAAGTCGAAGAAACCATCGGTATCTTCGAGGGCTGAAATCGTGATCTGCGTACCAACCGTCGCAATACCAATGATGGCAGCACCGCTATTCGTGTTAGGCGGAAGTGTGAAGACGCGTGAGTTGCCCATGTCGTCCTCGACAGTGTACTGGACGTCCGTCGTGGCCCCGTTCAGAACTTCCAAAAAGAAGTTGTTGATCGGCTGATCAAACGAGATCGTGACAGGATTTTGGCCCCCGGGAAAGAAGCTGGCCGTTCCGTAGATGCTGGTTTGGTTGGCCGGCAAATTGGACGTCGCCGTCAGGATCGTGCCGCCCTCGACAGTGATTTCGACACCGTCGATAATCTCAACAACGGTCACTGGCGAAGCAGAACTGAAAAGGCTTGGGCCCACCAAGCCTTGGTCGTCGAAATTGAGGAGTGATGCATTGGCTGCAGAAGCCAGGATAAGCCCCGCAGATGCGAGGATAGAGAGTGCGCGTTTCATAAAATTTCCCCTTCGTTGAAACCCAACGTTAACTTTATAACCTATTCAAAGTCCCCTGCCAACTCAGCGTTTACTCTGTTTTGCAGTTGGTCTTTTGCCCACTAGTCCACTGCCGAGAGCGTGTGCGATACCGCTCCTCGCATCCTTCCCCATCGCGAGGACAGTTTTTTCAATGTCAAAACGCCTGAACGCTGCACATGCAATGCTCAGGGAGGTGAGCGACCACCTCCAGGCCGACTTCACGGTCATTTTATGGAACGGGGACTCCGTGCCCATGAAGCTTGGCGCACGGGACGACCTTCGCGTGGTGATCACATCACCCAACGTGCTTCGCCGCTTTCTGCTCAAGCCTGGCCTACCGACGCTGGTGAAGCTGCTCGCCGCGGAAGACATCAGGTTGGAAGGAGGTAGCCCGCTTCAGTTCGCTGAGCGGTGGGACCACGGGCGTGCTGTGCACCTTCTGAAGCGCATTGATCGCGGCGTGATGGCCAAGAACGCTCTGCCGTTCCTGCTCTCAGGCTCCGAGGATGAGGCCCAGCTGCCTGGGTACGCCAAGCCTGCGGGAGGCACGAAGGAAGAGCGCGATGATCAGGAGATGATCGCCTTCCACTATGATGTCTCGAACGACTTCTTCGGCCTCTTTCTCGATGAAGAAATGGTCTACTCCAATGGCTACTACCGGACCGGTGAGGAGACACTGGACGAGGCCCAACGAGAGAAGCTTGACCTCATCTGCAGGAAATTGCGCCTGAAACCGGGGGAGAAGCTGCTGGAGATCGGGTGCGGGTGGGGGGCCCTCGCTTGCCACGCAGCCCAGCACTACGGCGCAGAAGTCCACGGTTTCACGCTGTCGAAGGAACAACTCGCCTTCGCTCAAGCCAAGGTCGATTGCCTTGGCCTTTCCGATCAGATCACTTTGGAGCTGGCGGACTACCGCACTTTAGAAGGGCAGCGAGAGGTCTACGATAAGGTCGCCCAAGTCGAGATGTTCGAGCATGTCGGGTGGGAGAACTTCGACACCCACTTCGAACTCGTCCGCCACCTGCTGAAGCCGCGCGGGCTCTACTACCACCAGGCCACAACGCGCCGCGGAGGCAAAGACCTCAGCCAGTTCCGCAAAGCCACCGGTGCGATGACGTTCATCACCACCCACATCTTCCCTGGCGGTGAGTTGGATTATATTGGGAATACCGTCACCAATATGGGACGCCTCGGCCTAGAGGTCCTGGACGTAGAGTGCCTCCGCGAGCACTACATCCTCACCATCGGCGAATGGGAACGCCGGCTTACCCAGCAGGCGGATCAAGCGATCGCTGAAGCTGGCAAAGCGCGCACTCTCTTTTGGCAGATGTACTTCGCCCTGTTCTACAAGGCGTTCGAGCGGACGAGCTGCTCAAATTATGCGGTGGTTGCAGCGAAACGGGCACCGGGGAACACCGGTGTGCCGCTGGATCGCGCCGCGCTGTACAACCGATAGAGGAAGCTGGCATGCGCCATGCACGTTCCGAGGAAAAGCTTCCTCGGAGCAGCTCATGTTCAAACGCCTTCTCTCAGCCGTCGTTTCCGTTGCCGCCCTCGCATGTGTGCCGAGCCAGGCGGCTCTCCTCGATCTCACCGACCGTTCGGTCTTTGCCGGCGGGCCAGCGAGCGGCGCCTGGATCACCGATGCTGCGGGAACCGGCATCGATATCTTCGTGGAAAGCACAGGCGGTTCGATGAACACCCGCGAGAACGGTCCGCGCAGCGGCTGCCCGGTCAACCCTGCTCTCCTCTGCCAGTCCGACGGCGTCGGTATCGGCGATGATGAAATCACCCGCCGTCGGAACGAGAGTATCACCATGACGTTCAGCCAAGCGATTGACCTTGTTGAGATCTACTTCCTCGATCTCTTCAAACGAAATGCTCAGAGCACGAACGATGCTGATATCGAAACAGCAATCACGGAGCTGTGGACACGTGACGGCAATGGCGGCTTTGTTCAGCAGGCTGTGCTGATGACCGATGCGACCATGCACCGGAACGGAGGCTTTGCAGCCGAGACGCTGGCAATGATCACCCGTGTGGATCGTCTCGTCTTCCGCGCTGGTACGGGTACGGACGATAACTCCACCGACTTTGCGCTGGCTGGTCTTGAGTTCATCCCGACCAATGATTTCGCCGCCGTACCCGTTCCGGGGGCGCTGCCGCTCTTCCTCGCTGGCGGCTTTGCCCTCACAGCCCTTCGTCGCCGCCGGGCCTAGCGCTTAGCCGACACCTCCCGAGAAAGCCCGGCCATTGTGCCGGGCTTTTTCTTACGTGGCGAAATTGTGCAGGTTTTGCCGCGACTTGGCGATGTGGTCGAGATCCTTCAGCTCACTGAGGAAGCCTTCGAGCCACTTGAGCGGGATCATGTTCGGGCCATCCGACGGGGCACTGTCAGGGTCCTGATGGGTTTCCGCGAAAATGCCTGCCACGCCGACAGCCACGGCGGCGCGCGCTAGGGTTGGGACCATCTCCCGCTGGCCGCCTGACGTACCGCCCTGGCCGCCTGGCTGCTGCACAGAGTGGGTGGCGTCAAAAATGATCGGTGCACGGGTCTCTTCCGCCATGGTCTTGATGCCGCGGAAGTCGGTCACGAGGGTGTTGTAGCCGAAACTTGCGCCTCGCTCTGTCACCAGGACATTCGGATTGCCCGCGCCAGTGATCTTCGCGACGACGTTCTTCATGTCCCAAGGCGCCAGGAACTGGCCCTTCTTCACCTTGATCGTGCGTCCGGTCTCAGCAGCGGCGACGAGCAAGTCCGTCTGTCTACAGAGGAATGCTGGGATCTGGAGCACGTCGACAACTTCGCCCACGGGAGCGCACTGTTCGCGCTCGTGGATGTCGGTCAAGACGGGGATGCCATAGCGCTCTTTGATCTCTGCAAAGACAGGAAGCGCATCGTGCAGCCCCACCCCGCGCTTTGACCCCAGCGACGTCCGGTTGGCCTTGTCGAAGCTGGTCTTATAGACAAACCCAATACCGAGCTTATCCGTGATCTCTTTGATCGCGGCGGCCATTTCGAGGGCGTGCTGCATGCTCTCCATGGCGCAAGGCCCGGCGAACAACATGAACGGAGCGGTGTTGGCGATCGTCACGTCGCCGCCAGGCGCCTGAAGTGTGACGGAGCTGTTGATTTCGGTCATAAGCGCGCCTTATCCCCGCTCCCTTCGCGGCGCAAATGGCGGCGCGGACAGGTAGAAACGAGTGTGCGATGACGGACCAAACCCAGAGCGAAGCGCTCCCCATCGATGTGCCAGCTGTGGCCGCGAAAGCGGTCAGGATTGAAGTCAAAGGCCTTGAGCAACTCGCCGATGCTCTTGCCCCTGATACGCCGCTAGCTGGGGCGATGGAGCAAGCGGTCCGGGCGATACGCGCTGCAGAAGGCCGGGTCGTTGTGACGGGTATGGGCAAGTCAGGCCACGTGGCGCGCAAAATCGCAGCAACCCTCGCCTCAACCGGACAACCGGCGAGCTACGTCCACCCCGGCGAGGCAAGCCACGGGGACCTCGGCATGGTGGAGGATCGCGACGTGGTGATGGCGCTCTCCAACTCAGGCGAGACGCCGGAGCTTTCGGACATCATCGCCTATACCCACCGCTTCTCAATTCCGCTGATCGGTCTCACTAGCCGAGCTGACAGCAGTCTGGGCAAGGCAGCGACCATCAAACTGATCGCGCCTCAGGTGGAGGAAGCCTGTCCGGAGACCTCAGCGCCGACAACCTCCACCACGGTGGCGATGGCCCTGGGCGATGCGCTCGCCATGGCGCTGCTCGAAGCGCGCGGGTTCACGGCGAGCGATTTCAAGACCTATCACCCGGGCGGCAAACTGGGCGCCCAGCTACGGCGCGTGGCTGATCTTCTTCCCGAAGACCGCGAGGTCCCCCTCGTCCGAGAGGGCGCAGACATGCGCCACGCAATCGAGGTGATGTCAGACGCCGGCATGGGCTGCGTTGGCATTGAAGGAGACGACGGGCGACTGGTGGGGATCATCACCGATGGCGACCTGCGGCGTCATGCTGGCGATATCCCCGGCGCAAAGGTCGAGGATGTGATGTCCCGCAACCCGCGCACGGTCACGCCTCAGACCATGGCGGGCGAAGCGCTGGGCTTCATCACCAAGAAAGAGATCACAGCGCTGTTCGTCGTTGAGGACGGAAGACCGGTTTCGGTGCTGCACGTCCACGATCTCCTCCGCCAAGGCGTGCTCTAGCGGCGGCAGTCTGCCGCCTCTTCACCGAGCGGGGTGCAGCGTAAGGGCGGCGGATGACTGATGCCCCCACGCTCGTATGGCTCCGCGAAGACCTTCGGTTCGATGACAACCCCGCCCTGCGCGCAGCGGCGGATCGCGGCGGGCCGGTGGCACTCCTCTACGTCATGGATGATGAGGTGGCAGGCGAATGGGCGCTTGGCGGCGCGCAGCGATGGTGGCTGCACCACTCTCTCAAGGCGTTGGCCGCGGATGTCGAAAAGTTTGGCGGCGCACTCATCCTCCGCCGCGGCGATTCTGGCACGATTGTGCCCGACGTGGCGAAAGAGCTGGGCGCTGGCACGGTTTACTGGAACCGTCGCTATGCGCCTTGGCAGATTGAGCAGGACAAGGCGCTGAAAGAGACGCTTGCGGACGATTTTGAGGTCAAGAGCTTCAACGGGCGCTTGCTGAACGAGCCTTGGCAGATCGAGACGAAGACGGGCGGGCCGTATAAGGTGTATACGCCCTATTGGAAGCAGGTGCAGACACGCGACATTCGTGATCCCCTGCCTAAGGTTCAGAAACTCGAAGCTCCCGCGAATGTTCCGCCGTCAGATGATTTGGACAGCTGGGACCTTCTCCCCACCAAGCCAAACTGGGCGGAAGGGTTTCAACCTGTTTGGGAGCCCGGCGAGCGGGGCGCGCGGAAGCGCTGGCTCGCTTGGCTGAAAACCCGCGGTCCGAAGGAGTATGGCGACAACCGCAATCGTCCAGACCTAGACGAAACTTCGCGCATGGCGCCGCACATCCACTTCGGCGAGATCTCCATCGTCACGATGTATCGGGAGATGCAGGAGAAGATCGAAGCTGGTGAGGTGCCGGCCGATGACGGCAAGACGTTCCTGTCCGAGCTGGCGTGGCGCGAATTCAGCTACAACCTGGTCTACCACTTCCCTCAAATGTTCGACGATGAGCTGATGACGAAGTTCTCTAAGTTTCGTTGGACGGGTACGGACGAACAGCTCGAAGCCTGGAAGCGTGGCCAGACTGGCTACCCTATCGTCGACGCAGGGATGCGCCAGCTCTATTCTGAAGGGCATATGCATAACCGTGTACGGATGATCGTCGGTAGCTTCCTCGTCAAGGACCTCCTGATCGACTGGCGTGAGGGCATGGCCTGGTTCTGGGACACCCTCGTCTGCGCTGATCCTGCAGCGAATACAGCGAGTTGGCAGTGGGTCGCAGGCTGCGGCGCCGACGCCGCGCCCTTTTTCCGCATCTTCAATCCTGTCAGCCAGGGCGAGAAATTTGATCCGAACGGGGACTATGTCCGCCGCCATGTGCCTGAGCTGGCAAAGATGCCGAAGAAGTACATCCACAAGCCGTGGGAAGCCCCGCCGTTCATCCTCCACGATGCAGGCATCACTCTGGGTAAAGAGTACCCACAGCCCATCGTGGACCATGGGGTGATGCGTAAAGAGGCGCTCGCGCGTTACGAAGAGATCAAATAGGCCGCCTACTGGCCGTTTACGAATTCAGCGATGCGCGCCATCACGTCCTCACGCATCGTCTCTTCGATCCCGCTATACTCTGCCACAGCGCCGGTTTCAGCTGTTTGGAAGAGATGGTTGGCACCATCGACAATCTCAACCAGCGCGCCTTCGCCAAGAAGTCCGCGAGCTGCGGCGGCATTGCTCTCGGCCGGGACTTGCGAATCGAGGCTACCGAAAAGCGCGAGGAACGGCATGCCTACGCCAGAGTAGATTTCCTCAGGGGACAGACGAAGCGTTGAGAAGAACGCAGGCGCGCAGAGAGCTTGTGCGCGCATCTGGACATCCTGCGGCAGCATGCTCGAAGCTTGATCGATCGCCGTGCAGGCCTCTTCGGGGTGGTCACCTGTCATCGCGGCATCAAGCAATGAGCGCTGCATAGCAACGCTGGATACCACGACGTCCTCGGGCGCTCCGCCGAGGGTCAAGGCATCGCGCACCTGGCCCTCCACAATTTCATCGAAGGGCAGAAACGGCGCTGCGAGTGCCACAATAAAATCCGGCTCTTGATCATCGGCCTGCTGAGCAACCAAAGCAGCGACCATCCCGCCTTCGGAATGGCCCACGAAACCGACACGGCTCACCTCGCCCTGCTCCCGCAGAAACGCCATCGCGCGCGCGGCATCATCGGCGAAGTCATGGAGGTCAGCCTCGGGATACTCCCCCTCACTCTCGCCAACACCCCGCTCGTCGTACCGCAGGACAGCGATGCCAGCCCGGGTCAGACGGTCGGAAAGCACGAGGAACGGACGGTGTCCCAGCAGCTCCTCGTTGCGGTTCTGCGGCCCTGATCCTGTGATCAATACAACCCCCGGGAATGGTCCCTCGCCCTCAGGCATCGTCAGTGTACCGGCCAGTTGCGGATCACCACCGATCAAAACGTCCGTAGACGCATAAGGCAGCGGCGCGTCCGGTTCTTGAGGACGACCCACCCGCCCTGGGAGAGGCGCTTCGGCGGCATCAAGCTTCACCAGGTTGAGGGTCATATTGAGCCCGTTCTGCCGGAACTTCCCCTCAATCGCCGCGCCATCCTCCGACAGGGTCCCGGAGTACCGCGCCCGCAGGCTGGGCCAGCTGGCGCTCAAAACACCATCAGCGCCCTGCGCCGACTCAGCCGGTATCGAGAAGGCATTCTGACTTGGGCTATCGAGGGTCACCGGCTCAGTCGCGTCAGCATCGACCCTCAAAACCAGCGGCAAGGTCTGGCCCATCACCTCAAGATCGCCGGACCACACACCTTCAAAAGGTTCGAGCCCGGAGAAGGGAACCTCAGGGGCGTCCTCACGGGAACAGGAGACGACGGCCACAACGACCACCAGCAAGAAACAGCGCATCCAACGCATCGCCGAACCCTTTCCCTCGAGGAGCTTGCGTAACTTCCACTTTGGCGGCACCGAAACACAGGTCAACGCGCCTGGGGTCTCCGGCGCGCCGCCTCATTCAGGAGAACCGCCCATGGCCACCCCGCTCCGCCTCACCTTTCCCGGCGCCGACGGCGCAGAACTCTCAGCCCGCCTCGACCTCCCCACCGGCCAGCCGCACGCCTACGTGCTGTTCGCCCACTGCTTCACTTGCTCGAAGGACCTGACGGCCAGCCGTGCTATCGCGACGGCGCTCACGAAAGCAGGGCTCGGCGTCTTGCGGTTCGACTTCACCGGGCTCGGGGGCTCCGGAGGCGATTTCGGCTCGACGAACTTCACGATGAACATGGGCGACCTGAAAGCCGCCGCCGGGTTTCTTGCCGAGAACTACGAAGCGCCGCGGATGCTGATCGGCCACTCCCTCGGCGGCGCAGCGGTCATCGCCGCGGCCAAGGAACTGCAAAGCGTGCAGGCCGTCGCCACGGTCGGAGCACCGTCCGATGTCCACCATATCCAAGGCCAATTCGGCGACCGCCTTCGCACCATTATCGACGAGGGCGAGGCCGAGGTGGACCTCGCCGGTCGCCCGTTCCGCATCAAGAAGCAATTCCTCGATGACCTCGAACGTCACGATGTGGAGGCCTCCGCCGCCGCGCTGAAAAAGCCGCTGCTGATCCTTCATGCCCCGCGTGACGAGACCGTTGGCATCGACAACGCCACCCGCCTGTTCGTCGCCGCGAAGCATCCCAAGAGCTTCGTCAGCCTCGACACCGCCGACCACCTCCTCTCCAAGAAAGAAGACGCCGCCTACGCGGCCGCCGTCATCGCCGCGTGGGCCCAGCGCTATCTCGGCGAAGGCCCAGCCATTGCACACGGCGCAGAGCACGAAGCCATGGGGGTCACCGTCCGCGAGACCGGCCAAGGCCGCTTCCAGGCGATGGTCCAGGCCGGACCGCACCGCTTCCTCGCCGACGAACCGACGGACGTTGAAGGCGGCCTCGGGACCGGGCCGAGCCCCTATGAACTGCTCAGCGCTGCCCTCGGCGCCTGCACCACCATGACGATCCGGATGTACGCGGACTTCAAGAAGCTGCCCCTCGATCGGGTGCGCGTAGAAGTGGACCACGAGAAGCGCCATGCCGACGGCGTGGGCGAGGCCATGGACCACGAGCCGCCCATCGATCACTTCACCCGAACGATCCACCTCACGGGCGATTTGAGTGCGGAGCAAAGGCAGCGTATCGTGGAAATCGCCGGCAGGTGCCCCGTCCACAAAACGCTGGAGCGCGGCGCCGAAGTGACCACGCGGGAGGCCCCTCCCGAAACCTGAGACCAAAGGAAGACGGATGAAGCCTGAAGACTGCCCGACCATGAACGAAGTGCGCGGAGAGATTGACCGGATCGACCGCGCCCTCGTCGAGCTATTGGCCGAACGCTGGGGCTACGTAGACCGCGCGTGGCAGCTCAAAAGCTCGCCAGAGGAAGCAACCGTGCCTTGGCGCATCCAGGAAGTGATCGACAAGGTCCGCTCCCACGCCGAAGGAAGTGACATGCCACCCGCCCTCGTGGAGGCGCTGTGGCGGCAGATCATCGGCTGGGGTATTCAGTATGAAGAAGAAAAGCTGAGGTCACAGTGAGCGAGGATCCTAAACCCTTAGCACCGGGCATCGCGATAGCCTTCCAGGGCATCAGCGCGGCCTTCGCAAACGAGCATCCTCTGTTTACGGAGCTTAAGCCCAAACCCTTGCGCGTCGGTCGCGGCGAACTCGCTGTGGAGATCACGCCCACGGAACGGTTTTGCGATGGCGACCGGATTTCCTCAGGGCTCATGACCATCCTGCTCGATACGATCATGGGCATGGCGACGTGGTCAGACCTTGAGAACTTTAAACCGCTCGCCACCATCAACCTGCAGACCGACACCTATGACTTTGCACGGCCTGGCAAAAAGATCGTATGCGAAGCGATTTGCGAAGGTATCATGGATGATGTTTCGATCGTCCGGGGCAAGGCAACGTCTGAGGGCGGTCGTTTGCTCGCCACCGCCGCAGGAACCTTCATGGTCGGCACGCGCTCAGCAAGGGTGAGCCGGATATGAGCCGCGATCTCCGCCCCGTCTCCGCCGAGACCGTTTCTTCGATTGAAGCGCAGCTGGCTGACTCCGCCGTAGCCGACTGGTTTGGCACCAAGGTTACGGCTGATGGTGATAAGCATGTCTACACACTGACCTTCGCCGAGCCCCATATCGGCAACCCCGTCATCCGCGCCCTGCATGGCGGCGTCATCTCCGCGTTCATGGAGCACTGCGCGACGTTGGAAGTGCTGGCGCGAAGCCCGGAACCTGTCCGTGCACGGTCAATCAGTGTACATACGTCCTACCTCCGCGGGAGCCGCGACACCGACTTCACCGTTGAGGTGGCCATCCAAAGGATCGGCAGGCGGATCGCCTTTATCGAAGCCCGCGGTTGGCAAGGCGAACCCGACGAAGCGGTCGCCAGTGCGCAGATTGCCCTGAGGCTTTTTGAGGAATAATTTCAGGAACTAAGCGCGCTTTCTGAACGCTGTTGCCTTAGACAAAAAGCCAACCCGCTCACCTGCGGGTTCAAGGCCGGCCTCTGCGAACAGCGCCGCCAGGTCTTCTTGGCAGTAGCTGTCGTAGTACGGTTCGTGAAACGCCCGCGGGAACGTTTCCAGCAACACGTCCATGGACGTATCGCCGTACTGAACAGAGTCGAGGTGGACGTAGAGCCCACCAGGCTTCAGCACACGGGCAAACTCCGCCGCCACCTCACACCGAACCTTCGGCGGCAGCTCGTGGAACAGATACACCGTCGTCAGAATATCCGTAGACGCATCATCGAAGAGAAGTGCCTCCGCAGCAGCCTCAACGAACTGTGCGTTGCGCGCACCCTTGGCTGCCTTCTTAGCCTTAGCCAGATACGGTGCAGAGAGATCAACAGCCGTGATAGCCAAGTCCGGAGCGTTATCGACCAAGTCTTCGAGCAACCGGCCTGTCCCGCAAGCCACATCAACAAACTGAATATCGCTGGCAGCCCGTCCCTCCGCCTTCAGCCTATCCACCTCCTCCAAAATGAGAGGCAGCGCACGACGGCGCATTGCGCCCGCAGCACCCGTGAAGAGGACTTCCACTTGCGTGTCATAAACCTTCGCAGAGCGCTCGGACAGCCAACCGTCCGTTTGGAAGTGGAAGTTCTGGCGATAGTACGTAGGCAGATCGTCTGATGAGATGTCCCGAACTTCGACGCCCCCTCCTTGGCGGTTGGCTCTTTTCGTCACGGCACGTGCTTCTTTGACGTAGTCGCGAGCGTTGAGGATGGCCTTGAGAGGATTGGGGCGTTCACGGAATTCTTTGGGGAGCTTGTAGACTCCCGCTTCAATGTCCGCCCATTCATCGTTGAAAAGCTGGCGGAAATCACGCTGCATGTCAGACATGGCGGGGGCAGCGCTCTTCAACGGCCGCGGTACCTCACCTGGCGTTGTCAGTGGACCGACAATGTGTCGGCCAAGCACATAGAACGCGCCGAACCAGCTGACCTTCGCCATAGATCCGGCCCGATACTGCGCCTCACGCACACGGTTTTCGATCGTCCCTGCCAAGCCCATGATGAACCTCCTACGCGTCCGATTTACCCATACCACAATCGGCGCAAAAGCTTGAGAGGGAGAACGTCGCAGCCGCAGCGCTAGACTTTGCGAGCCGAAAGAAGAAACTCCGTCGTGCCATCACCACCAAGAATGGGGCTTGTCGTTACGCCCTCCGCACACCAACCAAGTTGGGCGAAAAAGGGGATGATCGTCTCATCGATGAAGGCCCGCTGCTCATTCAGGGGGGTCAGAACCTTGCCGTTCTTCCCGATGGCATCAGGGCCCAGTTCAAACTGCGGTTTGATTAGTGTCAGGAGGTGCGCTGCGTTGTCCGCGAGAGCCAGCGCTGGGGGTAAGGCTTTCATCACACTGATGAAACTCACATCGCATACGATTAGGTCGAGAGGTTCAGGGACAAGGTTGCGATCAAGCACCTTAGCGTGGGTGCTCTCCATACTGATGACACGCGGGTCACTGCATAGTGACGGGTGCAATTGGTCCGTACCTACATCGACGGCATATACCCGCGACACTCCGCGTTCGAGGAGTACTTGGGTGAAGCCACCGGTTGATGAGCCTAAGTCGAGTGTAGTCTTCCCAGATGGGTCATGTCCAAAAAAATCTAAGGCGTGCAGCAACTTAAGAGCAGCTCTCGAAACATACTGATGGCTATCATCAGAGAGCTGAATATCAGCATCAGGGGGCGTCTCAGCGCTTGCCTTGCGCGCGGCCGTGCCATCGACAGAGACGGCACCGCTTTTGATAAGAGCCTGCGCCCGGGTTCGGCTGGGCGCGAGGCCGCGCTCGACCATCACCTGGTCGAGACGCATGGGTTAAGCCCGGACCTCTTGAGCATCCGTACCCTGACCAAAGAGGATCAGTGCCCGTCGCTCAATATCCTTCGCCATCAGTTCTGCCTCTTCGTACATTTCCTTTGGCGAGGCTTGGTCTTGGTAGATATCGGGCAGGGTGAGGGTTTGGACTTTGAGGCGTTGGTTGGCGCCCAGCAGACCGTCTTTGGTGAGGAAGTGGAGGACGAAGGCTCCGAAGCCTCCGACGGAGCCTTCTTCGACGGTGAGCAGCACCTCGTGCTCGCGGGCGAGGCGGCGGATGAGGTCTTCGTCCAGGGGCTTGGCGAAGCGGGCGTCAGCCACGGTGGTCGAGAGGCCTTTGGTGCCCAGCATTTCTGCGGCTTTCAGGCATTCCGTCAGGCGACCGCCGAAGTTAAGGAGGCAGACGCTCGTGCCCTCTTTCACCACCCGGCCACGGCCGATCTCCAGGAGCGGCACGTCTTCGGGGGCGTACATATCCACCCCTGCGCCCTCGCCCCGGGGGAAGCGGAAGCCGATGGGGTGCTCGTCGAACTCCGCCGCGGTGCGGGTCATGGCTTGCAGATCCGCCTCATCGCCGCAGGCCATCAGCACCATGTTGGGCAGGCAGCCAAGGTAGGCCGTATCGAACGCGCCCGCATGGGTGGCGCCGTCGTTGCCGACCAGGCCAGCCCGGTCCATGGCAAAGCGCACGGGCAGGTTCTGCAGCGCCACATCATGCACCACGCTGTCGTAAGCGCGCTGCAGGAACGTCGAGTAGAGCGCAGCGAACGGCACCATGCCTTCCGCGGCAAGCCCCGCAGCAAAGGTCACCGCGTGCTGCTCCGCGATGCCCACATCGAAGGTGCGATCAGGGAACGCTTTCATGAACTTATCGATGCCGGTGCCTGACGGCATGGCGGCGGTGATACCCACGACCTTGTCGTTCTTCTTGGCCTCTTCGATCAGCTGGCCCGCGAAGACGTTCGTGTAGCTCGGCGCATTGGAGGTCTTTTTGACCTCCTCGCCGGAGATGACATCGAACTTGGAGACGGCGTGGAGCTTGTCCCCCTTGTCCACAGCCATCTGATAACCCTTGCCTTTTTGGGTCACCACATGGACCAGCACCGGGCCGTCGGTGATGTCTTTGACGTTCTCCAGCACCGGCAGCAAGTGGTCGAGATTGTGCCCATCGATCGGACCCACATAGTAGAAGCCGAGCTCTTCAAAGAGGGTCCCGCCGGTCACCAGGCCCCGGCCATATTCCTCGGCCTTACCGGCCAAGTTCCTGAGGCGCTTAGGCAAATTCTTGGCGAGCTGCTTGGCGAGGTTCCTGAAGCCCTGGTAGCTGCCTGAGCTCGCCGCCCGCGCCAGATACGCCGACATCGCGCCCACAGGCGGGGCGATCGACATGTCGTTGTCGTTGAGGATCACCGTCAGCTGGCTGGCCCGGTCGCCGGCATTGTTCATGGCCTCATACGCCATGCCCGCCGACATTGAGCCATCGCCGATCACCGCGATGACCCGGCGGTCGGCCTGGTCCGCGCTCTCTTTATCGGCCTCGCCCTTGAGGTCCCGCGCCACCGCCATGCCCAGCGCCGCCGAGATCGACGTCGCCGCATGGGCCGCGCCGAACGGATCATATTCGCTCTCCGCCCGCTTGGTGAAGCCCGACAGGCCATCCTTCTGGCGCAACGTCCGAATGCGATCCCGCCGCCCCGTCAACACCTTATGCGGATAACACTGGTGCCCCACATCAAAAATCAACCGATCCCGAGGCGTATCAAACGTGTA
>JBCCTF010000091.1:0-15630 GCA_039198765.1 Pseudomonadota bacterium
ACGGCGATGGCGATCTGGATATCCTCGGGACGCAGGGCATTGGGAGCGCGGCGAATAGTGATTTCGTCTGGGCGCAGAACGACGGCACCGGCAACTTCACGATCTTCGATAACGTTGAAAGCGGCGATGGCGGGTTTCTGCAGGGCGTGACCGTTGGCGAGTTTACGCCGGGTGTGACCACAGTGGTTTTGTCATGGCAGAACGGCACAGGTGGCACTCAGGCGCTGACACTGCCCGAAGATCCGACAACGGGCGACTGGGCATGGTCGCAACTCTCTCCGGTGTCGGCGGGAGAAGGTCTCGACAATGGCGACATCGACGGCGACGGCGATTTGGATCTTCTGCTTGGCTTCAAATGGCTGCGAAACGACCCAGAAGGCTGGACCGAATTCGATCTGCATTTGCCACCGGGCCTAGCCGAACCTGACCGGGTCTACCTCGTCGACATGGACGGCGATACGGATCTAGATGCAGTCGTCGGCTTTGGGCATGAGTCGAGTATCACGACGCTTGCGTGGTACGAGCAACTGGATGACGAGACCCAGATCTGGGCCGAGCATGTCATCACCAACAGTCTTATCGGCAACCCACAGAGTGTCGACGTCGCAGACCTGGATCAGGACGGCGATATCGATGTGGTCGCTGGGGAGCACATTCCAGGCGATCCCGGCGACAATCTCGGTCTGTACGTATTCGAGAATACGGACGGTGTCGGAGACGACTGGACACAGTACGAAGTATATGTCGGCGATGAGCACCATGACGGCGCCCAACTTGCCGACTTTGATAACGACGGCGATCTGGATATCTACTCTATCGGCTGGAATCACGGCCGTGTAGCGATCTACGAAAATCTAAGTAACGGGTTCGATGATCTGCTGATCTGAGCGTAGATCAGTGCTTGAGATGGCTCAACGTTCCCATTCGATGTCCAGCTTCCTTAAGTCAGGAGTGTTTCGGGAATCTTCGTAGGTCGAACCGGTGTCGGGTGGGTGTAAGTCGAGGGCTTCGCGCGGTAGGATGCGCTGGCACTGCTGTGACCCATGCGGCTTCCCTCCATCTGACGCTAGGCTCCAGCCAAGTGAGCGGATAGGACGACGATCTGCTATCGAAGCCAGCGCCCGGACGACGCCACGCTGAGAGAGCGCATGCGCGTTGTGGCCGGCGAGCGCCGACGCTTCGGCGATCGACATCTCCATGTCCTGCTGCGCCAGGAGGGTCTGGTCGTGAACCGCAAGAAGACCGAGCGGCACTGTCGCGAGGAACGGCTCACCGTGCGCGAGCGCAAAGAGGCGATGGGGACGCGTGCGCCGATCCTGGTGGAGGCGAGCCCGAACACGGGCTAGTCGATCGATTTCGTACACGACCGGCTCGTCAGCGGCCGACGTCTGTGTTCAGCGGGCCGTTCCGCCACTGGTGGGCCGGCTGTTCCGTCTCACCCTCAACGTCATCGACGACGTAACAAAGCAATGCCTCGCAGCCGTCGTCGATACATCGATCTCGGGCCGGCGCGTGGCACGAGAACTCCAGAAGATCGTGGCCAGGCGCGGCAAGCCCGAGCGGATCCTCAGCGACCACGCCATCGAACTCACGTCGAACGCCATGCAGGCCTGGACGCAGTCATCCAGGATCCCTTGGCACTTCATCGCCCCCCCGGAAGCCGCAGATGAATTGCATCTGCGGGGCGTTCAACGCCCGGATGCGGGACGAGCTCTTGAACGAAACGCTGTTCTTAAGCCTCGACGCAGCCCGTCAGCATCTCGATCGGTGAATCGCCCCTTAAAGCTGTCGCCGGCCGCATTCCGCGATCGGCTATTGTACGCCGGCGGCGTATGCTGCCCGGCTCACCGCAACGGGCGGCAGACTGCGCGTCTTGGAGGCGCTCTGCCAGCCGCCCGTTACTACGTCGGCGCGAGAGCGCCAAAGTGAGGCGCCGGCTCCGGTTTCAGCTGGATGACCATCGGGGGCCACAGTACCGACTTGAAAGGCAATCGCTATAACTCCGGCTCTTGCGCCGCAATAAACGGCCCACCGGATCGGTTGCTTCACGTTCCTTCATCAAAACCGCCTACTCAAAGCTGAGGGCGCCGCTCCCCAAAGCCGCCTAGCCGACTGGCGAGTGTCCCTGGTACGCCAGCAGCCGCATTGTCGACCTCTCAATCCTGACCAAATGCCGAAACTAAATCATGGTCTGCCGCTACCATCCCGACCGATAGGAGTCCGATGTAGTGGCTTAGGAAGGCGTCAAAACCGGATCGGCCCCACTTGGCCCTTCGAACAAGGGCAGGACGACCATGGGGGGGCGCGATCCGCCTCGCGCCGATTGTCCGCGGTCAGAGTGCCTCGAGCGCGTTGCGGGCGTCGAAGCCGGCGAACCGACTGCGTCGCCGCTCAATGGTTTCCCAATCGCGCCCCGTATCGGCCCAGGCGAGCCAGCTCTCGGCGATGTCGCTGTCGAGCGCGACGAGGGTCTTGCCGGTCGGCAACCCACCGCCGGGCGAGGCCGCGCCCTCCCGGGTTAGCCGGTCGAGTTCGGTCTCGACCGCCGTGATCATCCGCCAAGTCGCTTCGATCCGCGCGGCGCCGGCGTCCTGCTCCATCAGAACGCCGCCACTCGCGGTCTGAAAGCCGATCAACACGGGTCCGCGTTTCCACAGCAGGTGCATTGCGACGCTATTGATACCATGGCCATCGAAACCAAGCACGGCCGCTTCCTCCTCGGGAAGCTCATAGGCCTCCTGCATCAGCCCCGCAAAGTCGTAAGGAGCGGCGTTCGGTTTCCAGGTGGCGAAGCACATTGCGGAAAGGGCGAACCACGCATCAGGCCAGGTCGCCAGATCCTCCGGCAGCGCGGCAGTGGTATCGGCCAGGGCACGCCGCACGGTGTCGAGATCGACCCAAGTACCGGCGACATTCTCTTCTTCGACTAGAAGGGTAGCATCCTGTTCGGCAGCGCCGGCCCTGAAGTACGGTGTGGTCGTGTCGCTCATCGCGAGCCTCCATGGCATGCGGTCATCGGTCGGTTTGGCAGGCACAAGCCCGCCTTTGCCGAGCCGAGACTATTCAATCATATCGCGTCCGATCAGGGACCGGGACGGATCGCTGAGCAATGCAGTGGCCAATGGCGAGCCCCATTCATCATTGCCAATCACCGTGACCCGGTTGCTGTTGACATAGGCATGAAGCTCCTTGAGGCGGTCTAAGAAGCCAGCTACCTCGTCCCTGTCCGGGCTTGATTTGACTACCCTTCTCAAATCGGCGACCAAGCGATCGCGCTGACCGTCAACATTTTCGAACAGATCGTCGATCTTCTGCTTCTGCGCCAAGCTGATCACGCGCGGGAGTCTCACCGAACGATTGACCAGCGGCATCGCGTTGAAGGCATCGTCATTGTCGATCCCTTTGACGCTATTCGCTTTAACCCTAATTTCAGCAGCGATGTCATCGGGAATCCGTCGATCACCTCCAGCCACCTCGATATCGATGACCCAGTTGGTGATGTTCCGATCTTTGTGATTACCGAGGAAGTCCACGAGCTGCAACGAAACCGCATCTTCCTGCATGACCGGATCGCTGCTTGCAGCCCGGATAAAGTTCTGGGCGATCTCAATCTGCCCGTCGCGGTTCACGCGAATATCGTCGAGGCCGTAGAGCTGCCGAAGATCATGCCAGTCCTGTTCCGAAAGGGCGCCGTTATTGCGATCGATGCGCTGATAAAGGCCGCTATAGGCCGGGTCGTCTCGTGGTACCGTGAGATAGCTGTTCCCGAGGAACTCGTCGGACAGGCCCCCGCCCGTACCCCGCAGCCGGTGGTTGTTCAGCTCACGGGCATCATATGGACCCGCATTCGCCATACTGATACCGAGCTCGCCATTGTGAAAGCTCACCTTAGTATCGACGATCACGTCAAAACCAAGCGCCTTGTCGATGATGTTCATGCCGAGATTGGCACCGACCACCTTGCCTGGATCAGTCCTGGTCCGAACCAGGTCAGGCGTCGCGCTCTTGAAGAACCGCTGTTCAGCGCCCTGCGGCGTATCATAGGTAAGCCGATGGACCGTGTTTAAGCCACCACGTTCGGTCTTGCCAATGTCCGTCAGATGCTCGTCCATATAGAAAGTGGGTGCCGTCAACTCGTTATAGCCGATCCCGAAATCGATGTATTGCTGCGCCTCGCTCGGCTTCAGATAGCTCCCGGCAAAGGCCTGGATCGTTGGATCGTGCGGACTAGCCGCGACAGGTGCGCCAAGACCTGCCGGGCTCGGCCGGGTCAGCCCGTCGGCATAGGCCAGCGCCTCAGCACGATTGAAGCCGTTCTCTGTCCAGGCGGCCAGATGGCTCAGGTTCTGTCCGACGATCTGGTTCGGGTCGATACCAAGGCGAAGGCAGCTGATCGCCTCCTTATAGTCTGGCGGACCCTGCAGCGCGCGTATTGTGTCGAGGACCTTCGTCACATCGAGCCCGGTCCGTATGACGTCTTTCAGCCCCTCGGCGTCATTCGCCATAAGCGACTGTGCGGCCGGATCCGTCAGGTTCGCGAGCGTCTGGGCCGTGCCGGTGCTGGCCGTGGCGTTGGCCAATAGCCTATTGGCGATCCCGTCGGTCTTGGTCTTCGAGATGCCGTTCAGCAGAGGATCTTGGCCCAGCAGTACGTGCAGCCCCGTCTTTACATCTATGTTGTACTGAGCGAGTTGCCTTGGATCGTCGATGTTGTCCTGACGGTTAATCAGCATCGCGTCGTCGTCGCCCTGCGCACCGACATTGCTGGCCACGCGCAGTGCCATCTCGGTCCGCACTATCTCTGCCGCATAGTCTTCGGGCAGGTTTTGCGCTCTCAGTCGCAGGGCATAGTCGGCAAGGCTCTGCGCGAGGTCGATCCGCGCCTTTTGCGCATTGTCGATCAACCTGTCGCCCGTCGCCAGACCGCGTGCCATAGCGTCGGGATCAAGCTCACTCAGGATCTGACATTTGTCATAGAATGAGCCGCCTAGATCGTCATTCGTGAAGACATCCAACGGTACTTCGCTTCGACTGTTTGGCGTGAACTTTCCGTTCTCAGTCAAAAGCGCGCGCTCGATCTGACTGATCGTCGTCTCTTTGTCGAGCAAGGCCTCACGGGGCGGCTCAGGCATTTCATCGACGTCTTGGAGAGCAGCTTTCCAGGCCGCGTCGACGATCGCACGGGTCTCGCGATCGCTCAGCCGCCCGAGATCCGCCAGGCTCTTCGACGCGGACATGGTGCCGTTCGCCAGCTTGTCTTGCTGCTTCTGTGCGACCTTGAGCGCGGCCTGACCCGCCTGTGCACCCCAATGATGCGTCACGGTCCGAACCAATTTGACAACCGCTTCGCGATGTTTAAGCGCCCCGACCAGCTGGCGTTCCGTGCTGGTCGTGGGCCGTATACCGACCCGGTAACTCTGTCCGTGCTGGTTGAGCAGCGCTGTGAGCATCTCGCCCTGGTCGTCGCCGAACCGGGACCGAAGCTTGGTCGCAAGGCGGTCCCATTGCTCTCGGTTCTGGTCATGCTCAGCCAGCTTCATGTGCACGGCGGCGTCACCGCCCGTCCGATACGCCCTGCGGAGTTCGTAATTTCCGGCCAGGTTATGGATGGTGGCGATCGCTTTGTGTGCACGTTCTTGCTTGTTGGGCGTATCGACGAGCAGTTCGGTTCGAAGCTTGTTGCCTTCGGCCTTACCGCCTTTCGCAACGGCAAGGATAAGCGCTTCGCGGATCGCTTGACGCTGCTCTTTTTTCGACATGCCGCGGGCAGCATTTAGGGCCGAGGATTTGACCGCGTTTCGGGGCACATGCAGGAGCTTGCGCCAATCCTTGGCGGACAACTGGTCGAGATTGTTCACTTCCTCCTGGCTGAAGGTGACGCCTTGGGCGGCGAGGCTCTGCTTGGCCTGTTCGATATGCGCCTGCTGGCCTTGCCCGCCGCGCATGTTGCGGTGGAGCCTGGCGCCCAGGGTCCCGCCGCCCGTTGCGCCCACGATCGCACCGGCGATACCGCCGCCGATGATCCCAGCGATGCCGCCAGCGATATTGCCCGCGATCGGCACCACCGTTCCCGCGACGGCGCCGACAGCGCCGGCGCTGGCGGCGCCGCCGAGGAAGCCGTACACCCCGGCATAAATCCTGCGGAGCGCACGGGAGCCGGGTGCATGGATTTGCAACTGGTCCGCGGACACACGGCCGTTCAAGTGTTCGTCGTTTGCCCCGACAGCATCATCATCGATGCTCTCAGTATTAGTGTTCGTATTGTCAGCAAAGAACCGATCTACCTTGTCTTGATTAAGTTGATTATGGCGTTCTAGATTGTCTAATGTGAGTGGATGGAATGGTACCTGGTTTGCGTGCCGTCGTACTTCATTCTCAGTGTTCTTTCTTGGATCGCCTCTCCGATCTTCAATCTGAACCTCACTTGGTTTTTGCTCGAGGTCATCGTCGAACGAAGCGTCATCGAGATACCCATTTGGCTGATCTTGATTGGCCTGATCTTTAGGCGCTTGATCTTCTAGCCTAGAGCTATTGCTATCGGGTTGACCAAACTGATCCTGGAGATCCTTGATCCATTCCGCACTGGACATACTTGTCGCAATACTATTCTCATCGTATTTGCAGATCGAAGCGTTACGACCGTTTATGTTCAGTTGAGGTGAATTCTTCGAAGAGATGTTGTTGGGTTGCGCCGCCTTGTTAACGGTTGAAGGGCCAACTCGATTAACTCCAAACGTCATCGGCGGTTTCCTCGTAGAATTCGGTGGTTGACGCCCATTTTCTCAGACAAAACTGATCGGGTCGGCTGAGACTGTAGGACCCGGATCGGAGCGAGATACGCCGGCGTATCGCAAGGCACCGTCGGTTAGTTCGGCGCGGAGGGCGCCGGCCGCATCGACCATCAGCCCGACGCTGTCGCTTAGGACCTCGAGGCTGAGGACCGAGACGGGAAGCGGCGCAAAGCCTTCGACACTGCGCCCGTCCTCGCTGAGGCACAGGGTCATGAGGCCCCGCATCCATGTCGTGAAGCCGAGTTCGAGCAACGCATTCGCCGTGGCGGTATCGGTTGGCTCCATATCGGCGATGCGAACCGTGATCATCAGGAGCGCCACCGGCTCCTCGATCAGTCTCAAGACGACCGGAAAGTCATCGATCATCAGCACGACCTGGTTTGCGCCGTCGAGTGTCAGCTCTCCCAGCTGAGTCTGCTCGGCGAACTCCTTCAGGATGGCCTCAACGGCTGCCGTTCCCTCGATCTCGACCTCCCTTTCCTGAAGATCCGTCAGGCCTCATCGTCTCTGTCGGGCTCAATCGACGTGAGCGCCTCGAAGGCGTCGTCAGGCAAGTCCGTCATATCCCGCAGGGTCCCCTGCCACTGCTGCGCAGATCGGACGAAATTCAGAAGATCACGCTCAAGCTGAGCATCGTTTTCGGGGATGACGGTCATCTGGCGGCACAGCAAGATATCATGGTGTGGCGGAATTCTGGTGAAGATGCCGCCACCGGTATCGGCCCAACTACGGTTGAGCTTGAGCAGCAGCGGGGCCAGCCGATCGCGTTCGTCGACATCAATGTCCATCAGAGCGATGGCAAGCAGGCCAGGGAAAGCGCTGGGCAGGGCAAGGTGCAACTGCAGTTCCTCACCCAGAGCCAGGCCAGCAGTGTCAGAGGCGTCAAAGGTAAGCGGCGGCAAGCCCACACGGTCGGTGAAGGCTCTCAGAGTCTTCAGGACGGTGTCGCGCCGGACATCACCCTGCTGTGTCACTTCTAGAAGACAATCAATCTGTTGCGCCGAAATGTCAGCGGTCATCGCAGATGATCCTCTCGTGCCATGTTCATCATCTCTCTGAGATTAAAAGTAACCATTAGGCGGTCTTCACTTGCTTCCAACTGCGACTTCTGCCTGGTTGTCGTCACTACATGCGCCGGGTGTGGTCGTTTCTGCTCTGCGCCCGAAGTTTGAGCCAACTGGAACCGGACATTCCGGGCTTCTCAACTGTGGCGGGCCGGATGCGTCGCCGCGGTCGGTGAGCGAAATCGCGACCTTGTACCGGATGGCGCTGCGGGGTCGGTTCTCGTTGTAGAGCCTGCACCAAGCCTCAGTCTTCTCGCGCGCGTCTGCAAGGCTCAGTGCCGTGCACTTGGACCGAATTCCGTCAGAACCGATCCGCTTCGAAGCATCTACGATTGCATGAACTGAGCAGACTGGAGCGTGCGGAATGGACGAGGATGTAGAATCCATCTCTGCATTGCTGGAAGAAATGGCACCCATCGCCAATCTGCATGCTGTTCTTGTCGAACCGGAGAGCCCTCACTGGGCGCTGGCATTACCGAACGAAACGCCTCTCCTCCTGAGCTTCCACCGCGATCGCCGTATCCTGGAACTGATCATGCCGATCGCGCCGCTCCCTGAGACGGCGACGGTGGCGACCCTCGACACCCTGCTCGGTGATGGGGCGCCCAGCTATGGAACCTCGACCGTCGATTTTGCGATCGATGACGAGGGCGCTGTCGTCATGATGCTACGCAGGCCTCTCGCAGGGACTACGGCCCAGAACCTCGCAGCTGGTTTGGCGACGCTGTCGCTGCACTACGGTGCGATCGTCGCCCGCGCTTCTACCCATTGCGAGGCTGTCTCAAGCGCCGGGTCGGCGCTGGATGCACTTCGTTCCGGCACTTTGGCATGATGCAGGAGCATTCTTGAGATGACTGGAGTCCCTGGAGTGGGATCAAGGTTCGTTGGTACCTTGAGCGAGGAGTCGTCAGCCGTAGACGTCGCCCGCTTGGTGAGCAAAACAAGCGGATTTCTAAAGGCCGAACACTCCGGCACGACCGTATCTGGCAAAGCCATCTACAGTATTCATGAGGTCAAAAACAGCGCTGGCATCATTGCCAATCTCAAGAGTTTTCTTGGTATCGGCAATAGAAGAACCCGCGCTCGTGATCTTTTTTTGAATATCGTCAAGAGAGACTTGCCATATATCGACCATGCCGGTCAGCAGAACTTGGCGATGCAGTGGCAGAAGGGCAGCGATAAGGCCGGCCAGCCGGCACACGCCAGAGCGTGCGCCCTGCATATCGTAGGGCACGGCACGGAAACCAGAAAACCGTCTGAAAGCGATGGCGACAAAGCTCGTGCCAGCTCGGTTTCGTCCGAGCATATACAATGGAGCGGTCAGGATCAGGCGACACAGAACTCAAGTACCCCTGACAAAAGTACGAAGTCGGAACAGCGCGCCGATAAAGACTCGAGCTCCGTCACGCTCGACGAGCATGATGAGGATTTGGCGTTTGGGTGCTTAAGCGTTGTCGGCCACGTGATCGGCGCTGCGATCATGGCGTTCGTCAACGGTCTTGGCGATGGCCACTGACGCGATGCGAACTAGGATTGCAGCGCGGCGTGGGCTGAGACGCGGCTGGGCCCGGGTGACGAGATGAGCGAGCGAGGCATGGGATCGGCGCTTCTCGCGGATGTGTCGCGTAAGCTGGGCATGCCTGCGGACCAGGACCGGCGTGCCCTCAGCCTCGACTTTTCTGAGCGCCCCAGCGTCGACCTCGTGTCGATAGACGACGAGGCACTGCTGCTCATCAGCACGCTTGGACCACTGCCGGCATCGGCGGGCAGAGCGCATCGAGAGTTGATGCTTCGTTGGAACTTCCTCACGGATGTGACCGAGGGTATCACGGCCGCGCTGGATCGGGACGGACGCGCCGTGCTGAAACTGTTGGTCTCTGTCGATGCTCTAGATGTCGAGCGGTTGCTCCTTCTGGCGGAGATGATCTCTGACCGGGCGCAACACTGGACGAATGTTCTGGGAGATCCCAAGGCGCCGGGCGTCAATCGGATCACTGAAGATCATCAGTGAGGTAACCAGGGACCACCTCTCAATCGATGGAAGCGCTAGAGCGAGAAGGGTGTGTTCGCCCGGATCCTGATCGGGCTGGCTGCCGAGGAGCGAGAGGGGAGTGGCGATGATCGACGCGACCGACCTGAAGTCCACAGCACGACGACCGGCCTGCGGGTGAAAGAGCGGTCGTGGACGTCTGATCTGCCGGATTTAAGGCTGCATGGATACGACGCTGCACGCCGTCACCGACCGCACCGGGCATTCGATCCGTTGCTTCATCACCGTCAGCCATGTGAGTGACTGCGCCGGCGCACGGGCGCTGTGCCAGTCTTTGCCTTCGGTCGACTGGTTGATCGCTGACCGGGCCTAAGAGGCCGATTGGTTCCGCAAGGCTCTGCAGGACGAATTACTATGCCCCCGCATCCCAGGCAGAACAACCCGCGGCAAGGCAAACCTGCGTCACAAGCGCCGGGACAGGCAGTACAACCGCATCGAGATCCTGTCCGGCCGGCTGAAAGACTGGCGCCGGGTCGCAAGTCGCTATGCCAGATGTCCGGACGTGTGCCTGTCCGCCATCGCCATCGCCAGTGACCATGACTACGTCTCATGAATTGAGGCAAACCATTCAGATATACGGGAAAAGCCTCATGTATATGAGTTACAAGGAGGGCGATTAATCTAGAGGCTCTCTTCATAACAATTGAGGTGAAACCATAGTGACCATGCCGTAAGGCATAAAAATTGACGCAATCCTAGCCGAAGCCTGGCTGCATGTTCATTGTGCCCCCTTTTCGGAGTCAATTCGCAGTCTTGAGACTTCGGTATATCCAATATTGACGCTTCACTAAAATGTGAGCAATGCCTCACTAATATCTTTATTGCATATCATTTTTAGATTTTTCTCTTGGGCAAATTTCCTCGAATCGTATCGATGTACCGACGATCCGTTACCCGTCCGAATAAAAAATATCGCCGTGATCTAACGATATCTGGTCATTCGAGTCGGCGTGAGTCTGCTGGCCGAATTTCGAAAGAGACGTTTCCGCGCCGGGGCCGGCGCATGGCGACGGCATAAGCGCCTGGGCAATTTCCGTCCGCCGGCCGATGCGCATCGACCAGATGGAGATCGACAATGTCTCAAGGAAAAGTGACCGGCATCGATTGGTCCGGCAGTGACGGCAACGACACGAAGGACGGCGGCAGCGAGGCGGACACTCTGCGCGGCCTAGGCGGAAACGATCGGCTCGACGGACTGGCCGATGACGACAGGCTCTACGGCGGCACCGGCGACGATACGCTTTATGGCGATCACGGCAAAGACAAGCTCTATGGCGAGGACGACAACGACAGTCTTCTCGGCGGGGAGGATGAGGATGTCCTCCACGGCGGTAAAGGCAGCGACGCGCTGGAAGGTGGCGCGGACGACGATCTGCTCGATGGCGGCGAGGGTGACGACATCCTGCGCGGCGGGGATGGGGACAACGTTCTCTTCGGCTATGACGGGGCGGACCGATTCGAGCTGCTCCTGTCCGACACCGGCATCTCCCGTAACTACATCCTCGATTTCGATGCGGAGGAGGGGGACAAGATCACCGTCTACACGCCAGACGGAACCGAGGGCACTGGCCTGCAAAAGATGATTTTCGAGAGCCGGGAGATCGTCAACGGCCAGTTGACTTGGGCCTATACAATCGTCGACGCCTCCAATTACATCATCCCTTCACGCGACCCGATCACTGACTACGGGCAAGTCCTCTCGCAAGTACGGCTCGATATCGGCGACTTCGAATCGGACGACGGTTGGGGGCTGACCATCATCAGGCACGGCGATGACGACCCGGCGAGATTCAACACGAAGAGCATCGACACCTCCTTCGACGCGTTCGATCTCGATCAAGCCATCGAAACCATGGATGGTGAAGGTATTGTCAATATCGCAGGGCACTATGTCAGAGCTGTTTCTCAGATAAATGGGAGTCAGGACAGCAGTTTTCATCAAGATGGGGGAGATATTGCTGTAGTCGGATCTGAGCAATTGAGAATATTTCTTGATAAAAATTTAAATAATCAAACCATTGTTCAAGCAGATAGCTTGTCACAATCTGTGTTTAAAGCCCAAGTGAGTTTGACATATAAAGTAGAGAGCACAATTGGTGACGTATGGACGTTAACAAAGCATACTCCTTTTTCAACGATAAATCATACAGCAGAGCAACTAACGGGGCTATTAGATACTTACATTGGGAACGTATTGAACTTTCGACCGCACGGGTCTACGGGGGCGTCAGAGCCCACCGAGATCGAAAACCTGGTGATCTACAATCGACCGAACCTGCTGTTCGATGCGCGGTGGGAGGTCGTGGGGAACGCCGGCGGCGCCGCCTATGACGGCTACGGCTCGCTGCAAAGGATGACCTATAAGGACGGCGTCGGCATCGTCAGCGAGAGCGGGCTCGCCGCCGATCCTGCCTTCGCCTTCGACTTCGACGGCACCGACACTGCAGTCATGGAGCTCGATACGGCCATCGACTTCAGCGACGGCGCCGACGGCTACACCATCGCAGGCCATGTCCGCTTCGACGACCTCGCCGGGCGCTGGCAACGCTTCTTCGACCTCGGCAACGGCCCGGGCGCCGACAACATCATCGTCACCCAGATCAGCGGGACCGATGACATCGAGTTCTCGATCCGCGACGGCGGTACCAAGATCGGCGAGGTGATCGCGCGCGACGTGCTGGTCGAGAACGCGTGGATCCATCTTGGCGCGACTTTCGACGATGATGGCATGACGCTCTATGTCGATGGCCAGAAGATGGGCGAGGACGCTTTCGGCGCCGGCGTCGACCTGCCGGACGTCGACCGCGCAAACCTCTTCTTCGGCTACAGCAACTATGTCGCCGACGACGCGCTCGACGGCCAAATGCGCGAGATCGTGGTCGCCAAACGCGTGCTGAGCGAACGTGAAATGCTGAGCCTCGCGGGCGACAAATGGGAGCTCGAGCGCTTTGCGGATACCGTAACGAAGCGCCAGGAGGGCGGAAGCGACTTCGCCCCGACCACGAACGATGACGTCTTCTACTTCGGCAACGGAGACGACGTCTGGGTGGACGACCTCGGCGGCCATGACACGATCTTCGCCGGGGGCGGCAACGACCATGTCGAGGGCGGCATCGGAAACGACAGCCTCTACGGTGGCGCGGGCGACGACGTTTTGTTCGGCAACAACAGGGACGACCTTCTTGTGGGGGGCGATGGCGCCGACATTCTCCACGGTGGCCAAGCGCATGACGTCCTCTACGGCGAACAGGGGAACGACACGCTGAACGGCGACAACGGCAACGACGCCCTGTTCGGCGGGCTTGGCGACGATGTCCTGAGCGGAAATGGCCATGACGACGCCCTGAGGGGCGGCGCCGGAGACGATACTCTCGATGGCGGCACCGGCGTCGACACCTTCCTGTTCAACGAGGAGGAGGATGGCGGCGCGCAAGTGGACAGGATCATCGACATCGAGGTCGGCGAAACCGTCATTCTGCAGAACTACTTCGTTCTCACGAACTACAATCCGGCCGTGCCGGACTCGATCGATCCGTACATCACGGCCAACGCCGATGGGGACGCCGTACTGAACTTGGGCGGCGGCGAGTCGATCATCTTCGTTGGCCGATCGGAGACGTTCGTCGAGGACAACGTCGCCTTCGACGTCAGCGACATGCTCGTCGCTTGAGCCGTCTCGTCCGCAGCGCTCGTGAAAAACGCGCGATGGCACAGGACGACGCCATCGCGCGCGATGTAGCGCAACGCCAGTGTCGCGTTACGCGTGTACCCGAGAGAGGTCGCGCTGCCGGTCGCAGCTCGCCCTTCTTGCGAGACAGGCGTCACTTCCGTCTCACGATCAGGGACAGGGCTGTCAGCTTCTGCCAGATTCTGTCTGCGCGGCGCAAAGGTAGGCATCCGCGTCGCCCTGAAGTCATCGGCAGATGGTGCTGCGATCGACCTCGACCCAGGCAGGCTCGTTTTCATCGACGAGACTGAGCCATCGGAGGCGCCATTGGTTCGAGCCCACTGACGGAACGGCCAAGACCAACATGGGCCGCACCCACGGGCGCGCTCCGCGCGGCGGACGCCTGCGGATGCGCTTTCTCCATGGCCACTGCAAGACGACCCCTATCGTCGGCGCGCTCACGACCCGCGGGATGATCGCGCCCTTCGTGCTCAACGGCCCATTCAACCGCAACGCCTTCTAGGCATCTGTCCAGCATATCCTCGCCCCCGAATTGCGCCCCGGCGACATCGTCATCATCGCCAACCTCTCCAGCCACAACGGGCCGCGAGCGTGGGCGTTCACCGAGACGGCGGGCGCGGAACTCCGGTTCCTCCCGCCCTACAGCCCCGACTTCAACCCGATCGAGACCGCCTTCGCTAAACCCAAGGCGCTTCTGCGCAAGGCCGCCAGCCGCACCGCCGCCGGCCTCTGCGATGCCATCGGCGCCGCCCCGAACACCTTCGCCGCAGACGAATGCCGCAACTACTTCACAGCCGCAGCCTACGAGCCCGAGTGATAAGAACCTGCGCTAGGTAACCCGAGCGGCCCCAGGGGTGCAGGCTCGGGCCGGCGTCAGCGTTGTCTGGCCTCGGCCATCGCCCGCAACTCCTCGGGCGTCACGAGCCCATCGCCGTTCCCGTCGAGGCGACCGAACGCCATGCCATAGCGCCCGAGACGCTGGATAATGGCCGCCCGGCCGATACCATGCTGGGCGTTCAGATCGACCATGGTCGTGAACTCGTCGAAGGTCAGGGCGCCATCGGCATCGGCATCCGCCTCCAGGAAGTTGGTCTCTGCCTGCGCGCGGTGCGCCTCGGACGCTCGGGCGTGGGGCCCGGCGGCGAGGGCCACCACGGCGAGGACGACGGGCAGGCTGGTCTGGGTCTTCATGGATCTTCGTTCCTTGTCAGGGATTGCCGGCGCGGCTCACTGCCCGCGCCCGGCCGATGGGGCAGTTGCGTCAGCGGCTGATCGAGCCTTGGCGCGTGATGGTCTGGCCGGCGGGACCGGTCGTCGTGCGGTTGCCGGAGCAACTGCCATCGCCGCAGCTTCCGCTGCCCGTGCGGCCGACGGTCCGCCCATAGGGCCCGGTGCGGGTCACCTCGCGCGAGCAGGCGCCCCCACTGCAGTTGCCGGTCGCCGAGACCGTGCCGGTGCCGCGCCAGCCGGTTACGGAGCCCTTCCGCTCCCAGGCATTGGCCTCGACGACCGCGCCGACGGCGATCAGCGCGACAAGGGAGGCAATCGTGAAGGTCTTGCTCATGGCGGTCTCCTCTCGTGAGCGTGGTCGAACGGCAGCGGCGCAGGCCGCCGCCGTCGCGGCACGGGGCTAGCGGGCGCATGTCGCGGCGGTATCGACGGCGCGAAACAGCGGGTATCGGCCGGTCAACCGGGCGTAACAGTTTGTAAAAGCGCCTGACCGCGGCTTGCCGGCACCGTCGGCATGGCGAGACTGCGCCCCCATGACCGATACGCGCCCGTTCATCCTGGTCGTGGACGACGACCCCGAGATCCGCCGGCTGGTGGTGGAGTTCCTGGCCGGCGAGGGCCTGGATGTCGAGGACGCCGCCGATGCCGGCGCGATGGATGCCGTGTTGGCCCGGCGCCGCCCGGACCTGCTGGTGCTTGATCTCATGCTGCCGGGCGAGGACGGGTTGTCGATCTGCCGCCGGCTGCGCGCCGCGGGCGGCCCTGCCATCCTGATGCTGACCGCAAAGAGCGACGAGATCGACCGCG
>JBCCTF010000092.1:0-15509 GCA_039198765.1 Pseudomonadota bacterium
TCGGACGACATCGGACCAGAGAAGATGCTTAAATACTGATTTTGAAGAAGAAATAGACAGTCTCAACTGACTCAGGACCATCAAATGGTGCGGGCGGGGGGACTCGAACCCCCACGCCATTGGCTGCGGATTTTAAGTCCGCTGCGTCTACCAATTCCGCCACGCCCGCTTGGGCGCGCAATAGAGCGGCAGTGGCGCGGCGCTGCAATGGCGAAGTGAGGCGGGTTATCCCACGGCCTTTTTGAGGGGCGAGCCTTCGAGCAGACGGTCCAGGATCAAATCCAGCGTATCCAGGGTGATCGGCTTGGGGATCACCAGGTTTTCGGGGAACGCACGGAGCACTTGGTCGGTCCCCGGGCCGTAGGCCGTGATGAATGCGAAGGGCAGATCACGATCTTTGAGGATGCGGGCAATCTCATGCACGGTTCCGCCGATCAGCGAGACGTCGAGCAAAGCACCACAAATCGGCGCGACCTGAGCCGCGGCTAAGGCGTCTTCCTCGGTCTCGCACGGGCCATAAATCGTCAGGTTGCGGCGCGCAGCACCGGCTGTGAGAATCTTGGCTTGGACCGGATCGTCCTCGCAGATCAGAATGGAGTCGTGGTCCACGGCGGGCCCCCTTTCGTTCCCCTGCGGCAGACTGTGACAACAAAACAGTTCGCGTTTGTTTAATCGAATGCGTCAGATGCGCGGAGCTGCCCCTCTTCGATGGTGGCCTCAGAGCCTTGGGCTTGGAAAAGCGCCGCAACCGCCCGCGCTGCCTGGCGCGCGGTTTCGGGGTTCCTCGAGCGGCAAACGATGGAAAGCGGACCGCCGGCGCCTGTCGGGCCGGGGTAGGAACCGATCTTCAGGCCCTTCAGCGCTGTTTCGAGGTCGCGGAGGCCATCGGCGAGTGCGCTTTCGTGGCCGGTGCCGACCACGGTGAGCACTGTCTCCTCTGGGCCTCTTCGGAAGTCATCGATGATGGCGCCGAGCATCGCTTGGAAGATCGTGGGAACGCCGGCGAGGACATAGACCCCGTCCAGGGTGAAGCCGGGAGCGCCTGAGACACTGTTCGGGATCAGGCTCGCGCCCTCCGGCACACGGGCCATCCGCCGCCGGGCTGGCGTCAACTCCTCACCCTTCGCGTCGTAGTGCTTTTGAAGGACGGCGAGTGCGGCTTCGTCCTCACCGATGGAGACACCCAGTGCCTCTGCCACAGCGTCGGCCGTGATGTCGTCGTGGGTCGGGCCGATGCCGCCTGATGTAAAGACGATATCGGCATTTTGTTTCAGAGCGCGGAGCGCGCTGATGATGGCGGGCGCGTCGTCAGGCACCACGCGAATCTCGATCAACGGAATGCCGCGGTCATGCAACTGGCCAGCGAGATGGTGGGCGTTCTTATCGGCGGTGCGGCCGCTGAGCAGCTCATCACCAATCAGAAGGCATGCGGCGCGGGGGTAGTCGGGGAAATCAGTCATGCCGCGCCCGTTAGCGGCGGTCGCCTTTGCGGAAAAGCCGGTGTTTCTTCGCACGGAGCACGAGCCTATGCCGGGGCCATGGAATTCACCCCTGCCCTTGAACCAGCCATCCTGCTCCGCCGATACAAACGCTTCCTCGCCGATGTGCAGCTTGCCGATGGCAGCGAGACGACCGTTCACTGCCCAAACCCTGGCGCGATGCTGGGCGTCGCTCCGGAGGGCGCGAAGTGCTGGGTCAGCCGCTCAGCGAACAAAGCGCGGAAGCTGCCGCTGACGCTCGAGGTGGTGGAGTGCCCCTCACCGCCGGGCACGACGGAGCTCGTTGGGATCAACACCAACCGGCCGAACAAGCTGGCAGAGGAGGCCATAGCTTTAGGCCTCGTCGAAGGCATCGACCCCGCCGCGCCTCTCGAACGGGAAGTGCGGTATGGTGAGGAGAAGTCGCGCATCGATCTGCTTCAGCGGGGCGACCAGGACCACTTTATCGAGGTCAAGAATTGCCACCTCCTCCGCCGCGCGGATGGCGTGTCCGAGTTTCCGGACTGCGTCACCGCACGCGGCCTCAAACACTTGCGAGAGCTGGTGCGCATGGTCGAAGACGGACACCGCGCGACGCTCGTTTTCATTGTGCAGCGAGGCGATGCCACAGCTGTTCAGGGTGCTGAGGACTTGGACTCCAAATATGCCGAAGGCCTAAGCTGGGCAGCGCAGAACGGTGTTGCCCTCCGCGCTGTACGCTGCACGATCAGCACAAAGACTATTATTCCCGACCTACCTCTCGAGGTCAGGGCGTAGCTCAGCCGCTCTCATAGCAAACGGCCTGTAGATGGCGTCGTGGAACGCCGCGAATGGTGAGAACGTGTCGGTCCGCCCGTTCATGTTGTACGCGATCACCATGTCGAGGTCGGGGTAGATGAGCAGCCAACTCTGCGCGCCCTTACTGACCCCGCCGTGGTTTGCGTTGCGGGCTAGAGGTGCTCCGTCCACTTCCCATTCCCGCCAGCGAAAGCTGATGGCGTAGTCTTGCTCATTGACCGAACCATCGCTCAGCCGCTGCGGCTCCCAGAAGGCATTGCGCAGTTCGGGCGACACGAAGTCGTCGTCAAGCCACAAGCTCCCGATACGGACGAGATCGACCGACGTTGACGCCCATCCTCCGCCGGGGAGCCGATGGGACAGGTCCACAGGCCGCCATGCACGAAAGCGGTCATTCGAAGGATCAAGAAAATAGAACGTAGCAAGATTCTGATCAGCCTTGCCTTTTCTCGGCGCAACGAATGTCCGCTCCGCGCCAGCGGGGACGAGAACCTCGTCGCGAACAATCTCGCGGTATCGCTTGTCAGCGGCAGCCTCCATCGTCGCGCCAAGCAACACTGTTCCCAGCGAAGAATACTCGAACGTCGTCCCCGGCTCTGACAGCAGCTCCGCCTGGTCGATCTGCACCAAGGCGCTGGTCATGTCGGAGTAATTCCTCCGTAGACGGAAGCTTCCGATCAGACCATCAGCGTCTTTGTTATCGCCATAGTGAGGCATACCAGCCATATGCGACGCGAGCATGCGCGGCGTGATCTTGCTCCAGCTCTCGTTAGCAGTATCATCAAGATAATCCGTGATAGGACGATCAAGATCAATCGTGTCGTCTTGCACCATTTGCACAAGCGCGCTCGCCGTCAGGGCTTTCGACGTGCTGCCGATCCGGAGCGCATGGTCGGAGGTCATCGCTTCGTTTTTAGCGATATCAGCCCAGCCGACGGCGCCTCGCCAGACAACGCGCCCATCGATAGCGACGGCGGCTGTCATCCCTGGCGCACCGATCTTCTCGCGATGCGCCTCCATGGCGGCCAGAACCTGTGCACCAGTCACCGTATACTGAAGATCAGCAGACCCAGCTTTCGGCGCTTCGCCTGACGGCCGCTCCCAGCCCCATGGCGGGAACGGCGCATCGCCATTGTGGGCTTGAAAACCGTAGAGAGGGACCGCGAAAACGGCAATGAACCATGCTGCAAACAGGACCAGCGCCACCATCATGCCCTTGGCTATCTGTTTGACCATCGTTCTCTCCTCCTCGATGCAGCTGACGTATGCATCTCCGTGCAGTCCACAAGACGGCTGACCACTGGCAAATGTGCCGCCCAAGCCTTAAATCGAGTCCTTGTGGGAGGGCGATCAATGGTTTGGCGCATAGTGGGTAGCTTGCTGGGCTTGGCGATGATCATCGTCGGACTGCCATTGATGGTCTCCCCCATCCCGTTCGGCGTGATCCTCATCACCTTAGGCGTCATCATTCTCGTCGGCGCCAATCCGCTCGCGGCGCGCCTCCTCAAGACGCTTCGGCAGAAGTATCCGTGGCTCAACCGGTTCTTCAGCACCGCCGAAGACGTCTTACCCGAGGAACTGGCAGAGCCTCTGCGCAAGACCGATGATCAGGACAAACCCGCTCAGAAAAGCGCGTCTGGGCCGATGACCCGCAGCTCTTATCCACGTTACCTGCGTTAGGCTTCCCGCGGACGCGAAAGCGGCCTAAAGCGCGGGTTCTGTTTTCGTTCCAAGACTGCTCGGAGCTTTTATGCCTGCTGCCGCCAGGGCCCAGAAAGCCGCTTCCTCTAACAGCTACAGCGCTAAGGATATTGAGGTCCTCGAAGGCCTTGAGCCGGTGCGCAAGCGGCCCGGCATGTATATCGGCGGCACCGATGAGCGCGCGCTGCACCACCTCTTCGCTGAAGTGCTCGACAACTCAATGGACGAAGCCGTCGCGGGGCACGCCAGCCGGATTGAGGTGCATCTTGATGCCGAGGGAAACCTCACCGTTGGCGACAACGGCCGCGGCATCCCGATCGACAAGCACCCCAAGTTCAAGACCAAGTCGGCGCTGGAGGTGATCCTCACCACCCTCCACTCCGGCGGCAAGTTCACGAACAATGCCTACGCCACCTCAGGTGGCCTGCACGGTGTGGGCATCTCTGTGGTCAACGCGCTCACGGAAGAGCTGACCGTCGAGGTCGCGCGGGATCGGACCCTCTACCGCCAGACTTATGCCAAGGGCGTACCGACCTCGAGGCTTCGCAAAGTGGGCGATGCTCCGAACCGCCGCGGCACAACCGTCACCTTTCGTCCGGACCCGGAGATTTTTGGCAAGAAGGCCGCGTTCAAACCGGCCCGCCTGTTCCGCATGGCCAAGGCGAAGGCCTACCTTTTCGGCGGAGTCGAAATCCGCTGGTCCTGCGATCCTGAAGCGCTGAAGGGTGACGAGAAGACCCCGGCGAAAGAAGTCCTCCGCTTCGACAATGGCCTACGCGACTATCTCGGTTCGGTCGTGGGTACGCGCCCAACCGTGACTGCAGAAGCGTTCAGTGGACGGATTCACAAAGAAGGCGGTCACGGAACGGTCGAGTGGGCCGTGGCTTGGGGACCCGCAGGCTTTGAAGCGCCCAGCGGTCAGATGGCGGACGGTTTCACCTCGTCCTACTGCAACACGGTCCCGACCCCCGAAGGCGGTACCCACGAGCAAGGCCTGCGCCAGGCGCTGACCCGCGGACTTCGTGCGTATGCGGAGATGACGAGCAACAAGAAGGCGGCGAACATCACCGCGGAAGACGTCCTCGGCACCGCCGCTGCTGTCTTGTCCGTCTTCGTCTCCAACCCAGAATTCCAAGGCCAAACAAAGGACAAGCTCGCCACCGCCGAAGCGACCAAGCTTACCGACGCAGCGATCCGCCCGGCGTTCGACCACTGGCTGGCTGACCACCCCAAGGAAGCAGAAAAGCTCCTCCAACACGTGATCGAACAGTCGGAGCAGCGCCAGCGGCGGCGGCGTGAGAAAGAGGTGCAGCGCGCCTCTGCGATGAAAAAACTCCGCCTCCCCGGCAAGCTCGCGGACTGCACGGCAAAGGATCGGACGGGTACGGAGATTTTCCTTGTTGAGGGCGACTCGGCGGGCGGCTCCGCCAAGCAGGCGCGCAACCGTGAGACGCAAGCCATCCTGCCCTTGCGCGGCAAGATCCTGAACGTCGCCAGCTCCACCCGCGATAAGATCATGGCGAACCAAGAGGTGATGGACATCGCCCTGGCCCTCGGCGTGGGCCTCGGCCGCAATTTCGATCTCAGCGACCTGCGCTATGAGAAGATCATCATTATGACGGATGCGGACGTTGACGGCGCCCACATCGCTGCTCTTTTGATGACCCTGTTCTTCGCGGAAATGCCAGAGCTGGTCCGCGCAGGAAACCTCTACCTCGCCCAGCCGCCGCTCTATCGCCTTACCCATGGCGGCAAGACCCTCTACGCCCTCGACGATGATCAGCGTGAGGAGCTTCGCAAGGAGTTCCCGGCTAACGCGAAGGTCGACGTGGGACGGTTCAAGGGCCTGGGCGAAATGAACGCCAAGGACCTCAAAGACACGACGATGAACCCAGCGACACGACAGCTCGCCCGGATTCGCTTGCCTGAAAGCGAGGCCGAGGCCTCCGATTTGTTCGGTAGACTGATGGGTAAGAAGGCCGAGCCCCGCTTTGCCTTCATCCAAGAGAACGCAGCATTCGCGCAAGAGGCCCTCGACGTCTAGCGCCCGTTAACCGAGGCGGACGTCAGCATTTACCGCTCATTGACCACGCGGTATTCTCCCCCGGTCCAACTCCTGGGGGATTTCAATGATCAAGACACTTCTCGCTGGCGCCTCGGCGCTTGCGTTCGCAACGTCTGGCGCGCTCGCGGCCAGCAGCTTCGACTTCACCATCTCGGGCAACACCAACGTGCCCACCGTGAACGTTGAGAACACCAGCACCAACGGCGACACCATGGTCAAATTCCTGCTGACCATCGGCGACGACAGCTTCAACTTTGACTTCGTCAATGCACTGAGTGTTTCGGAGAACAGCGCGACGCTCAATTCGCCGGACACCCTTAACGGCAGCGCACGTTCGACATTTGTTGATATCGATGTGATGCTCGGTATGGGCGGTACGCTGCAATTCAACACCGACGTCGACCCGGGCAACGGCAACATCGTCGTCGACTACCGCGACATCCTGTTCAACAATGGCGTGGCGGCGAATGCGATTGCGACAGCCTTCTTCGCCTCTGGCCGCCAAGCTTCAGTGCTGCTGCTCGACGGCCCGGATATGTCATCTTACAGCTACAGCGCAACCGCGCCCGTTCCGGTTCCCGCAGCAGCTCTGCTGTTTGCACCGGCCGTTGCAGGGGTCTCTGCTCTGCGTCGCCGTAAGCGCTAAGCCTCAGCACACAGAGGAAACGCCTAAGGCTCTGCAGCGAAAGCTGCAGGGCTTTTTTCTATTGAGTCTAAGGAAAGCGACGACACGCACGCACAAAAAAAGGCGGCGCCTTCCCCTCGGGTTAGGAAGACGCCGCCCCAAAGGCGACCAGCGCAAGAACCCCACCTAGACGCCAGTCGCAAGGCAGAGAGCCAAACAGGTTCATCAGCACCCAGAGGAGAACCGCCGCCCACGAGGCAGTTCAGAAGGGTACGCTCGGACAAGCGCAGGTGATCCCGTCAGGCCCATGCCAAACTGTGCCGATTGCTCCGAGAGCGGATCAAATAGCGTGCGCGAGCCCCCCAGCCTACGCCGCCAGCGTCCCCGATCCCCCGGTCGCCACCGACTCCCTGACGTTATAATATTCGAAAGGTTCGGGCAACGCGGACAACAGATGTTTCTTTGCAGAGCGCTTCGCGCGGGGCGTGCACAGCTCAATGCGGCGCGAGGCGGGCTAGCCCCCTGGAGCCGACGCCTCTATGCCCACCCTATGGATCAGAACGAGAGCCCCAACGAACGGTTCAAACGCGTCCTCGCCCAGGCCACCCGCGCCCTTTCGGCGGAGCCTGAGGCCGAGGTGAAATTCGGCGGAGACCGCCCCATGGTAGACGGAACGGAAGCCCGCCTGCCCTTGCCGCCGCGCCGCCTTGATAAGAACAAGGTCGCCATCAGCCGCGGTCATGCCGATGCCGCGGCGCTCCGTCTCGCCCACCATGACGAGGCCCTGCACCGCAGCTTGCAGCCCGAAAACCCCGAGGGCCGGGCTCTTTTCCAGGCTCTTGAGGACATGCGCTGCGAAGCTCTCGGCGCCAACGCGCTTGATGGCGTGGGCCGCAACCTGACGGCCGCGCTTGAGCGGAAGCTCGATGAGAAGGGCTATCGCCGGATGGAAGATCGGCAGGACGTGCCGGTCCAGGATATCATCGAGCTTCTCGCGCGCGAACGGATGACGGGCATCAAGACGCCGAAGTCAGCAACGAAACTCGTCGACTTATGGCGCGAGGAAATCGAGAACACCGCTGGCAAGGCGCTCGATGCGCTGTCCGAACGGGGTAGCCATCTTGATCAGGCGACCTTCTCCGCGCTCACCCGGGATCTGATCGAAGCGCTCGACCTCGGCGACAAGAAGGGTGACCAGGACCACAACGAGGACAAAGAGGACACGCCCCCGGACGAAGGGGAGACCCCTGAAGAGCAGGCCGACGCGCCCGAGGAAAATGAGAGCCCCGAGGGCGAACAAGGGGCTGAGGATGACGTCCCCGATTTCGGCGAAGCCAACGAAGGCGAAGCGGACATCAGCGACGATCCGCAATCGATCGACGAAGGCGACCCGCGTGACGACCTAGGCGATGATGCCCCGATCCTTCGCCGCGAGACCCTGGGCGATAGCGGCGAGAATTACCGTCCGTACACCACGGAGTTTGACCAACTCGCCCATGCTGAAGAACTGTGTGAACCTGATGAGCTGTCGCGGCTGCGCAAACAGCTCGATGGACAACTTGAAAGTCTGCATGCGGTGGTTTCCCGCCTTGCGAACAAGCTGCATCGCAGGCTGCTCGCCCAGCAGAACCGCGCTTGGCAATTTGACCTTGATGAGGGCGTGCTCGACGCGTCTCGACTGACGCGGATCGTGATCGACCCCTTCCAGCCCCTCTCCTTCAAGCAGGAGAAAGATCAGGAGTTCCGCGATACGACGGTGACGCTGCTCCTCGACAATTCGGGATCGATGCGTGGGCGTCCTATCACCGTGGCGGCGATCTGCGCAGACATCCTTGCACGGACGTTAGAACGGTGCGGCGTGAAGGTCGAGATCCTCGGCTTCACCACCATGGCGTGGAAAGGCGGCAAGTCTCGCGAGCAGTGGGTCAAAGACGGTCGGCCCAAGCATCCTGGCCGCCTGAACGATCTACGCCACATCGTCTACAAGGCAGCAGGCGCACCCTATCGGCGGAGCCGCGACAGCCTCGGATTGATGCTCAAAGAAGGCCTCCTCAAAGAGAACATCGACGGCGAGGCCCTTCTCTGGGCGCACGAACGACTGGTCGCACGACCCGAGGCGCGGCGTATCCTGATGGTCATCTCTGACGGCGCTCCAGTCGATGATACGACATCGTCCGCCAACGGAGGAAACTACCTCGAACGCCACTTGCGCGAGGTGATCGCGAAGATTGAGGGTCAATCACCGGTCGAGCTGCTGGCCATCGGCATCGGCCACGACGTCACGCGATTCTACCGCCGGGCGATCACGATATCCGACGTCGACCAACTCGGCGGTGCGATGATGGAGCAGCTGGCGGCGCTTTTCGAGGATGAAAGCATGGGACGACCTGTGCGCGCGAGACGGCGGGCATGATCGGCACACTCCTGCTCTCAGCGGCGCTCCTCGCCCGCCCGATGGCCATCACGCTGGAGCCGTTCAGCGGCCTTGATGGCGGGATGGAGGTGGGCTGCATGACCATGACATCAGGCCATGCGCTCCGCGGGCCGTCAGGCTTTGGCGGATATTCAGGCGTATCTTTCGACGACGCTTCACAAACCATCTTTATGCTGAGCGACGCCGGGCACATCGTCCAAGCCTCTCTCAAGTTGCAGAAAAATGGTGCCCTGGAGTCTCTGACAGATGCTTCAGCCTATAAAATGCGCCGTGCCGACCGGACAGAGATCAAAGGCAACGATACCGAGGCCTTCGCGCGCTATGGCAACGGTTGGCTGATCAGCCGCGAACGCGCGCATGACCTCGTTTACGTGACTGAGGCGAATGGTCAGTACAATCAGGGCGAAGCAATCGCCGAACTGTCCGCACTTGAGCCTTTCACCAGAAATGGCAGCCTGGAGGCGCTCACCTCTCTCGGTGACGGACGATACCTCCTGATTGCGGAGGACACGGACGAGCAGAACCAGGCTAAGGTGATGATGTGGCGGGAGAGCGGAGCAGAGCTCCACGCGCTCTACCAATCAGAACCCAACTTCAACGTCACCGATATGCACGCTGACCTTGAAGGCGACCGCCTCTTCGTTCTGGAACGCGCGTTCAGCCGCAAGCTTGGCCCCCGTGCACGGATCAATGTGCTGAAGCTCAGCGATGTTCTGAATGCGGAGCCGGACACTGTCCTCAAACCGCAAAATCTCGGGCGGATGACGTTCTTCGAAGGTGCGGACAATATGGAGGGGATAACCCTCGTGCGTGCCGAAGACGGCTCTGACGTTCTGCTGCTCGTGTCAGATGACAACTTCAATGCTATCCAACGCACAGTGCTCATGACACTGACAATTGGCGACAGCTGCCCGCTAGCGACCCCCTAGGCCAGTTTGCGGGGGGAAGAGCATCCGCAGCGGGCCGTAGAACAGCGCAAACGCACCGGCCATCGCGAAGCTGATCAACAGCTGTAGTGCCAGCCAAAGGGTCCATGGTGCACCGGTGCCTGCATAGGCGCTCGGGAAGTAAATCGCCGCCTGAACGGCAAAACCGATCGCTGCGCCGAAGAACGGACCCTTCCACCACGCACCGCCGCGCAAGAAGTGATAGACCCACGTCGCCGCCCACTGGCCAACCATCCAGGCTACCAACAGGGCGGCGATAAAGCGCCCTTCTGGGAAGTCACTGCCGCGCAATTCGGGCGCAAGCTCGACGATCAGCATAAGGAGGAGTGCGGCGGCAATGATCCAAGAGACGAGCACCACACGGCTCACCGTCTTCGCGCCCCAAACCCGGGCCATCAAAATGAAGCCCAGTGTGTTCAGCATGAAGAGGCCCTCACCCCGGCTCAAAAACGCCGAAGGCGCCATGCCGCCAGGACCGCGCAAAGAATCAAAGATCGAAAGAGGAAGGTCGAGGGTTACCGCAGCGATCATCTGAAGCGGAGCAACCAATGCTGCGAGGCCCGCGATCAAAGCCATTCGCTGACCAATCTCGCGCAGCAATTTAAGAGCACGCGCCCGTCCGGTCGCGGCGTGGTCATAGTAGCGCTCCACCACTTCAGGCTGAGCGCTGCTCACATATACAGGATCTGCCACCATCACCGCATGTTCCATGCGAAAACCGTACCACGGATTCGCGCGGGAGGGGATGAGATCGAAAGCGGCGCTTACGCAGCCGCAGCGATGTCTTTCTTCACCTTGCGGGCGCGATCAGACAGCTCGGTGTCTTTCGCTTTAGCAAGGAAAGCATCAAGGCCGCCCACATGGTCCACCGAGCGCAGCGCGTGCGCGGTGATGCGGAATTTGAAACTACGGCCGAGCTTTTCGCTCATCAGAGTGACATTGCACAGGTTCGGCAAGAACCGGCGCCGGGTCTTGTTTTGCGCGTGGGAAACGTTGTTCCCAGCCATCGGCCTTTTGCCGGTGAATTCGCAAACACGGGACATTGCGGAACCTCAAGAAGGATCAGTTGAAAACGAAGCGCGGCGGTTACCCGGGGCGACGGCCCTCGTCAAGGGTTACAAAACGCTGCGTAGCGTCAATCGGGTCTTTGCTCTTTAGTCGTTAAAGAAGTAGCGATCCTCCCGGTGGGGGACAGTCACGTTGGAGAGACCGAGCCGATGACGCTTCGCACGGCGATGCCTGCTGTTCTTTTGTCCGCGTTTGGCGCAATGGCGCTGGCGCAGGACCAAGGGCCCTATCCCGATCCGGGAACACCGGCGTGGCGCGACTTGTTCGCTGTCGACCCGCAGCCAGAGCCCCTGGGCAACTCCCCTTTCGAGATCGCTGAGGGGATACGTTACGAGACCACCATGAAGGGCGAGCTGGCCGGGTTCGATATTGGCCGGGTCTTCCTCAATGTGATGGTCGCCGAGGCGGGCTACACCATCAACTACCAGATGGAGCAGCGCGGCGTGGCGCGGTGGTTCTCCGACGCGGAGGCAACGTCCAACGCTTCGGGCCTGTTCGATGAGGACGCGTCGATTAAGGCGCACTACTATTTCAACCACGACTATGACGGCGATGACGATCAGCAGCGTACGGAGCTGTTCCGCGACACGGGCGAGACCCGGTTCCGGATGTGGTCCCTGCCCGAGGCGCGGTTCCGCCAGCCTGTCTCCGAAGAGGAGGCGCTGAACGCCGTTGATCCCCTCGCAGCGCTGGTTGCCCTCGCCTTCACGCCCGTCCCGCAAGGTCAGGAGCCCTGCGATCGCACGGTCCCCGTCCTCGACGGCAAACGGCGGTTTGATCTGGTGATGAAACCCGATGGCATCGAGAACGTGCGCCGCAACGGGCCGGGCCGGTTCCGCGGCGAGGCCTACAAGTGCAAACTCGAGCAGCACAAAATTGCGGGGTACAAAGAGAAAAACCGCGGAGATATCGAGGGCGATATCTGGGTCTACATGGTCGAGATCCCTGAGGAGCTTCAGACCGCGACCCTGAAGTACGTGCCCGTGAAGATGGTCGCGCGCCAGGGTCTCTTCGGTGCATCGCTGCAGGCAAAGAAACCCAAGCTTATCGCCCCTGACGGGACGGTCACGAAGCTTTACTAGGCAGCTTTAGCGTAGGCCAGCTGCGGTGAGCGTCTGCCCGCCATAGCCAGCGTTCATCGCGATCAGCGGATCAAGCGGCTGCAGGTCCTTGCGGAGCTGGAAGTGCAGTTGCGGCTGATCCACCGCACCGGAACGACCAACCTTGGCGATGACTTGCCCCTGACGGACCACGTCACCCTTCCGTACAAGGATCGCATCAGTATGGGCATAAGCCGAGACCCAGCCATCCGTGTGCTTCACAAGCAGAAGGTTGCCGTAACCATCGAGCTCGCTTCCGCGATAGACGACTTCGCCATCCGCCGCTGAACGGACCGGCGCGCCGATCGGTGCGGCGATGTTGATGCCATCAATCCGTACACCATCGACCGTATCGCCGAATTTCACGAGCACGGGACCACGGACCGGCCAAGCAAATGGGCTCCGCCGATCAAGCTCAGGCAGCGAACGCTGGGCCATGGTTTCTTCGACCATTTTCCGGCTCAACGCGCTCGGATCAGGCGAGCGACTCGGCTGCGTCTCAGCGATCATCACGGTGGGATCCGTACGCTGACCAATGCCAGGAATGACGAGCCGCTGATCGACGCTGATCGTGTAAGGCTTCGCCAAGCGGTTGGCCGCAGCGATCTCGCCCACGGACATCCCGAACCGGCGCGAAAGGCTATAAAGCGTGTCGCCAGGACGGACGATATAGACGCGGCTTTCCGTGTAGCTCGGCTCAGTGGAGACGGGATAGGGCTGTGCGCCTGCTTGGACTGGGTAGGGTTGCGCACCATTTTGAACACGGCGTGCACTGACGAGCTCAGGCATCGCGGCACGCGGTGCCTGCATCCCCAGCGGGATCACCACAACCTGACCAACTGTCAGCCGATAAGGCGTGGGGATCTTGTTCTTATCGATAATGGACGCCGGCGGGACGTTATAAAGACGCCCTAGGGCGTACACGGTCTCGCCCGCGCGAATGACGTGCTCAACCTCGCTCACCGGGCTCGGCGCGTCCTCGCCGCGGTAGCTCAGGACCTGGGGTCCCTCACCGCCGGAAACCGGGTCGGTGCCGTAGCGAACAGGCGCCCCTTGCGCGTGCGCGACGTCCCATAGGACGGCGATCGCAGCCGCAGAAACAAGGGCGAGGCTGGTGGCGGGAAGTAGGCTCTGGCGCAGTGTGGGCATGGCGCGCTCCCGAAAAAGTAAACGATGCTCTAAGCGAGGAATTGACCGTCTCACGTTTAACAAACGGCTAATCGAGACCGCAGGTTGTCTCTTTTTCCAACACTTCGTGGCCAGATCGTGCCACAGCGAGACAATGACACTCCCCAACAAAGACGAATTGATCGCGTGGATCGCCCGCGAGAACGCTGAACGACCCTCTCCCGTCACCCGCCGCGACATAGCCCGCGCCTTCGGCATCAAAGGCGCAGACCGTGCCGAGCTGCGCGGATTGCTGCGCGAGCTGGAACGGAAAGGCGACGTCTCGTTGGATGGTAAGCGGGCGAAGCGCCCCGGCCAGCTCCCTCCCGTGACCGTGATGACCATCGAGAAGATGGACAGCGAAGGCGACCTCATATGCTCGCTGACCAAAGGCGAATCGGATGCCGCGGTGATCCTCCCCGCCAAGGATGCGGCGAAAGCAAAGCCAACTCTCGGCGTCGGCGACCGCTTCCTCGGACGGCTGCACCAGGACAATGACCGCATCCGCGCATCGGTGATCAAAGCCCTCGGTAAAGCCGGCGGCCAACTCCTCGGCGTCTTCAGCGCGACGCGGAATGGCGGGATCGTTGAGCCCGTGAGCCGCAAAGTGCGGACGAGTTTTGAGATCGCCAAGGCGGACATGCTGGGCGCGAAGGACGGCGACCTCGTCTGGGCTGAGCCCAAGCCGCAGCGAGGCTATGGCCCGCAGAAAGGGCGGGTTGCGAAGGTCGTCGGCTCCGTCGATGGCACAGAGAATCTGTCCCTCATCGCGCTGGCGGAGCACGACATCGCTACAGACTTCCCCGCCGGTGTCTTGCGCGAAGCCAAGGCGCTGAAGGTGAAAGCCGACAAAGCCCACCGCGACCTCACCAAACTCAAACTGATGACCATCGACCCGGCAAGCGCGCGGGACCACGATGATGCGGTGCATGCGGAACGTTTGGACGATGGCGGCTTCCGCCTGACCATTGCCATCGCCGACGTCAGCTTTTTCGTCCGTCCAGGGAGCTCTTTGGATCAAGAGGCGGAGAAGCGCGGCAACTCCGTCTACCTCCCCGACCGCGTCGTTCCCATGCTGCCTGAAGAGCTGTCGAATGATCTCTGCTCGCTGAAGGAAGGCAAAGTCCGCCTCGCCCTCTGCTGTGAGGTCGAGATTGGCGCGAAGGGCGGGAAGAAGAGCCACAGGTTCTTCCGTGCCAAGATCAAAAACCATAAAAACCTCGCCTACGAAGATGCGCAGGCCATCGCCGATGGTGAGAAGCGCGGCCCGAAAGAGGTGGCGACTCTTTTCGAAGCCTATGAGGCGCTGAAAACGGCCCGCGAGCGCCGTAAGCCCCTCGACCTCGATATGCCTGAGCGGCGCATCGTGATGGAAGACGGGGCTGTGGTCGGCGTCGAGCGGAAAGAGCGCATGGACGCCCACCGCCTGATCGAAGAATTCATGGTGCTCGCCAACGTCTGCGCAGCGGAGACGCTGTCCGAGGCGCGGCGCACGGCGATCTATCGTGTCCACGATGCTCCGGACCCTGAACGTCTCGATGGCCTACGGCAGTATCTTGACCCTCTGGGTTACACTCTTCCGAAGGCTGACGATGTTCGTGCGTCAAACCTCAACGGCATCCTCGCCAAAGCGCGGGAGCGGGATGAGATGGACATCATCGCGATGTCGGTGCTCCGCTCTCAAAGCCAAGCCGTTTATGACACGGAAAACATTGGTCACTTCGGCCTGTCGCTAAAGAAGTACGCGCACTTTACATCGCCGATTCGTCGGTATGCGGATCTGACGATCCACCGCGCGCTCGTGCGCACCCTCGGCCTCGGCGAAGGGGGTGAGCGGGATGAGGATCAAGTCCGTCTGCAGAGCATTGCTGAGAGCATCAGCCAAACCGAACGCCGCGCGGTCAGTGCTGAACGCGATACCGAAGCCCGCCTTCTCGCCCGTCACCTGGAGGAGCAAGTCGGCGCAACCTTCACCGGCCGGATCAGCGGGGTGACCCGCGTCGGCCTGTTCGTCAGCCTGGATGAGACGGGCGCCGACGGCTTCATCCCTGCACGGACGCTAGGCTGGGAGTATTTCGAGCATGACGAGACCCGCAACGCCATGGTCGGCCGCAACAGCGGCGGCA
>JBCCTF010000093.1:0-15320 GCA_039198765.1 Pseudomonadota bacterium
ATCCGCGCTGAACGTCGCCGTCACCTTCTGTCCAAACTAGGACGAGGCCCGGGTGGCTGGCGAGGATCGTCTCCGACTTTTCGAGCCGCGCTTCCATCGTCGCGAGTGATTTTGTCCAGTCCCGAGTGAGATGGCGTGAGGCCGAAGCCGTCCGAACAGCCCAAAGAAGCGCTGCCAAAGCAAACGCCACAGCGCCGCCGGTGATCGCCCAGGTCGGGTCCACAACGCCCACGGCATCTTTCATATCGCTCGATGCCGGCGATTGGGTCAGGAAGAACGTCACGCTGAGGAGCAGCGCGGCTGCCATGGCCATCAGGCTTCCCTGCAGTGCGGCTTTCATGCGCGCCTCATCCCTTTACTCGCAGCCTCAACGGACTCTTCGTGAGTGAACGACTCTAACCGCTAATAAGCTGTTAAACTCTGTGAACATCCGCTTACGGGTGTTTCGTCCGGCGGCGGAAGGCCCAAGTTGCCAAGATTTCCGGAAATCTCCGCACGCGTGTACGATGGGTCAGGCCGTGTCTTCACGGAGTGCAGCGAGAAGGGCCCGCATCGCCAGCACCTCGCCGCCCTTCGGGCGTCCGGGTAAGGGCTTGGGAACCCAAGCAAAGGTGTCGATATGGGTATACGGAACGTCGTGCGCGAATCGGCGAAGGAAAAGGGCCGCGGTGATCGACCCCGCGAAGGGCGTATCGGCGGCATGGTTCACGTCCGCGATATCGGAGCGGAGGAAGCTCTCGTAGCGGTCCCAGAACGGCATCGGCCAGAGCGGGTCAGCTAAGCGCGCACCTGCCTCCAGAACCCGCTCCTGAAACTCAGGCTCCGTGGAGTAAATCGGCGGAAGATCAGGGCCGAGGGCAATCCGTGCTGCGCCGGTCAGCGTCGCGAGCGTAATCATGCGGTCCGGCTTGCCCTCCACCGCCAAGGCGATGGCATCGGCCAAGATCAAGCGGCCTTCGGCGTCGGTGTTGGAGATCTCCACCGTTTGTCCGTCCCGTGCGCGGAACACATCGCCTGGCCGGAACGCGTTGCCCGACACAGCGTTTTCCACAGCGGGGATCAGCAGGCGGAGGTTCATAGGCACCTTCTCCTCCATGATCCGCCGGGCCAGCGCGAGGGCCGTGCCTGCGCCGCCCATGTCCTTCTTCATGAGGCCCATAGCTCCGCCGGGCTTGAGGTTCAGCCCGCCAGTGTCAAAGCAGACGCCCTTCCCGATCAGCGCGAGGTTGGGGCCGTCGCCGCCTGACCAGTTCACTACAATGAGGCGCGGCGCCTTTTCCGCCGCCCGGCCCACAGCGTGGATCAGGGGGAAGCCCTCCGCGAATCCGTCGCCCTGATAGACCGTGACGCCAGCACCGTGGGCAGCGGCGAGCGCCCGCGCTGCCTCTTCCAATCCGTCAGGGCCCATCTCTTCGGCTGGGGTGTTGATCAGGTCTCGCCCGAACGCGGCTGACGCCGCCTCGCGCGCGATCGCTTCCGCTTGGCTTGCGTCTTCGAGGACCAGAACCGGAGGCTCCACCGCCTCGCGGTACTTCGCAAACCGGTACGTACCGAGCGCGAAGGCCAGCGCGCTCAGGTCTAGGTCGAAGCCTTCGGGATGTAAGGCCAGCTTGTAATCGCCAGCAGGCAATGAAGACCCCGCCGCCCCCAGCGCCAAAGGGTCCTCTCCGCCCCCTGCGCCGACGAGATAGCCGCCAGAGAACGCGCAGGTTTGCCCGATCTCGCCGCCAAACTTCGCCAGCCGCGCTGTCTCCACGGCATCGTCAGGGAGCGGATCATCGCGCAGAAGAAGATAGACCGGCGTTGCTTTCGCGAGGCGTGACGGATCAGCAACGAGAACAGGTGAAGGCATCAAGCACCCTCCAAAAAACGGCGAGCCCTAGCCGGTAGAGGTGTGCACTGCCGCGCGCAAGGTTAGCGGGCTGTCTTCGCTCCATCGCGCGTTTCGTAGCGCCGCGTGATCACCTGAGCCTCTGGCAATTGCGCGAGGCCATAGGCGTCGCCGCGCACAGAGAGTTTGTGCAGCCGGGCATAAAGCTCCGTCTCCTCGCGCATGCGGCGCAGCTCACGAGACGCCTCACGCGGTACCGAGAAGGTGATCAAAGCAGGCCGATCAAGCCCTGGACGCTGCTCGATCGCCACAACGGTCAGTGGACCCAGCGGCTCAGAAGCGCCTTGGTTGTCGCCTTCGACCAGCACTTCATCGCCGGGGAAGATCAGCCCGCCGCGCTTATCCACGGTGACCCGTGCGCTGACCAACGTCTCGCCTTGATTGGCCGACAGCGGCATCGACGCTGATTGAGCAGCCAGCATCTCCGGCCCCGCAGCTGGCGGTGGCGGCGTGTCCGATCCTTCTGCCACGCGCATCACAGATAGGCCCAGCGCACCGAGTGCGACTAGGAACACGGCATCAATCATCAGGATACGGAGACGACGAAACAACGCTGAACGCGGCACCCTTCAAGCCGTGGCGACCGTGACAGCGTTACCCAATATCCCGCAAAACAACGTTAATTCAGAGCAGAAAGCATGAAGAGAAGCGCGAGAAACGTCGCGGCGATGAGACAGCCGTCCATCATGTTGAGAAGCGGACCTGACCGCGAGCGCCTGATGACTCCGTCCCCTTACGCTGACGAATCAGTGCCTAGGGCGATCCGGTAAAGAGAGCGTCAGCCGGGCAGTTCGGGATGGAACCGGTAGATACGCGGCCGTTCCGCGGGGCGCAGGCGCTCCCGGCACCACTCATCCACCTCCCAGGCCATGTCCACGTCAGGCTCAACCCCTCCGTGCACGACCATATCTGCAATCAGGCGATCAAGCTGCCCTGGACGCCGGCTGAGCCGCACAGCGCAAGCATTGATCGCCGGATGTCCAGCAATGATATCAGCAATTTGCGAGGGATAGACGTTCACCGCGCCGATTTGCACAGCGCCGTCGCGCCGCGCGCCCAGGCGGAAGCTGCGTGGCCCTTCCCAACTGATTTCATCCATCGGAATCAGCGTCAGGTCACGACCGTCAGGCCGCTGACGAATGATCGCCTCCCCTTCGCGCTGCCAATGGTCAAAAAGCACGAACGGCTCTGACTGGCTGTCCCGCCAAGCCACAATGCCCGACTCGGTCGAGCCATAGAGCTCGCGCAGCGCGCCCAGTCCCCGCTGCCGCAGCTGCTGTGCCAGATCGAGGGTCAGCGCCTCGCCGAAACTGAGCGCCATAACGTTCGACGGAATCTCAGGAAGCGTTGCGGCCAGATACCGCCACAGCGTCGGCGTCGCGACCACCAAATCACCGAAGGCAAGCATGTCCGAGAGCTCATCAGGTGTCTTCGTCCGCGCATCAATCATCGGAATGCGTTGCAGGTTCGGCGCAATGACCACCGAGACCAAACCCAGGAGAGAATGCGGAGACACCATCGAAATTGTCCGCCGCCGCCCGGCCAGCAGTGACGCCACGGCAGCGCCGTCCTGGAAAATCGCATCGGCCGCATGGCGCGTCGCCGCCTCACCGGTCTGGGTGTGCGGGTAGAACGTGAAGTTCGTCAGTTCATCCTGCGCGCGCGTCTCAAGCTCTGAGGCCCAATCGCCGATCTTCGTTGCACCCAAACCTGCAAGGACTTCAGGCTCATAACCAAACAGCTCGGCAGCACGGGAAGCGCAGTCCTTGCGCTCGGCGTCGGTCATCTCGATCCCGCCCTGACCCAGCGGAGTGTCCGCCTTCCAACCGGAATGAACGAGGCTCTCCGTGTAACGGGCATGCCGCCTAGCGAGTTCGTCGGCCACAATCGCGCCGATCACCCGGACGATCTGCTCATGGGAGAAAGTGAAGCTCTTCATTGCTCCCGTCTTTCCGCCGCAGCGAGCACCCGCGTCAACTCCTCTGCTGCGCGGGTGTCAGGGGACACGCCGCCGTCGATCGATAGGGCCTGGACACCCACCAAGCTGTTCGAGCGCGCTAACGGATAGCGACGGCAGTCTTCCAGGGAGACCTCGCCTTCCGCAATGGCGTTCTCTTCCAGCAATACCTCTCGGACGATACCAGGAAGGAGCCCGCCAAGAGAAGCTAGCGGCGTCGTCCAGCCGCCCGGCTTGAGCACAAGCAGATTGCCTATGGTTGTACAGACCGGATGATCGTCCGTGTTCATCATAAGTGCATCATCAGCAAGGCCTTCGACTTCCATCCGTGCAAGGACGTTATCGAGATAGCCCACCGTCTTCATCGACGCTGTCGGCGATCCCGCGTTGCGCCGGACTGAGCTGACAGCAATCGAGATCGGACCTGCTGAGCGGGGACCCACTTTGGCTGTGCTGACAACGACCCGCAGCTTCGCGTCCGAAGGCGGCATCAACCCGCGTGGCCCGGGACCCCTGGTAACGGTGACTCTCATGGAAGATACTTCGGAAACGTCTTGCGCTTCCGCGCGGAGGCGGTCCGCTACGACTCCGATATCAAGCGGCATGGCCAACCGCTCCGCCGAGCGGGCAAGGCGGGCCATGTGCCGGTCCAGAAGCAAAGGGGCACCGCTCTCTACACGGATGGTTTCGAACAGTCCATCGCCGAGAAGGAGCCCCCTATCCTTCTCCCAGCTCACGAGCTCACCGAGGCAAGAAAGTTGCCGATGATCCGCCGACCGTCCGGCGTCAGAACCGATTCAGGATGAAACTGAACGCCGACGTGTGGTGCACTTCGGTGCCTAAACGCCATCAGGGTCTCGTCCTCTGCCCATGCCGTCGGTAAAAGATCCGTACCCGCAATATCGGAGGCGAGAGCATGGTAGCGGCCCGCCTGGAAGGGCTGAGGCACACCGCCGAACAGCGGGTCTCCCTCGTGATGCACCGGCGTTGCGCGGCCGTGGATAGGCTTAGGCGCCGAGACTGTTCGCCCGCCGTAAGCCTCTGCAATCGCAAGATGCCCAAGGCAGACGCCGAGCATGGGGGTCTGCGGCTGAGCGGTTGGAAGCGCCTTGCAAATGCCAGCTTCGTCAGGGCCATAGGGGCCTGGCGACAGAATGATGGCTTGCGGTGCCAACGCCGCGACCTCAGCGGCAGTGACCGCGTCATTGCGGACGAGCACCGTTTCGAACCCCGCTTCACGCACATAGCGCGCCAGGGTTTCGACGAAGCTGTCGTAGTTATCGACGATCAGGATCATCATGACCTGTCAGTGCACGGAAGAGGTAAGCTTTATCGAGCGTTTCCTCGAACTCAGCTTCAGGATCAGACAGAATGGTAACGCCGCCGCCGCTGCGCGCGTCCACCCGGCGCTGCGCTTCATCGATAACGGCGGTTCGAATAGCCACGGAGGCCGCGCCGCGTTGGTGGGTTCGCCAAAAAACGGTGCCGCAGTATGGACCCCGCCCTTCGCCCTCCAGTTCAGCGATTGCTTCCATGGCGGCCAACTTCGGAGCACCCGTTATCGAGCCGCAAGGGAACGTGGCTTTAAGAGCATCAGCAAATGAAGCCTTGTCACGGAGGCGCCCTTCAATCCGCGAATAAAGATGGTGTACGGAGGGGTAGGAACGGCTAGCACAAATCACAGGTTCAGTGACCGAACCATCGTCGCAGACCTTGGCGAAGTCGTTGCGCATCAGATCAACGATCATGATGTTTTCAGCGCGGTCCTTTTGATCGCCCTCTAGGTCCTCAAGCAGCGCTTGGTCACGCACGGGGTCGTCAGACCGAGGGCGCGTGCCCTTGATCGGCTCGCTCGAGATTGTCGCGCCAACCAAGGTCAAGAATTGCTCAGGTGAAGCGCTCAGCACACTGAAGGTGCCGAAATCTAGCCATGCGCCGAAAGGCGCACGCAAGGCCTGCTCTTTGGAGAGGCTTTCGATCAGGCGATCAGTTTGCTGAGGAAACGTTGCTCGTTGGCGATGCGACAGGTTCACCTGAAAGACATCGCCTGCAGAAATTCGGCTTTGGATATCTACCACTTGCGCAGCGTAGGCTGCACGCGATTGTCCCAGGTCTATGGCGTTAGGGGCCGGCGACTTTGCGGGATCAAACGGACCCTCAGGTATCAGCGATTGCTCCGTGAACACCGCAAAACAAGCCGCGGGCAGGCCTAGAGGCGGCTCGGGCAACGGAAGCTGAGGTTCGACAGCGAGCGCACATTCATAGCTCAGATAACCAGCCAAGACTTCGCCGTCGGAAAGCCCCGCCTCGGCTTCGGCCAGCACATCGAACAGGCGCGATGTCCTGAGCTCATCAAACGCCACGGCCCAGAATGCGCGAGGGGCGCTCAGTTCACTGAGCGCCCCCGCAAAACCTTCGCCGAAAACGGCGCGCTGGAACATCGGCAACCCTAGCGCTGGATCGCTCCGGCGTCAGCGAGGAGCTGACCGAAGCGTGACCGATCTTCCAGCAGATCAAGCGCGCGGTTGAGCTGGCAGTCTTCTTCGACCGGGCATTCGGTTGGTTCGATAAAGAGCGCGGTCGCGTTCTCTTCCTCGCGCTCACGTTCAGCCAGTGCCTCTTGGCCTTCCATGAGGATTTCTTGAACCGTCGTGGCGTCGCTGGTGGGGACGTCTTCGTTCTCAACATCGAGAGCGCCCTCAAGATCACGCTCCGAACGACGCTCCGCTGGCTCCTCCTGGCCGGGGCGCGTGATCGGCATGACGATGTCGGGAACAATGCCTTCTGCTTGGATCGAACGACCCGATGGCGTGTAATAGCGCGCCGTCGTCAGGCGCAGGGCACCGGAGCGGCCGCCGCGGTCCAGCGGCAGGATGGTCTGCACAGAGCCCTTACCAAACGTCTTTGTACCGAGGATCAGGCCGCGGTTCCGGTCCTGCAAGGCACCGGCAACAATCTCCGAGGCCGAAGCCGAGCCACCATTCACGAGAACCACGATCGGACGACCTTCCAGCACGTCACCGCGCTTACCGATCTCACGCATGGAGTCTTTAGAGTGGCGACCGCGGGTGGAGACGATCTCACCACCATCGAGGAAAGCTTCCGAAACGGCCACAGCTTGGTCGAGCAGGCCGCCAGGATTGTTCCGCACGTCAATCACCAGACCCGCGAGACCTCCGCTCTCCTCTTCCATCTCTTTGATGGCTTCGAGCATCTTTTTCTCAGTCTGCTGGGTGAAACCGCCGACACGGAGGTAGCCGAAGTTGCCGCGCTCCACGCGGGCGACCACCGGGTTCACGACGATGATATCGCGCTCAAGCTCGAACTCGAGGGGCTCATTCACGTCCTCACGCGCCACGCGCAGGGTCACGTTGGTTCCCTTCTCGCCTTTCATCAGGTCCGTCGCCTCGGTGAGGGACATGCCGAAGACGCTTTCGCCATCAATCTCAAAAATCAGGTCGCCAGGCTCAATCCCGGCGCGCGCGGCGGGGGTACCGTCCATCGGCGAGATCACGCGGACGAGGCCACGGCCGATGCCCTCACGCTCCTGCGTCACCTGGATACCGAGACCGCCAAACGTACCGCGGGTGGTCTCCTGCATAATCTCAAGATCGCTGGGCGGGAGGTAGCTGGAGTGGGGATCGAGGCTGGAAAGCATGCCTTCGATGGCACCTTCCATCAGTTCTGCGTCCTTAGGCTCCTCGACGTAATTGCGGTGCACGGCCTCAAAGGCCTCACCGAAAAGGTCCAGCTGGCGGAACGTTTCGGCGTCAAACGCCGATCTTGCGAACCCTGCTGTCAGCAAAGCTGCCGTCAGTGCGCCGCCAATCACGGTGCCGAGCGCCAGGGTGGAGGCGTGGCCAAAGGCCTTCGCTGTGGCCCGCGCCTTGATGTTCGATGAGGACTGGACGCGCTTCATAGGAGGTTTCCCGCTGCTTTTCCGTGCTGTCAGTTCGATACCTGACGCCGAGCTTGGCGCTGTCGTCAAGGTGGCATCGTGTTGTGCCGGTGGAAGATGGACAAAGGATCACCGACTGAGACTTTGTATCCACGGCGCCGGATTCACCGGACGCCCGTCCTTACGCACCTGGAACCTGAGCCTGGGCGCGGCAACGGCGTTGCCCATGACACCAACAGGTTCGCCCGCGCCGAGCCGTTGGCCCTTGCGGACGATAAAACGCTCGAGGCCGATGAGGATGGTCGTGTAGCCCTCGCCGACATCAATAATGAGAACATTACCTAGCGCGCCAAAGTCCGATGCCCACTGGACGCGGCCCGCATAGGGCGTGGTCACCACGGCTCCTGGGCGGGTGACATATTCGATGGCGTCGGAGCGGTTCCCCGCCTGATCGCGGCCTCCATAAGCGGTGGCGACGATGCCTGCGACGGGGCTTTCGAGCATGCCCTGGGCCTCTGCGAAGGAACTGGGGAGGTTCTGATCACGGCGGCTGAGACGATAGCGCTCCAGGACGTCATCGCTCGATGGAAGGTCACGAAGTCTTTGAATAAGTTCGCGGATCGATGATGCTTCGGCTGCAAGACGTCGTGCGTCGCGCTCCACACGGTCGAGGGCTGCGCGGTCTTGATTGTAGCTCTGCTGACGCTCGCTCACGAGGTTCTCGAGCAGCCTCCGGCGTTCGACGAGGGCTGTGTTGGTCTCATCGAGTTGGATGCGGGCCGCGCGCTTCTCCTCGCGGAGCTTCGCGAGCGTGATGATCTCCTGCTTCCGCGCCTCGACGATTTCAGCCAGGCGCGGGGTCAGAGACGAAAGAGATATGGCCGCGAGCGCTGCTTTCTGCGCATCGCCGGGTGAGACGACCAACGCTGGCGGTTTGGCCCGTTCTAGGTTTTGGAGCGCCGCGAGGACTTGGCTGAGCTCCAAGGAGCGCGCGTCCCGGTCCTCAAGGGCCACGGCCTCGCGAGCTTCAATGTCAGCCAAGTCCTGCTCCAGCTCGGTCGCGCGGGTTTCTGCGGCTCTCAGCGCCGCTGCAGTGGAGACGATTTGGCTGCGCAGGCGGTCCAAGGACTCCTGCATTTCCTCCGTCCGCTGGCGTATCTCCGCGGCCGAGCGCTCCCGTTCCTCGATTTGCCGCTCCAAGGCTTCAAGCCGAGCGGCCTCCTCGGGAGGGATCGTTTGGGCAGCAACGAAGAAGGAAAGAGCGAGAATCATCATCCGCCGCGATGATAGGGATGCCGCGCGAGGATCGCGAGGGCCCTATAGATTTGTTCAGACAGCATCGTCCGGCACAGCGCGTGGGGCCAAACGGCTTTGCCGAAGGCGATCACTTTCCCGCCCGACTGCTTGATCTCCGACCGGAACCCCGCGTCGAAGCCGTCAGCACCGCCGATACAGAACGCAAGATCCCGCACACCGCCGTCGCGCATCGAGGCAATCATTTCAGCGATTTCAGGGGAAGTGGCCTGTGTCCCGCGCTCGTCGAGCAGCACCGCGCGATCCTTGATCGCATCGCGCAACAGCACCGCCTCGGCTTGGGGATCACTGCCCTTGGACGGCGCAAGAAACCTCGCATCGGGGCCTTTCAGACCGAGCGATGGGGCCAGGCCGCGGGCGCGGCCCAGATAATCCTCGGCCACCTCGGCCAGAGGCTCCCTCTTCTGCTCCCGCGCGACCGCGAGGAGCTGAAGCCGCACTTAGCTGCTCGCCGGGGTGAAGCGTTCCGGCGCCCAGATCCGTTCAAGGTTATAGAACTCGCGCACCTCAGGACGGAACAGGTGGACGATCACGTCCCCTGCATCGAGCAGCACCCAGTCTGCGGTGGGAAGACCCTCCGTCTTAGGTGCTCCGAGCCCGGTGTCCTTGATCGAACGAGACAGCTTATCCGCCAGCGCCGCCACATGCCGCTGTGAACGGCCAGAGGCGATCACAAGGGTGTCGGCGACGTCGGATTTGCCTGCCAGGTCGATGGTGACGATGTCCTCAGCCTTCTCTTCATCGAGACGCTCTTTGCAGAGCGAGACGAGTTCCTCGGCAGTGAGGTTTGGCTCCTGCGTGGGCGAGTCGCCCATTTCGCTGGGGTTCGGGGCGTGCGAGACGCCCCCACTCTGCTGACTGATCAGCGCTCTTCTCCATCTGGCGCTCCCAACCGCGGGAGCACTCTCAAACTAGCACTTCTTGGCAACCATGTGGAGGGGCCGGGACGACAGCGTGAACGGCAGAGGCCACACCGATGCTTCCCAGCCACACTTTCGCTCAGCTTAGGCCGGCTCGAGAGCCTTGCCTTCACGGATTGCCGTGGAGCTTTCAGGCCGGTTCAGCCCGTCGATGAAGCACCAGGCTGGCGCTTTGGCCCGCACAAGGCTTGGCGCTTTGCTCTCAGGGATCCGGTGCTCCCAATAGGCCCGCGCCGCTGGTGCTTTCAGCGGAGCCAGCCGGAATGCCGGGCGCGAGACGACGGCTATCGGGATCGTCTCCATGATTTCGCGCCAATGGTACCAACGGTGGAGGCCCGCGAAGGTGTCTGCGCCCATCAAATAGACGAATCGCTTGTGCCCTTCCCGGCGCATCAGCTTCCGAATGGTCTTGATCGCGTAGGTTGGCGCCTCGTCCTCGGCCTCAGGCACCACACGAACGTTAGGCAGCCGGGCGAACAGCTCCTCGGTCGCCAGCAACCGGTCTTCCATCGGCGCATAATTCTCAGGGTCTTTCAAAGGGTTCTGCGGCGAAACCATAACCCTAAACCGGGCGAGCTTCAGCCTCCGCATCGCGTGGATCACCAACGCCCTGTGCCCCTCGTGGGGCGGGTTGAACGATCCGCCAAGAACACCGATAGCGGTAGCGTCAAGCATTGGTTTCCCTCCAGGTTGTAGACTTGCGGCCTTAGGGCTCAGTTTTTCAGGTCAGTCTATGGCAGTTTTTCTCACTGGCGTCGCGGGATTTATCGGTGCGCACACCGCAAGCAAGCTTCTGGCGCGCGGCGAAGAGGTCATCGGCCTCGATAACCTCAACAGCTACTACGACCCCGCGCTGAAACATGCGCGGATGGAAGCGCTGGTTGAGCACCCGCACTTCCGTTTCGTGGAGGCCGATCTGAGCGATCACGATGCGATGGAGGCGCTACGACGCGAAACGCATGTAGACAGGATCGTTCACCTCGCCGCCCAAGCGGGCGTGCGGTACTCGATCGAGAACCCGCGCAGCTACGCAGACAGCAATCTCGTCGGGCACACCGAGGTGATGGAGCTGACCCGCAATTTAGGCGTGAAGCACATGGTCTACGCGTCTTCGTCCTCCGTCTACGGCGGGAACGAAACGGTCCCTTTCAAGGAAACCGACCTGACCGATGACCCGGTCAGCTTCTACGCCGCCACGAAGAAAGCCTGCGAAGCGCTGAGCGCCAGCTACGCCAACCTCTACGCCCTGCCCCAGACGGGCCTGCGGTTCTTCACCGTATACGGACCGTGGGGTCGTCCCGACATGGCCTATATGATCTTTACAAAGAAGATGTTGGCTGGCGAGGCGATCAACGTCTTCAACAATGGCGATATGGGCCGCGACTTCACGTTCGTGGACGATATTGTCGACGGTGTGATCGCTGCGCTGGATAATCCACCGAGTACGGATCAGCGGACGCCGCACCGGGTCTACAATCTGGGCAATGATCAGCCAGAACGGTTGGGTGACTTGATTGGTTATCTTGAGAAACACCTCAGCATAACGGCCGAAAAGAACATGCTGCCAATGCAGCCCGGTGATGTGCGAGAGACGTGGGCCGACATCACCCGCGCCCGTGCGGAGCTGGGCTACGCACCGAAAGTGGGACTAGAAGAGGGACTTGAGCGTTTTGTTCGTTGGTACAAAGAGTATTATGTTTAATCAGTGCTGCTGTTGCCAAAGCAGGTCGGCGCCGATAGCGTTTCTCACGCGTCAAGTTCGGCGTGGCGACCACTTGGTACCAGCATGAACGCGTCCTTCCTCCGCGATGTCCGCGAAGGCCTCTCCCAACAGGCAAAGTCCCTCGCGCCGAAGTGGCTCTATGATGAGCGCGGTTCAGAGCTGTTCGAGGCGATCACCAAAACGGCCGACTACTACCTTACCCGCACCGAAGCGGAGATTATGCGGACCGCCTATGGCGAGCTTCCTGCGCACGTACCGCCGGGATGTGCCATCGCAGAGTTCGGGTCGGGCGCGGGGATCAAGTCTCGGCGGTTGATCGAGGCGCTCAAACCATCTGTCTACGTCTCAATTGATGTGGCGGAGGAGTTCCTGACCGCTTCCTGCGAAAAACTTAGCCGCATGTTCCCTGACACGGATGTGCAGGGTGTGCTGGCCGATTTCTCAGGCCAGGTCGCTCTTCCGGAAAGCTTTTTCGCAGCACCTCAGCGAATGGGCTTCTTCCCAGGCTCGACGATCGGAAACTTTGCGAAAGGCGGTGCGGAGACCTTCCTCGCGAAAAGCCGTGAGAGCCTCGGCGATGGCAGCATGTTCCTCATCGGCGCGGATTTGGTGAAGGACGAGGACGTTCTGCTCGCCGCCTACGACGACAGCGACGGCATCACGCGGCTATTCACGAAGAACCTCCTTGTACGGATGAAGCACGAATTGGACGCTGAACTCGACCTCGATGGATTTGAGGCCGTAGCGCTGTGGAACCCCACCGAAGCGAGGCTAGAGCTTGGCGTAGTGGCGCAAGGGCCACAAACGATCAGGCTCGGCTCGGATGTCTTCCCGCTTGAGAACGGCGAAATGATCCATACGGAGAATTCGCATAAGTTCACGCCGGACAGCTTCAGCGCCCTCGGCGAACGCGCAGGATGGAAGGTCCGGACTCACTGGACCGACAGCCAGGGCTGGTTTGGCGTTTTCCTGCTCGAAGCGGCTTAGAGAAGAAGGCTCTCCGGCACCGGAACGCCTTGGCGCTTGGCCGAGGCCATAACTGTGTTCCGGAGCAGGCAGGCAATCGTCATCGGACCGACGCCGCCAGGCACAGGCGTGATCGCGCTCGCGACTTTGACAGTGCCGTCGTAGTCAACATCGCCGACAAGGCGCTTTTCACCATCGCGCTCAACACGGTTGATGCCCACGTCGATCACCACAGCGCCCGGCTTCACCATGTCGGCAGTGATCATCTCCGGACGACCGACAGCGACACACAGAACATCTGCACCCTGACAAACCACAGCGAGATCTTTGGTCCGGGAATGCGCAACCGTCACGGTAGCATTCTTGTCCAGCAGCATCAGCGCGAGCGGCTTGCCCACCAAGATCGATCGGCCGACCACCACAGCATTCTTGCCCGTGAGGTCAGGCATCACGCCAGCAAGGAGACGCATCGAACCCTGAGGCGTGCAGGGCGTCAGGCCATCGCGACCGAGAACGAGCTGCCCGGCACTCGTCGCGGTGAGTCCGTCCACATCCTTTTCAGGGGGAATAGCCGCAATCACCGCATCGGCGTCAAGGCCATCAGGCAGCGGCAGCTGAACCAAAATGCCGTCCACCGCATCATCATCCGCCAGCTGGCGGACCACGGCGAGGACCTCGTCCTGGGTCGCGGACGCAGACAACCTGTGCACAGCGCCAGCGATGTTCGCTTTGCCCGCCGCCTTTTCCTTAGAGCCGACATAGACTTGGCTCGCGGGGTCATCGCCGACGAGCACCACGGAGAGACCAGGCTGGCGCGGCAAGGAGGCGGCAGCCTCGCCTACGGTTTTGCGCAGTGCGGCGGCGGCCGCTTTTCCATCGATGATGTCAGCGGCCATTGTGGGGTCCCTAGGTCAGGAGCTTCGCGAGATCCTTCACAATGAAGGACTCAAGGAAGAGGATGCCGAAGAAGACCACCAGAGGCGACAAGTCGAGACCACCAATGCTAGGAAGCGCGTTACGGATAGGCCTGAGCACCGGTTCGGTAAGGGCGGTGCAGACGTTCCAGATGGCATCCACCACTTGGTTATGGCGATTGACCACACCAAAGGCGAACAGCCAGCTGAGGACAATGGTGACAATGAGGACGAGACGGTAGAGGCCAAGGACGGCCAGGATAACATCAAAAATCGCGTTCAAGGACGGGCGCTCCGGCTGGGGGTTCTGGCCCCATATAGGCACTCTGCCCACCGGACAAGGAGACCCCTGCCCGCCTTTTGATCTCAGCCGTCGAAAGTCGGCTGCCATCATGGCTGTAGCCCGGCGGCGCGAAGGCATATCGGAAGCGCTCGATGAAGCTGAGGCCTGGCATGGTCACATCCTGCGCAATCGCCCGGTATTCGTGGGTTGCGACGTGCAGTGGGTTTTGGCTCGTCAGGTTGCTGACAATGCCGAAGGTGCAGGGCTCAGCATCATCCTCAGGCACGAACGTGCTGAACATTTTGTCCCAGATGATCAGGATGCCTGCGTAGTTCGTATCCAGGTACCGCGGGTTGGTCGCGTGATGCACCCGGTGGTGGCTCGGCGTGTTGAACACCGCCTCCACCCAACCCGGCAGGCACTTCACCGCCTGGGTGTGCACAAAGAACTGGTAGAACAGGTTCAGCCCGCCCGCGAACGCATAGAGCGCCGGGTGAACGCCGAGCATGATCACAGGCACACCGAGCAAATAGGTCCCCGCAGTCACTGAAAACCACGGCTGCCTCAGCGCCGTCGACAGATTGTAGCCCTGCGATGAGTGATGAATCACATGATTGGCCCAGCACCAGCGGATGCGATGCTGGAACCGGTGAACCCAGTAATAGACGAAATCCTTCGCGACCATCGCGACCAAGAAGCTCCACCACGTCATCCCGAGATCAAACACTCGGAACTGCCAAGCCAAGGTCATCAAAACAGCCACGCCGCCATAGAGGGTCAAACTCGAGACGACATTCCCGGTTCCCATGGCGAGATTGGTCCATAGGTCACGCCGGACGCCCTCCTCTGCCTCGGGTCCTTTCCCCCGGACTGCAAAGATCTCGATAGCGATCAGCACCAGATAAACGGGCGCAGCGAAGATCGAGACATCAGGGAAGGTCGGTTGCTCCATCGTAACAGCTTAGCGAGATTAGAACCGTTCGGGAACGCCTCCGCGACGACTTATCCCCGCTTTGTCACGAGCGCATACGATCTGTGAGCCCGAGCGCTCGCCGACGTGATGCGCACTGGCTGCCCCCCAGCGCGCTTTGGAGCCCTCCCCACGTCCAGCGCGCGGGGGGCCTTTCGCGCTCGGCAAAGCCTCTCTAGAAGGCGCTCGCGGAGGACCCTGTTGATGACGGATCAAGCTTTTTATGGACGCGTGAAGGACACCCTGGCGGAGATTGATGCGGAGGGCCTGACCAAGCCCGAGCGGCTGATCACCTCCAAGCAAGCGCCGGAAGTCGAGATCACCCACGAGGGGCGGACCATCCGTGCGCTGAACTTCTGTGCCAACAACTATCTGGGCCTCGCCGATCATCCCGAGCTGATCCGCGCGGCCCAAAGCGGTGCGGAGACCCATGGTTACGGCATGGCATCGGTGCGCTTTATCTGCGGCACCCAGGAAATCCACC
>JBCCTF010000094.1:0-15231 GCA_039198765.1 Pseudomonadota bacterium
CATGACCGCGTGCTACCTGCTCGAGAAACTCTCGGACGACGTTCTAATCCTTAACGACCCGGCTGAGGTTCGCGGGGCTCCCGAAAAGCTCTTCGTGATGGACTACCCGGACTTGATGCCGCCGACGCTCGTCACGGCCGACGAGCAAGCGATCCGCGCGTTCCGGGACCAGCACGACGACATCATCCTCAAACCACTCTACGGGAACGGCGGCGCAGGGGTGTTCCGTGTGCGTCCTGAAGACGAGAACTTCAGCTCACTGATGGAAATGTTCCTCAGCGCACAGCGCAGTTTGCCCATCATCGCCCAGGCTTACCTCAAAGAGGTCCGCGGCGGTGACAAACGCGTCCTGCTCCTCGATGGCGAACCGGTTGGCGCTATCAATCGCATACCTGCCGATGGCGAAGCCCGCAGCAACATGCATGTTGGCGGCCGCGCCGTGCAATCAGACCTCACGGATCGCGACCTGGAAATCTGCGCCGCGATTGCACCGGAGCTGAAAGCGCGGCGCTTGGTCCTCACCGGTATCGACGTGATCGGCGGCATGATGACCGAGATCAACGTCACCAGCCCGACAGGCATCCGTGAACTGAAGAAATTCGGCGGCGCCGACGTCGCATCACTTTTCTGGGATTGGACAGCGCAAACGCTCGCCTAAAGCGCAGCAATCAGCGGATCGGAACTAAGGCGGCGGCCCACGGCGTGCTCGTCTGAGGTGCAGCAAACCTCTGTTTTGAAAAGTCTTCACGTTCGATTCGCCTCCTCGGCCTCGTTCTCTATATGTTCCATCAGGAGCAAGAGGCAAGGAAACGCCGATGGTCGCCGAGGTCACCAGTTTCGCATTTGAAGGCGTCGAGGCGCGCCCGGTGACGGTACAGGCGCACCTGACCGGCGGCCAGCCGACATTCGTCATCGTCGGCCTGCCCGACAAGTCGGTGAGCGAAGCGAAAGATAGGATCAGCGCGGCATTCTCCTCGATCGGCCTGGGCCTTCCGCCCAAGCGCATCACCGTGAACCTTGCGCCAGCCGACCTCCGTAAAGAAGGCAGCCATTTCGACCTCCCGATCGCCCTCGCTTTGATGGCGGAGATGGGCGCAATCCCGCGTGACGCAACGCAAGGCATGGCCGTCATCGGCGAGCTGGGGCTTGACGGTTCCATCGCTAAGACAGTGGGAGCACTGGCGGCTGCCGTTTCGGCCAACGCTTTGGAGTTAGGCCTGATTTGTTCCGAAGCCTCAGGCCCAGAGGCTGCTTGGGCAGGCAGCAAACTCCCGCTCGTCGCGGCTTCCGGCCTCATTCAACTGGCCAACCACTTCAAAGGGACCCAGGTCTTGTCGGCTCCCGCTCCCGGGAACCTCCTCCAAGAGAGTACCGGCCCTGATCTCGCCGATGTCCGAGGACAGGAAACGGCGAGGCGCGCCCTCGAAGTCGCAGCTGCAGGTGGCCACAACCTCGTCATGATCGGTCCTCCGGGGTCAGGGAAAAGCATGTTGGCAAGCCGCCTACCGGGACTTCTGCCGCCTCTTAGCCCTGAAGAAATGCTCGATGTTTCTATGATCCAGTCTGTTGCCGGCCTGATCGAAAACGGCGCGTTAAGCAGGACGAGGCCCTACCGAGCGCCCCATCACTCCGCCTCCATGGCCGCCATGGTCGGCGGCGGCATGCGAGCCAAACCCGGCGAAGCCTCCCTCGCCCACCACGGCGTGCTTTTCCTCGACGAGCTGCCGGAGTTCTCGCCGGCCGTGTTGGACAGTCTGCGTCAGCCCCTCGAGACAGGCGATATCCTGATAGCGCGCGCCAATGCCCACATTCGGTATCCCGCCGCTTTCCAACTTGTCGCCGCCATGAATCCTTGCCGATGCGGCAGCGTCTGCATCCGAGGGCCATCCTGCGGTGCCAAATACCAATCTCGCGTCTCAGGTCCGTTCCTCGATCGCATGGACATCACGATCGAAACGCCGCCCGTGTCAGCTCTTGAATTGGCGAAGCCAAGTTCCGCCGAACCAAGTGCGGATGTCGCGAAACGGGTCGCGTCTGCCCGCGCCATCCAAAACGATCGGGGCACCATCAATGCGCGTTTGTCAGAGTCTCAACTCGGCGCCTTCGCGCAACCCGATGAATCTGCGAAACAATTGTTGCTGAGGGCCAGCGAACAGCTCGGACTTTCAGCACGGGGCTATACGCGAACCCTGAAAGTCGCACGGACCCTTGCGGACCTCGACGGCAAAGACGCGATCACGCGATCTCACATCGCGGAAGCGATCAGCTTCAGGCGTTCGGACACCGCCAACAAACCGGTTCAACAAGCGGGAGGATAACAACCGGTCCTCAACCACTCTGTGCCAAAACCTCCCGCGAGGGGAATTGGGAGCAGTAGAGTGGGCAGCGGACCAAGCGACAAATCGCCGGAAGCATGGCCAGTCCCTGCATACGTAACCGATGATCATCTCGGCCGAATTGTCGGCGCAAACGCCGAAGCTATCAAACTCGGTATCCAGGTCGGTGCGGGCGTAAGCGCCGATGGATGGCCAGAGACTTGGAACGCGCACGCCCCTAACGCTGGACCCGCAGGCCCGGCAAACAGCGCCGACGCATTTCTAAGGACAACGTCGCGTCAATCGGATGACGGACGCACCGTCCACATTCTGACCAAAATCGAGAAGCCGAAAGCCACCGATCCTGGCCAAGGCACTGACGAAACCTTGCAGTTCCTGGCGACAATGAGCCACGAAATGCGGACGCCGCTGAACGGCATTCTCGGGATGGCTGACCTGCTGCTGGATACGGGCCTTGATCCGAACCAGAAGAACTTCACTCAGAACATCAAGCAAAGCGGTGTGGCGCTCCTCGACCTGATCAACGCGATCCTCGACTACGCAAAACTCCATACGGGCCAGGAGAAGCTGCGCAACGAGGTCTTTGACCCTCGCAAATTGGTGGAGACCGTGGCCGAACTGCTCGCTCCGAAAGCAGCTGAAAAGAGCATTGAGGTCCAGACACTTCTGCACCCTTGCGTGCCTCGGCGTCTTGACGGCGACGTGTCGAAACTCCGTCAGCTGCTGATCAACCTGGTCGCCAATGCCGTGAAATTCACCGAGCGCGGCGGCGTTCTGATCAGTGTGAAGACGAATCCCCTTGAAGACGGAAGGTGCGAACTTGCGGTAGATGTCGTTGATACCGGGATCGGCATCCCGCAGACACTGCTCCCCCGCTTGTTTGAAGCTTATGCCCGCGCGGATTCCCACGAAACCAAATCCATCGAAGGCACAGGCCTCGGCTTAGCTATTGTCAGACAACTGACGACCAAACTCGATGGAACAATTCGTGTAGAGAGCGAAGAGGCACAAGGCACCACGTTCTCCCTCCGCGTTCCGTTTGCTGTTGCTGAGCCTGCCCGCCGGACCGAGAATTTGGCTGTCGAAGCTGGTCGCGTTGTCGTGCTTGCCACCAATCCGGTGATGGTCAACGCCTTGGGGGTTGGCCTTCGGCTGGTGGGCGCGCGTGACCTCTACTTCGTCCAGCGCCCTGGCGAGGCGCGCCGACGGGTTCGTGAAGCTGAGAACGCGCTCTTTATCTGTGATTATTCGTATGCAGATGATGCTGCAGAGATCTGTTCAGCGGCGCAGCGATCTGTTGTCTTGCTTCCAACAGGCGCTCGCGGAGCGTTTGAGCGGCTCTCTGCCCAAGGGTTTGACGCCTACCTTACAAAACCCATTCGCCACCGCAGTTTCATGCGCGTGTTGTCCGGCGAAGACCTCACCCTGACGCAAGAAGAACTCGATGCAGCGAAGAACGTTCAGACGGTGCCCGAAAAAATCGAGCCGATGGATGTTCTGCTTGCGGAGGACAATGAGATCAACGCGGTTCTTGCTCGCGCCGTTGTCGAACGCGGTGGGCATCGGCTGACGATCGTTGGCGATGGCGCCGCGGCTGTCGAGGCTGCATCGGTGAAAGACTTCGACATCGTTCTGATGGATATGCACATGCCGGTCATGGGCGGCCTTGAGGCGGCTCGTGCCATCCGCGCAGCAGAAACAAAAAGACGTGTGCCGATCATAGCACTGACCGCGAACGCGCTACAAGAGGATCAAGACGCCTGCTTCGAGGCAGGGATGGATGACTTCTTGAGCAAGCCGTTTGAGCCCTCGGCACTGCTGTCAGCGATTGCGCGCTACGCGCCCCGCACATCGGTGCCGTCGAGTGCACAGGAAAGCTCCGCCGCCAAGTAATCGATCAGTAGGCGGCCTTTCGGACGGACGACGAGCTTTCGGTCGTCCACTTCTACCAAACCTTGCTCGATGAACGGTGCTGCGGCAGCGACCACTCGCTCCAAATCATCGCCGAGCCTAGCCAAATCTAAGCCCGCTGTTGGACGCAAGCCGCTGCCGAGCACCTCAAGACGGTGTTCGAGCAGGGACAGCTTGCTGACCGCTAGGCGTTGATCCCCGTCCAATTGCGGGTAGCCAGTGACGCGCCGCGAACCCTCCGTCGCCAGACGGTTTGACGGCGGCCCAAGTCGTCCGTGGGCGCCCGGGCCGATAGCGAGCCAGTCGGCATCGGCCCAGTAAAGAGCATTGTGGACAGCTTCCTGACCAGGCGCGGCGTGGTTGGAGACCTCGTAGGCGGGAAAGCCACGGTTCGCTGTCCATTCCTGTGTCGCGTCATAAAAATCTGCACACCGATCATCGTGCATCGGTTTCAGCACACCTCGGGCAGCGCGCTTGCCGAATGCCGTATCCGGTTCGATCGTTAGTTGGTACAGCGACAAATGCCCCGCGCCCGTTGAGAAAGCGGCGTTCAGGGTATCGCGCCACCGCGTGAGTGATTGGTCGGGGAGAGCATAGATGAAGTCGAGACTGACACGATCAAACGTCCGGGCCGCTTGCTCGACTGCCGTTCGGGCGAGGCCGGAGTCGTGGTTTCTTCCTAGGAACTGAAGCTCATCATCATGGAAACTCTGCACACCGAGGGAAAGCCGGTTAAAGCCTGCGCTGGCAAACTCAGTAAACCTCGCAGCGTCAGTTGGGTTGGCTTCAAAGGTGATCTCAGCGCCTGGCTGAATGCCGAAAAGGTCATCAGCATACGATAGGATTCCCCGGGCAACAGACATCGGGATGAGGCTGGGCGTTCCGCCGCCAAGATAGATGCTGACCAGCGGTCTTTTTTCGACGAGTGGTGCCAGAAGGTCCAGGTCCGCGCGGAAGGTCTTGAGCCACAGCTCAGGGTCCACCTCACGCGCCTTTGCAACAGCAAAGTCGCAGTACGGACAAATTTTCGCGCAGAAGGGCCAGTGGATGTAAAGACCGAGAGGCCTCACACACCGAGCTCCGTCATCAGACGATCGATGGCGCGCTTACGGTGAGAGTACCGCGCTTTTTCAGCAGGCACCATTTCACCGAAGGTTTTTGTATCACCGTCCGGTATGAAGACAGGGTCGTAGCCGAAGCCGCCTGTTCCGCGTCCTGGGAAGACCAATCGTCCGTGCACCTCACCGCGTGCGACGATTCTCCGGCCATCAGGCCAGAGAAGCATCAGTAGGCTGATGAACTTCGCTCGATCATTGCCGCCAGCGGCGGCCACCTCTTTGCCCAGGCGCGCCATCGCCATGCGGAAGTTACGCTCAGGCCCTGCCCAATCGGCGGTGTACACACCCGGCGCGCCATCGAGCGCCTCGGCGGAGAGGCCAGAATCGTCTGCCAAAACGGCGAGACCTGACGCGGCCGCTGCGGACTCAGCTTTGAGCGCAGCGTTCGCTTCGAACGTGGTGCCGGTCTCGGGCACCTCGGGCAGGCCGAGCGCCGCGGAGGTGGTCACCTTCACGCCCAGAGGGCCCAAATGGCGTTCCATTTCAGCGACTTTGCCAGGATTGCGGGTAGCGAGAACGAGCGTGTTGCGCGGGAATAGGGACATCGTTCAAAACCCCGTGTACACAACAGGATGGAACCCAGGGTTGCGGGCGTGTGAATTATCCGTCATGGAACCGGGTGCTTTCTTGTTTATCGATAAAGGATAAGACTGCGTCGTGGCCATCCACGTGACTTTGGACAAAATTCTCGCGGAACGCGACATGTCGCTGACGGAATTGTCGGAGCGCGTGGGCATCACGATTGCCAATTTGTCGATCCTGAAAACCGGAAAGGCGAAGGCTGTTCGCTTCACGACTCTCGAGAAGATTTGCCAGGTTCTGGACTGCCAACCTGGTGATATCCTTGAATATACGCCGGGTTAGACGATGGCGAAGGCACCGGCCACCCATGGTTATTCCGGCAAGCCGCTCTTCCAAAAACTGGGGCTGAAGCCCGGGCATCGCGTGCTGACGATTGGCGCGCCCAGCCATTATGCCGCGCTTGTTGAAGGCGCGGAGGACGTAGCGTTTCGGGTCCGGGCGAAGGAGGCGGATGTGGTCCACCTCTTCTGTCCCGATCGGAAGGCGCTGGACAAGAAGATCGAGGGTGCTCTGGCGAAAGTCGCCGGTGGCGGGATGCTGTGGGTCAGCTGGCCTAAGAAGAGCTCCGCTTTGTTCAAAGACCTCACCGAGGACGACCTGCGCACGGTGATCCTCCCCACGGGGTTTGTCGATGTGAAGGTCTGCGCCGTGGACGCGGACTGGTCCGGCCTGAAGTTCATGCGCCGCAAGGCCTAGGCCGCGTCGATGGCGGCCCGGTAGCTGCGGCTTCCGGGTACTTCCGCTCCTGAATCCATACGGATGGTCACGCTGCCCTCGCCCGTTGGGGCGACTTCAGCGATGGCGCCGCGACGGACGAGCCACGAACGGTGCACACGGACGGGCTCAGCGCCTGCGTCGTCGAGCTGGCGTTCGAGCTCCCTGAGGGTCGTTCTTGCCAAGTGCGTGCGCCCGCCGGCTGTCACCTCCACATAGTTTCCCGCCGCTTTGGCGAACTCCACCGCGCCAGCGTCCAGGTGGATGGAGCGCCCGCCGCATTTCAACGTCAGCCGATGAGTCGCTTTCGCGTCGGCCCGCGCTGCCGCTGCCTCAAGCCGCGCCACTTCTCGCGTACGGAAGATGTAGAGCAGGAACAAAATGAGACCATAGCTCATCACGTCCTTGCGGTACTCATAGAAAAGCTCGCTAAAGACGGTGCCGATCCCTGGGTAGTGGCCACCGAAGATCGCGAGCCACAGGACCTCGCGGAGGGCAACCATGAGGACGACATGGGCGAGGCTGTAGGCGATGCTGGCTAAAACATGCGCGCCGATCAGGCGAACATCGACCGTGCTGTCGACGGGGAAGCTCCTCTCGAACCGGCGGACCAGGGGGAAAAGAGCGATCTGCACAGCCATGCTGGTTCCTTCTAGGATCCAAGCGGCCAGCGGCGCGGAGTCGTTTCCGTCCCGACCCCACTCCGTGACGATCGAGCTTGAGTCCACGACGAACGACATGGCCAGAACGGCGATGAAAACACCGAAGGCCTTCTCGCCCGCCATGCGATCGGCGTCTTGGTCACTGGTGGGGAGCGCTGCAGTCATGGCTTCGCGATACCGCCCGGCGCACCAGCAGCTCAAGCCCGCGGCTCATCCCATTCGTCCCTGGTGGCCGCCATTCGTCCCAGGGGCAGAAACACTCGCGCCGCGGGGCTGTTCTTCGTCACCTTAGCGTGGCGAGATGCGGAAGGCGGCGCCTCACTAGGCTGGCATTCGACCGGGAGCTGACCCATGTCCGCAAGCATACCCTCCGCCCAAGGCAGCCGTGACCACGCCCTCGACTGGCTTCGCGTCATCGCGTTTGGCCTGCTCATTCTCTATCACATCGGCATGTTCTTCGTGCCGTGGGGTTGGCACGTGAAGACGGCGGAACCGGTGGAGGCGCTGCAGTATCCGATGCTGCTGCTGAACCCCTGGCGGCTGGCGCTTCTCTTCTTCATCTCCGGCGCGGCGATGCGCTATCTGCTCGATAAGCAGAAGGCGCTGCGGTTTGCGGGCAGCCGGGTGTGGCGGCTGTTCCCGGTGATCGTCTTCGGGATGATCGTGATCGTCGCGCCGCAGACCTACTTTGAGCTGCGGCAGGAGGGGCTGATCGAGCCGGGCTACCTGGCGTTCTGGAAGCAGTACCTGACCCAAGAGAAGCTGCACGGCATCACAGTGCCGACGTGGAACCACCTTTGGTACGTCGTGTACCTCATGTTCTATGCGCTGCTGCTGGCGCTCGTTGCGCCGGTGCTGCGGTTCATTGGCAATGGACCTGTCGGAGAAAGCATCGCCAAGCTTTGGGAGCGGCCTGGAGTCGCCGCGCTACTGATCCTGCCGACCCTCCCGTTCGTCGCTTACCGGATCACTCTCGATCCCCACTTTGAGGTCACTCACAACCTGATCGAGGATTGGGCCAACCACGCGCGCAGCCTGACGATGCTCGTCTTCGGGTTCTACGCCGCGAAGAGTGAGCGGTTCTGGGGCGTTGTTGATAGCGCATGGCTGATCGCGGGTGTCCTCGCCCTCGCCTACGTGCCCGTCCTGGGTTGGGCGCTGACGATTGAGGATGCGGTCTGGGACACCCAACCTTGGTTCATGTGGCCCGTGCGCCTGATGCGGCAGGCTTATCTCTGGTGGATCATCGTCTTCCTGCTCGGCGCCGCGCGGCGGTTCCTGTCAGGCGATGGCCCCCTGCTCCGCTATCTGAACGTGGCGGTCTTCCCCCTCTACATCTTCCACCAGACGATCACGGTGGCCGCGGGCTACTGGGTTGGCACGCAAGAGTTCTCTGTTTGGATGGAGTTTGCTGTCCTCGTCGGAGCGACTGTGCTGGGCAGCCTCGCGCTGTTCGAGATCACCAAGCGGACGGGACCCTTCCGGCTGGTCTTCGGTATGAAGCCCTAGGCCTTGTGGAAAAGCGCCCTGGCGGCTAGGCGCCGGGGCTGACCTTCCAACAAGACCTGTAGCAAGGCACGGAAACGACATGTCCACGACCCTTTTGAACTTGGCCCCTGCGGCTGAGACTGACCAACGCACCTCCCTCATTGGGCTCTCCCGCAAAGAGATCGCCGCACAGCTTCAGGCCGACCTCGGCCTTGCCGAGAAAGAAGCGCGGATGCGCGCGCGGCAGATTTGGGGCTGGATCTACAATCTCGGCGTCAGCGATTTCGCCCAGATGACCAACATCGCCAAAGCGATGCGGGAGAAGCTGGACGACTGGTACCGCATCCCGCGGGCAGAGATCGTTGAGCGGAAAGTGTCCGTAGACGGAACACGCAAATACCTCCTGCGCTTTGCCCCGGGAATTGAGGCCGAGGCCGTGTTCATCCCCGGTGTCGGGAGGTCAGGTGCGCTGTGTGTGTCAAGCCAAGTGGGCTGCACCCTGAACTGCACGTTCTGCCACACAGGGACCCAGCGTCTGGTGCGCAACCTGACGGCAGAAGAGATCGTGCTGCAGGTTCTAGCGTGTAAGGACGATATCGAGGAATGGCCCTCGGGCAAGGATGAGCGCCAGCTGTCGAACATCGTGTTCATGGGCATGGGCGAGCCGCTCTATAACCTGGACGGCGTGGCCGCTTCGATCGACATCATCTCGGACAATGAAGGCATTTCGATCAGTCGGCGGAGGATCACGGTCTCGACGTCTGGCATCGTCGATCAGATGCATGATCTTGGTGAGCGGACAGAGGCGATGCTCGCCATCTCTCTCCACGCAACGAATGATGCGCTGCGTGATGAGCTGGTGCCGATCAACAAGAAATGGCCGATTGCTGAACTGCTTCAGGCGTGCCGTGATTATCCGGGCACGTCGAATTCGCGGCGCATCACATTTGAATATGTCATGCTGAAAGGCGTGAACGACAGCGATAATGAAGCGCGAGAACTCGTCCGCCTGCTGAAGGGTATTCCGGCGAAGATCAATCTGATCCCGTTCAACCCCTGGCCCGATAGCCCCTACGAATGCTCAGACTGGGGCCGGATTGAGGCATTTGCTGAAATCGTGAACCGCGCAGGCTACGCTTCGCCGATCCGGACACCACGAGGCCGCGACGTGGGCGCGGCCTGCGGTCAGTTGAAGACAGAGAGCGTCAAGAAGCGCGCGAGCGAGCGCCGCCTTGAGGCCGTCAGCACTTAAACAATGGTGGTCATCCGTGAGCGGATCACTCTCACGGCGATCAAGCCGAGGGCAATCACTACAGGGATGGTGGAGAGCCACGCCATGCTCTCCGCTGGCGCAAACAGCCAGATGGCAGCATGCAGCGCGCCTCCAATCATCAGGACGATCCCCGCGAACCGTTTCATGCGGAACGCGCAAGCCTGATCAGCTGTACACGAAGCATCTGGCGCACTCTTCGGCATCAGGTTGGCGAACCACACGAGGATGAACCCCACAACGACGCCGGTCATCCGCTCTGTCTCTCCCCCGATGAGGCCCATATCTTGAGCTCGGACGCCCAGGAACGCAACAAGCAGCATCGCACCTGCTGCAACCAGTGCACTGACAATTTGCGAATTCATGATGGTTCTCCTTCCGCGCCCTCCGGCGCAGGGTTGGTCGTCGTGCGTGAACTCAAGCCCACCTGCTCAGCCAAACCAAGCAGCGCGTCCTCCAACACCGAGATCTGCAGGTGGTAGATCACCCGCTGACCTTCCTTCGTAGAGGTGACCAGCCCCGCAGCTTTCAGCACGTTCAGGTGCGCCGACATTGTCGGCTTTGAGAACGCGAAATGCTGCGCGATGTCCCCCGCTGAGAGAGGACCATCCTTCAGAAGGCCCAGCACAGAGCGGCGGGTGGGGTCAGCCAGAGCTTTGAAGATCGACGACATGACTGTTATTTAGCTAATCAACTAAATATGTCAACCGTCGGGTCTAGAAGCTGGCCCAACAAGCCATACATACCTCCCTCAAGGAGGCAGGATCATGACCATTCACGCCCTCGCTGCAGCTGCGATGCTGGCGCTCACAACAGAGCAAACGGCGGACATTCGCGTGACCTATGAGGATGTGCCCGCCCCTGCGCAGACTGATTTCGAGGCGGCAGCTCAGATCTGGGAGAGCTGTGTGGTCTCCGCGGTGCCGATTAACATTCATGTGAAGTGGATGCCTGGCGGGCCGACGGGTTATGCTGGCCACAACTCCGTCCGGAACAAGCGTTATCTGCCCAAACGAGGCCTCGATTACCCGACAGCACTGGCCAGCGCGATGCGCGGGAAAGCTGTCACCGACCAAGATGACATGAACATCTTTTTCAGAAACAACGACAATTGGCACTACGCCGCCAACGATCCGATTGCCGAAGGCGACGTCGACTTCGTCAAGGTCGCCATGCATGAAATCGCCCACGGGCTGGGCGTTTCGACGTCGGTCTATATTCCCTGGCGCGGTGAGAAGATCGCGGAAATTGGTCGTCCGAACAGCGATTTAGACTATTTCACGTGGACTTTTGACTGGCCGGAGCTGGACGGCACGCCCGAGCTCTATGACAGCTTCATCAAGCTGGCGGATGGTCGGCGGATAATCAAAGACTTCGCCAACGGGTCAGTGGAGCTGACCGACGCGTTGGCCAACCCTACAATCCACTTTGACGGGAAGCACGCAACGGCGGCGAACGACGGCTTTCCTGTTGCGGTGATCCCGTCGAACATCAGCCATATCCCCCAATTTCCGAGGCGCCCACCCCCGACAATGCTGGCAGTACGCGGGGAAGGCGTCAGTCCGCGCCATCCCGACAAAATCCTCCTGGGGATGCTGAAAGACCTCGGTTGGGAGATCGCGAAACCCTGTGAAGAGAAGGCGCAATAGGGCCGACAGGTGACCTGATCACAGGGGGTGCTTTCCTTCCGGGCGCATTTACGTTAACACATGACAGTCAGGAGAGGTGTGGGCGGAACCATGACACGCATTGAGACGATTTTCGGCGGTGTGCTGGCGATGGGGATCCTCGGCGTCTTCATGTTCGTATTCTTTGGCGAAGGGGCGATGTCCGTGACCCAAGGAAGCGCGACCACGGTGCGCACGGCCTCGTTCAGCGCAGGCACCCTGCTCGATCCGGAAGAGTATGTGACCCCGCAGAACCAGTGCGAGTGCTACAACCTGGCGTATGAGCTGGCCCGTCGGCGCGAGGCGATGCCCGGTGACGACAATTACGAGAGCCAGCTGAACGTTTGCTACGACAAGTTCTCAAGTGCGGGTGCTGCGGCATTCGAAGCGGGCTACACCGACTTCGTCGCTGAGCCGCGCCGCCGGAAGAGTTGCCCGGTCAACTTCCGCTAGGCCCTAGCCTTCACTTTTCAGCGGTCTGTTCATCAGTGCGCCGATGATATCATCGACCTGTGCGCTGCCATCGACAATCGCAGCCACACCCTCACTGATCGGCATCTCGACACCTAGCGATGTCGCACTGGAAGTGAGAGGTCCAGCCGTGGCTGCGCCTTCAGCCACCGTGGTGTGCTCATCCAGGTAGGTTTGAACATCGGCGCCCTCACCCAATGCGACGCCTAAGGAGTAATTGCGCGATTGGCGAGAGCCGCAGGTAAGGACCAGATCGCCCAGTCCTGAGAGGCCAGCCAGCGTCTCAGACTTTGCACCAAGAGCTTTGCCGAACCGCTGCATCTCCGCGAACCCCCTCGCGATGATCGCCGCCCGCGCGCTGTCGCCGAAGCCGCGCCCCTCTGCGATGCCGCATGCGATGGCGAGGACGTTCTTCACCGCGCCGCCGATCTCCGCACCGAGGGGGTCATCCGACGCATACGGACGGAACGTCGGCGTGGCGAGGGCATCGAGCCAGAACTGCCGCTGAGCCTCATCCCGCGCCGCCAGCGTGACCGCCGTCGGCTGACCCTGCGCCACGTCCATGGCGAAGCTTGGGCCTGATAGGACGGCAGGAAGTGCCTCGGGCCACGCATCGCTCAGCACACGGTGCATTGGCGCCATCGTCTCCCGCTCAAGCCCTTTGCAGCACAGCGCAACAGGAAGTGGCGCGCCCTCCGCCGCCTCGCGGAAGCTCGAAAGATGGGTCCTCGCGGATTGCGCCGGCACAACGAACAGGCAGCCATCGTGATCGGACAGCGACGACAGCTCGTGAGTCACGGTCAAATCCTCAGGGAACAAAATGCCTGGGAGGCGCGCTTCATTCGTCCGCTCACGGCGCAATTCAGCAGCCACGCCCTCGCGCCGCGCCCAGAGGGTAACCTCACGCCCATGGCTGGCAAGCAACACGGCGAGCGCCGTGCCCCAGCTGCCTGCACCGGCGACGAAAAGCTTCGTCATCAGACCTTCACCCCGCGTTTGCCGCGCCCGACCATCGGCGCTGCGTCTTCATCCAGCGGCCAGCGCGGCCGCGGCGCCATCGCCAGCGCGTCAGACTGGTCCTGCGCCAGCCCCGCCTCCGCCAACTTCGCGCCCGCATAGGCAATCATGGCCGCATTGTCCGTGCAGAACTTGAGCGACGGGGCAAAAAAAGCGGCGCCTGCGTCTTCCGCCAGCTGCTCCAGCTCAGCCCGAAGCATCGCATTGGCTGCCACACCGCCCGCCGCGACCAGAGCGCTGGCTCCCGTCTCTTGCAGCGCCGCCTGCGTCCGTTGGGCGAGGTGCCTGACAGCTGCGCGCTGAAAAGCAGCGGCGAGGTCGGCGCGGTCTTGATGCTCGAGAGGCGCAGCCTTCTCGGCATCCTGGCGGACTGCAGTTTTGAGACCCGAGAAGCTGAAATCGAACCCGCTCCGCCCGAGAAGTGGCCTTGGCATCGGGAAGCGGTCAGGATCGCCTTCGTCCGCAATAGCCTGGATCGCCGGGCCGCCGGGCACGCCGAGGCCCATCAGCTTGGCCGTCTTATCAAACGCCTCACCCGCTGCGTCATCGATCGTCGAGCCCAGCCGCTTCGCCTTGCCCGGCCCATCCACCAGCAGCAGCTGCGAGTACCCCCCACTCACAAGGAGCAAAAGGTAAGGCGTTGGCACATCCGCTTCGAGGCCAGCGGAGAGCGCATGGCCCTCCAAATGGTTCACCGGCACCAGCGGAACACCCGTCGCGAGGCTCAACCCCTTGGCGAACGTGAAGCCCGCCATCACCCCGCCAATCAGCCCCGGACCAGCCGTCGCGGCAATCAAATCCAGGTCGCTAGGAGCAACCCCAGCCTGGCGCAGCGCCTCTTCAGCGACCGCATCAATCCGGTCCGCATGGGCGCGCGCAGCAATCTCAGGAACCACGCCGCCAAAGGGGGCATGGCTTTCGTGCTGGCCTCGGACGACGGACGACATAACTTCTACCGCAGTACCCATCCGTAGAACGGCGGCAGCAGTGTCATCACAGCTTGACTCAATTCCGAGAACGATGCGCGTTTTGCGCTCTTTTTCACGCATCGCGCGCCCCTAGCACCCAAGTATTTCATGGACAAACCTGTAACGTTAGTATCCCGCCAGTCCCCCCTCGCTGTTGCTCAAGCCGTTGCCACCCGCGCTATGCTGGGCCGCGCCATCGGTGCCCCTGAGGAGGAGTGGGAAGAGCTTTTCCCGCTGCAGACCCACGTCACCACGGGGGACAAGAACCTCGCCAGCTCCCTCTCCGAAGTGGGCGGCAAGGGCCTCTTCGTGAAGGAGATCGAGGCGGCGCTGATCTCAGGCAACGCGCAGATCGCGATCCACTCCATGAAAGACATGCCCGCGGTGATGCCCGAGGGCCTGATCCAATCGGCAGTGCCCGAACGGGAGAACCCGTCGGACGCCTTCGTCACCTTGGATGGGCACAGCCTGGAAGACGTCCCCGAAGGCGCGGTGATTGGCACCAGTTCCGTCCGCCGCGCGGCCCAGCTTCGCCGCCAGCGGCCTGACGTCGAGATCGTCCCCTTCCGCGGCAATGTCGGCACGCGCCTGCAGAAGTTGGCGGATGGCGTAGCCACCGGGACCTTCCTTGCCGAGGCTGGTCTACGGCGCCTGGGCCACGATGAAGTCCAGCGGTCAGTGATGTCACCGGACCACATGCTGCCCGCGCTGGGCCAGGGTGTGCTGTGCATCCAGACGCGCGAAGACGACACCGTGGCGAGAGACCTCTGTGCACAGATCACTTGCCACCTCACCGAACGGCGGAGTGCAATCGAGCGCGCGTTCCTTGCGCAACTCGACGGTTCCTGCCGCACGCCGATGGCGGGGCTTGCTGAAGAGGTGGATGGTGGTCTTCGTTTCCGTGCGGAAATTCTGACGCCGGACGGTTCTGACGCGGAGAGCTTCGATGCGGTCCTCGACCTCGCCGGTCGCGATCAGGCCGCGCAAGTGGCCGATGCCGCCCTACAGGGAGCGGAGATTGCAAAGG
>JBCCTF010000095.1:0-15112 GCA_039198765.1 Pseudomonadota bacterium
CCCGTCCATGAACTCCTCGATCACGATCGAACCGGACAGGGCGAGGAGTTCATGGACGGGTATGAAGTGTCCGTCTTCGCCGTGACCGACGGCATCGCTGTTCAGCGGTTTGGCCACGCCAGCGACTACAAGCGTGCGTTCGATGGCGACGAGGGCCCGAACACAGGTGGGATGGGCGCGGTGTGCCCTGCCCTCAAGTTCGACAAAGCGCTGGAAGACCGCGCCTACGCCGAAATCATCGAACCAACCCTGGGTGAGCTGAAGAAGCGGGGGATCACCTACCGCGGCGTCCTCTATGCTGGGCTCATGATCACCAGCGAAGGCCCCAAGCTGGTCGAATACAATTGCCGCTTCGGCGACCCTGAATGTCAGCTCATCATGCGCTGCCTGCGCTCCGACGTGATCCCCTCTCTCTGGGGCGCAGCGACGGGCAGGCTTGGCGGCATTGGCCTCGATTGGATGGACGGTGCCGGCGTCCTCGTGACCTACGCGGCTAAAGGCTACCCCGGGGCGGTGGAAAAGGGCTCACGCATCGAAGGGCTCGACGAGGCCGCATCGGACGACAACGCGGTGATTTTCCATGCCGGCACTGCAATGTCGGGCGATGCTCTGACGGCCGCCGGAGGACGTGTCTTGTCCGTTACCGGCTTTGGCGCAGACGTCATAGAAGCGAAAAAAACCGCCTATTCCGCCGTTGAAGCGGTGACTTGGCCTGAAGGGTTCTACCGCACGGATATCGCGAGCAGTACGTAAATCACACACCCATAGGATGAAAATGTCTCGATTCGCGACACTGCGGATTGCTTATGGTTAAAAAAGTGTTTAACGCTATCGATAGTTATGAGTTCGGCAGTGGGCCGATCTTTTTTGGGGATATTCAGGGCATGAAGAACCTTTTGACAGCGGTCGCTGGCGCCGCTCTCACGTTTGCTGCAGTCGACGCCTCGGCCGCAACACTCTCCGCAAACGCCTTTGCCGTGGAGGCGCCGGGTCTGACGACCGAGACGCGCGCCAATCCTGCGGCTTTAATTGAAGAGCGGTTTTCTTCGGTTTACTCCGAAGGCTTCGAGGGCTTTCCTCTTGGTGAAATCGACGGTATCGGCGGCTGGAGCTCTACGTTCTCGCCAAACCATGCGGTGGACGTTTTCGCGAGCGAAGGCGCACAGGCGCTGAGCATCTTCCACGACGGTTCGGGCTTCGAAGATCTCCTCTTCAGCCCTGAGTTTGGCGACACAGGCGCGGGCGACTTCGTGTCGATGTATCTCGAGTTCGCTTTCACAGGTGGAACCTCGTTCGTTATCGCGACGCAGTCGCCGTTCCAGGGCTTGGTCAACACGCAAATTCTCATCAACGCTGACTTCAGCATTGACGCTCTCGTCGATGATGGTATGGGCGGTGCCGAATTCGTGTCCACTGGCGCATCTGCTTCCGCTGATGGCTTCAATAGCCTTGAACTCGAAGTCGCGCGTGCCGACGGCTCGTTCACGATCGATTTGAACGGCGTGGAAATCTTCTCTGGCCTTGGCTTCGCAACGCTGCTTGAGCAAATCGTCTTTGTCTCGCCGAACGATGGCGTTCCGGCGTTCGCTGACATCGACAACATCAGTGTTTCGAACAGCAGCCGCGTTGTTCCGATCCCTGCTGCGGCACCGCTCTTCGCTGCTGGCATGGCCCTCGCTGCCATCCGCCGCCGCAAGAAGACTGCGTAAGCGCTTAAGAACAGCCCTGTTGGGATCCCCCTCCAACTGGGCTTGTGATGAAACCGGGTTGCCCTCGCGGCGCCCGGTTTTTTCTTGTCCGCAGCTGCCTGAAGCTGGTTCCCTTTCGCGCGCGGGTTGGCGTAGTGGGCGGGCATGAAAATCTTCATCGACACCGCCGACACGGCTGAGCTGCGGGAGGCCTTCGACACAGGCCTCGTCGACGGCTGCACCACGAACCCTTCACTCATCGCCAAGGCAGGCCGGGACTTCAAAGAGGTCATCGCCGAGATCTGCACCATGACCGACGGCCCGGTTTCGGCCGAGGTTGCCTCCACCGAAGCGGACATGATGATCAAAGAAGGCAAACGCCTGTCCGAGATCGCTCGCAATGTGGTGGTGAAACTGCCCCTCACCTGGGACGGCCTGAAAGCATGCCGCGCGCTGACGGCCGAGGGCATCGACACCAACGTGACGCTCTGTTTCACCGCGACCCAAGCCTGGCTCGCCGCCAAAGCTGGTGCCACCTACATCTCGCCCTTCATCGGCCGCGTGGATGACTTGGGGCAGACGGGGATGGAGCTGATCGGCGAAATCCGCGCGCTTTACGATGCGCAGGATTACGACACACAGATCCTGGCGGCGTCGATCCGCGGCCCACTGCATGTGAAAGAAAGCGCCCTTCTTGGCGCCGATGTAGCGACGATCCCGCCAAAGGTTTTCAAGGCGCTGCTGTCCCACCCGCTGACGGACAAAGGCCTCGATGCGTTTGTTAAGGACTGGCAGGGCACGGGACAGTCGATCCTCTAAGCTCCCGCCTGATCACAGGCACAAAAAAACGCGCTTCGTCTCAGGCGAAGCGCGTTCGTGTTTCCGGACTGGGGTGAGCGGCGCGTGCCGCTGCAATCAAACCAGCACCGTGAGGTTGTTCATCGCCGTGCCAGCACCAGTCGCGACCAGCGCAACGGTGATCAGCGAAGCAACTGTCAGCGCGAAACTTTGAAACGTCATCTTTTTCTCCTTTACCCTCTCACAGGTTTTCGATTTTCACTTGATACTCTCGGTGGGATAGAGCGTGTCGCCTTATCGATATTCGATGTTGGGATGATCTGAAGCTTTTCAAGAAGGTCGCTGTCGAATTTCGGAAAAATCGTTGTCACTATTGTTTTTAAATGATTTTTATCCGCATCCAGCTTCCTCTCCGCTTATCGGGGTGGGGTAACAGACACCCAACAGATTACAAGATGTATCGACCAATCTGCTTCGAAAGAAAAACCGCTCCCTGCAAATGCAGGGAGCGGTTCTGACGGTATTAGAACTTTTTTGTTCGACCGACGTCTATCAGACCATGACAGAGAGACTTCCGATCGAAGCGGATGTGCCTGCTGTCACCAAAGCAAAGGTGACGAGTGAAGCAAAACTCATCAGCATATTCTGAACGGACATTTCAATTTCTCCTTTTCCCTCTCGGGGATTCTGTACTTGTTGGTCTTCATTTCGTCGAAGTCTTGTTCCCATCGACAAGAGAGCATGTCGGGACGCCCAGCCCGGATACAAGGGCCGGTTCAGAAAAAAATGCACGTGTCAACGAAAAATCTGAAAAAGATGCCCGGGCATCTTGAAAGCGTCCGCTGGATACCCAGCGCTGCTGGCTACCCTTGATTTAAGCAATTCATTGCGCAAATAATTGCGCAAGCAATTGCGGAATATGACCGTTGGATCACGACATCCTTAGGCGCGCCTATCTCGGTAGGCACGCACAGACCCTCATCCTGAAAAGCAGCGCCCAGGTGGCCGACGTCTATGCCGATCGCGGCATCACAATTCCCGTGGCCACGTCCTCCACGCTGCAATACCTGTTCGAGCATCCTGGCTCATCGCTGAGTGACCTGGCCCGCCATTTTGAGTGGCCGCACCAGCTCGCCGCCCAGCGCACCGACAAGCTGATTGCGCTCGCCCTCATTGAGAAACACCGTGACCCAAACGATCGCCGCCGGTCGATCTTTGTTGTGACCGAGGCAGGGCAGGACCAGGCAGAGCGCCTTGTTCAATGCATGGCCGACACAGCGCAGGTCTATACGGAGCTTTTTGACGAGATCGGTGTCGACCTCGCCGACGCCCTCCTCCGTGCAGTGGATGCGCTGGAGCGCAAAACCCTGTCCGAGCGGTTCAAACAATCCTTCCCAGAACGAAAGGCCGGATAAATGCGTGAACTGATGATAAGCTCGGCGATAGCCCTCGCCTTGATGGGCAGCTATGCCACCGCGCAGGATCTCAGCGACGGAGGTCGCGCGGCCGCAGCATGCTCTGGGCAGATGCTGAGCCCCTACCCTGATGACCTGAGCGACGATGCGCCGATGGCTGACAAAATCGCGGCGCGCCTCAACCGGACAGCGATGGAAGTCGCCGAAAGATCGGACACGGAGGACTTGTGCCAAGCAGCTTTCCCGGAAGGCGCCACCCTCTTCTCCTCTATGATCGCGGGAGAGCGCGAAGCCTTCAAAAGACTTGGCGGCTACCGCCCGTTCCTGAACAAGAACGTTCGCGCCGTGCAGAAGGAAATCACCAGGCTTTGGCGCGAGGACCAAGCGGCGCGCAACGTTATGGTCCGTCTCGGCCAAGACAACGAAGAGCCCGCGAAACGATGGGCCCACGCCCTCTCGATCAAGCACGCCAAGTCGGTCGACCTGGAGAGCGCCGCCTACATGAAAGAGGTGCTCAAGACCTACGACTGGATCGACCGCAAGCGGTTCGGCGACAGCGTCTCCGCCCATGCCTGGCTTCTCGTTCAGCACGCTGACGATGACGTGGAGTTCCAAGCCCTCGCCCTCTCCCGGATGGAGCCCTACGTCGCTACAGGCGGCGTCAGAAAACGTCAGTACGCGTACCTCTGGGATCGCGTGGCGGTGAACCAGGGCCGAGAGCAACGCTACGGCACCCAACCCACCTGGGAATGCGACGCCAACCGAAAAATGGCCCTCCGCCCCCTCGAAGACCCAGAAAACGTCAACGCCCGCCGCGCAGACATGGGCCTCAACACAGTGGAAGAAGGCCTTGCCGAGATGGAAAGAGCTGTCTGCGGCGTGGGTTAGGCAGCACGCAGCACTTCAGTAGCCAGAAGACAATCAAGAGGTTATCCTCTCTCGAGGAGAGCAAACCTCTATGTTTCGTACCTTTTTTGCCCTCGCCACCGCCATCAGCTTCGTTGCACCGGAGAGTGCAGCGGCTTGTTCCTGTTTTTTTGAGTCGTTCGAAAAAGAACTTCGTGATGCGGACTATGTCTTTGAAGGCGAGGCGGTCGGTACATTCCCTGTCGAAGAGCCAAACCGCGATCGTCCCTTCTTCGTCGACCGCCAATCAGCCAGCCATTTCACGCGCTTCAAAATTAGCCGTCGATTGAAAGGAAGCGCAGCAGCGTTTCATGACGTTCAGCACGAGCTCTGGGGCGCTTCTTGCGGCCTTAAGTTCACGCCTGGCGAGCGCTACCGTGTGTTCGCATTTCGAAGCGCCACCCATCTTTCGACAGGGTCGTGCACCTACAATGAGCTTCTCACAGGCGAGGATGACCAAAGCGAATGGGTCGAGACACTGACACGTGAGGCACTGGACGCCTCGCAGTCTGAGGAGGACCGTCGCGACACGATAAAACTGCTGAATTACCAGCACGAGGGCGCACAGAGCAGCAAGAAGAAAGAACGCCTCATTGATGAGTACGCAGAGCTTATCGGATTGCTGAGTGACGATAGTGAACTCGAAAGCCGATACGTCTTTACTCGCGCGGAACGATTTTTCCTGAATTACGACGACAACGCGGCGCTAGCAGACCTCTACACTCTGTATGCTGAGCATAAGATACAACCTTCGCACTTGCTCACCAAAGCGGGCGAAGCCCACATGCAAGTGTTTGAGACGGAGGAGGCGGCTAACGCCTTCCGGCATGCACTGCAGTTTGATCGCGCGAACAGAGCTGCTGAACGCGGGCTAGCGCGCGCGGAGTTGGTCCTTATGGGTACGGTCGACCCGCAGGTGGATGATTACAGAAATCTGCAGGCTGATCATGTGGATGTGTCGGGCCTGCAGAAACGGGGTCTGGATCTTTCGGGAGGTAGCTTTCACCACCTTGCTGCCTTTCGATCTCATCTGCGAGACCTTCGACTCTCCAACGTGAAGGTTCAAGAACTGAACGTTGGAGGTGCGCGGCTGCAGCGCGCGAACCTCGATGGAATTGCCGGTCGCACCCACCGATCACAGTTTTGGATGAACGGCGCCGACCTGCGCGGAGCCTCTCTTGTCGGTGCGGATCTCAACGGGGCGTTTTTGATCGATGCGGACCTCCGTCGCATCGACGGTCGGAATGCAAACTTCCACCGCGCGGCCCTGAGTGGCGCACGCCTCAACGGCGCGCAACTTCAAGGTGCAACGCTCACAAGTGCGAGCCTATACAACGCTGATCTACGGGGCGCCGACTTGACTGACGCGTCGCTTAGGGGAGCGCGCATTGGGTGCGAGACGATGTTGCCTGACGGGGTCACCGCAAGAGACTGGCAGCTGATCCCCTTTTGGCCTGAGTGTGACGGTGAACTTCAGAATCGTGATTTTTCCAACCAAGATTGGTCGTACACAGACTTTATGTCACTTAACCTCAAAGGAGCATCGTTTGAAGGAGCGACACTCAAAAATGTGAACTTTGACCACACCCACCTACGCGAAGTCGATTTCTCACGTTCCACAGGGTACGGATCATTTCTCACCGCAAACCTCACCGATGCCTCTTTTGCCGAAAGCCGGCTCAACGCAGACTTCTACGGAACAAGTGATGTTCCGTACCCAGCTGACTTGACACGGACCGACTTTTCCGCAGCGGAGGTGTTCCTCGGAGGCTTTGTCAGCACGGACGCTGAGATGCAGCCCAACATCGCAACCGCGGTTTTCGAGGATGCAACTCTCGATTGTCCAAGCAGACTCGACCGCGAGGACATCGAAAGGGCCGCCTCTGAGATCAAAGAGTTTGAGTCCAGCACATCAGTCTATGACGATGGCGAACCATGGTTCGAGGAAGAAGAGCTCGCGGCGATGCGCACGCATCTGAACTCACGGAAGCGTAAAGCCCAAAACCTCTTCGACATGCTCACCTTCATCACATCAAACCATGACGGCGTGACGCTCGACGACGAATGCCAAGCCGTCCTTGACGGCGGCCGGGTAGAGTGACCCCTCGCCCCTTGCCCTGCCCCACCTTTTCCGCTAGCCGCCGCGCTTCGAGTAGTGGTCGGTTGGCACTTTGGGATGGTCCCGCAGCTGACCGAGCCGAAGGCGGATCGGCGTTCCCGCGCCCCGTCTCCACTGCCAGACAAGGGTGTGAACCACGATGGCTCTTTACGAGCACATTTTCATTGCGCGCCAGGACGTGTCTCCGGCGCAGGTGGATCTCCTCACCGAGGAACTCCACGGAATCCTGACAGAGAACGGTGGCAAGGTCGAAAAGGCTGAATATTGGGGCCTCCGGAACCTGCAGTACAAAATCAAGAAGAACCGCAAGGGCCATTACTCGCTCATGCACATCGACGCCCCGCACGAAGCGGTGGCCGAGATGGAGCGTCAGATGCGCCTCAAGGAAGACATCCTGCGCTTCATGACCATCCGCGTGGATGAGCTCGATCCTGAGCCCTCGCCGGTGATGAGCCGCCGTGACCGTGATGACCGCCGCGACGACCGCCGTGGTGATCGGGGCGATCGCGGAGACAGAGGAGACCGCCGCTAATGGCCAAGACGTTTTTCCGCCGCCGCAAGACCTGCCCGTTCTCGGGTGAGAAGGCGCCGAAGATCGATTACAAAGATCCCAAGCTCCTCGGTCGTTATGTGTCAGAGAAGGGCAAGATCATCCCTTCCCGTATCTCCGCTGTCAGCCAGAAGAAGCAGCGTGAGCTGGCCCGCGCTATTAAGCGTGCCCGCTTCCTCGCGCTCCTTCCTTACGTTTCGCAGGACTAAGCCATGACCCAGGTTATTCTCCTTGAACGGATCGAAAAGCTGGGCTCGATCGGCGACGAAGTCACCGTGAAGCCGGGCTTTGCGCGCAACCACCTGCTGCCGAAAGGTAAGGCCCTGCGTGCCACCGCCTCCAACCGCGCTCGGTTCGAAGCCGAGCGTGAAGTGATCGAAAAGCGTAACGCGGAAGAGCGTGACAAGGCCGAGACCTCGTCGCGTTCGGTGGCGGATAAGCAGTTCGTGGTCATCCGCTCCGCATCGGACGCCGGCATGCTGTACGGCTCGGTCTCCGCGCGCGATATCGCTGAAGTGGCGTCGACGAAGAAGCTAAAGCTGACCCGTCAAAACGTGCTGCTCGACGGTCCGCTGAAGACCCTCGGCATCTTCCCCGTGCGGGTTCGTCTGCACCCGGAAGTCACCGTCGGTATCGAGATCAACATCGCCCGCAGCCAGGACGAAGCCGAACGCCAAGCGCGCGGTGAGAACGTCCTCGCCAAGGAAGAAGAGCTCGTCGAAAAAGTGACCGGCACCGGCGAATTCGACGAAGACGGCGCCGTCCCTGAAGAAGCTCCTGCTGAAGCAGAAGCATCGACCGAAGAGAAAACGGACGACGCGTAAGCGTTTTTCAACTCGACTCGAAAAGCCCCGTATGCGGATCGCATGCGGGGCTTTTCTATGATCGCTATCCGTCGCGGAGAAGCTTCGGCCTTCGGCCGTATGTTCCCCAGCGCCAGAGGTACTCGAGAGGGCCATAGGCAAAAGCCTTCAGCCATACGGCGCTGAAAATCGTCAGGATAAGGAACAACCCAATCGCGATTCCCAACCCCGCAATCGGCGTGACGATACCTGTAAGCTCAGAACCCAGCGGTAAGAAGATCAGCGCAAGGACCAAACCATGGCTGATATACGACGTGAGAGCCATGCGCCCCACAGGAGCGAACCAACTGACCCAACCTCGTGTCCGCGCACCTGTGAACAAAAAGACCAGCAACGCAGCGTAGCCCGTGGCAAGCAGGGGGGCTCCTACCCCATGGCCAACCGAATCCACCCAGGACGGTCCAGCGATCCATCCTTTAAAGACGAGCAGTGAGGCTGTTTCACACAGCACACCGACGGGAACCGCAAAGAGCGCCACCACTCCGATCGTTGAACGGTACGCAGAGAGGTTCGCCGCCCAGGCCTGGCGCATGATCCAAGCGCCGATGAGGAACCTTCCGAACAGGTAAAGCATCCACCCCGCACCTCCTGCGCCAACGACGTTGTCGTTGTAAAAGCTCTGAGCGGAGAGCAGGACCCAATACCAGTAGCGCGTGTCACCGTAGCCTTCCGGCGCGGGATTGTTGCTCTCCTCTGGGCTCAATGCTGCTGAAAGCTGATCACCCAACGGCTCACCGAAAAACGCAAGCCCAAGCCCCAGCGCAAGCATCGCCCAAGCAGGCAGCCCACGCAAAGCGTAGAGAGCAAATCCCAAAAGGGCGTACTCGAACAAAACATCACCGGGGATAATGAGGAAGAGATTGACCGCGCCAATCAGCAAAAGAAGCGTCAGCCGCCGCAAATAGACGGACACAGACGATTGATCGCGAGAGCGCAACCGCTCGATCATCAGCCAAAAGCCCATCCCAAACAACGTGGCGAACAGTGTGTTGGCTTTGTTTTGAAAGAGAACGTCCGAAACAACGGCCGCGCTGTGTTGCAGTGGGCTGGCGAACCAAGCGTCGCGCACATCCTGCGGCATGGGCAGCTCATAAAAATTCACTCCGACAAAGTGAACGATGAACACCCCGAGCAGTGCGAACCCGCGCAGAACGTCAAGCTCTTCAATGCGCCCGAGAGCGCTGGTGGGCGCTATGGATGTCGTCATCGGCTTGGTCCCCCGTGAACACGATGAGCTTGCGACCTCGCTTATCTGTACGCAAGGGCGGACCTCGAACGGGCTTGTCCTCGGCGAAGAGTAGATGGCGGTTGTCGGTTCATCCTAATGCGTGTGTGAATAGCTTCCGCTTCCCTGAAGAGGCGAAATCTGCGACCTTCGCGACATGGCCGACGGAACGCAGCTCCCCGCCCTCGCACCGGGCACCGACGTACAGACACTCCCCTACTCGCTCGATGCTGAGCAGGCGCTTTTGGGCGCGCTGCTGTACGACAACGAGGTCTTCTATAAGGTCAACAATTATCTGAAGGCGGAGCAATTCTACGATCCGCTCCATGGGCGCATCTACGGCGCATGTGAAAAACTGATCAGCTCCGGCCGCACCGCGTCGCCGGTGATGCTGAACACCTATCTCGGCGACGAGGAAGGGTTCAAAGAAGCGGGCGGCGAGGCCTACCTGGTGCGCTTAGCGCAGTCGGTGACCACCGTTGTGGGCGCCGCGGACTATGGGCGGCTGATCTTTGACCTGCATGTCAGCCGCGGCCTCATCAACATCGGCAACACGATGATCGAGAAGGCGCGCACCGCCGACCTCGACGATGACCCGCGCAGCCAAGTCGAGGAAGCGGAAAAAGAGCTCTACGCCCTCGCCGAGACCGGCCACTATGGCGGCGGGTTTCAAACGTTCGAAAGCGCGCTGACCACCGCGATTGAGATTGCTCAGTCTGCGTACCAACGCGGTGGTGGGCTGTCCGGCGTGACGACCGGCCTCCGTGATCTCGATCAGAAACTGGGCGGGATGCACAAGTCGGACCTCATCATCCTCGCCGGGCGCCCGTCCATGGGCAAGACCGCCCTCGCCACGAACATCGCCGTGAACGCAGCGAAGGCATTCGTGCCTGAGAAGGCTGCCGATGGCTCTTTCAAGGCGAAAGAAGGCGCGCGCGTTGGGTTCTTCAGCCTCGAGATGAGTTCAGACCAGCTGGCCTCGCGGATCTTGGCCGAGTTTTCGGAGGTCGCTTCCGACCGCATCCGGCGCGGTGACATCAACGAAGGCGACTTCGAGAAGATCTACACCGCGTCGATGGAGATCAACGATCTTCATCTGTATATTGACGATACAGGTGGCCTCACCATCGCCCAAGTGGCGGCCCGCGCTCGCCGCTTGAAACGGACAACGGGTCTCGATCTACTGATCATCGACTATCTTCAGCTTCTTGCAGGCTCGAAGAAAGCTTCGGAGAACCGGGTGCAGGAGCTGACGGAGATCACAACGGGTCTGAAGGCACTTGCGAAAGAACTCAGTGTGCCGATCGTTGCTCTCTCGCAGCTTAGCCGACAGGTGGAAGCACGAGAAGACAAACGTCCCCAGCTCTCAGATCTCCGCGAATCCGGCTCGATCGAACAAGACGCCGACGTCGTGATGTTCGTGTACAGAGAAGAGTACTATCTCGGCCGCACCGAACCCCGCGAAGGAACGGCTGAGCATATTGAGTGGCAGCAGAAGATGGATGAAGTCTTTGGCATGGCTGAAGTCATCATCGGCAAGCAGCGCCATGGCCCAATCGGTACCGTAAAACTGGCATTCCAGCCTGAACTGACGCGGTTTGGCGACCTCGCTCGGCCAGAGCGGTACCCCGAGCAATATTGATGTGGCTAATGACGACCGCCCTCGCCTAACCATCAACCTTGGCGCGCTCAAGCGCAACTACCGCACACTGAAGACTGTTGCCGGTACTGCCGAAATCATGCCCGTGGTCAAAGCCGACGCTTATGGTCTTGGCGCGCAACAAGTCGTTCGTGCGCTGATGGACGAGGGATGTCACTCATTCTTTGTCGCCTACGCCGCGCAGGCACACGCACTTCACGCAGCTGGCCTCGATGCCACGTTTTACTGCTACAACGCTCGCGCTCAGCAAGGCGTGTACGACGATCGCGTTCGGCCAATTCTCCATAGAATTGAGGATGTTGCGTCTTGGAATGGCGGACCTTTCGGCGTTCAGATTGACGTTGGCATGCAACGCCTTGGCATCCCGCCGAATGCCATATCAGAGCTGCCAGTGCTCAATGACGCCGTTCTCGCCATCGGGCATTTGAGTGATGCAGGAAAGCCAAACTCGCCTCGTAACGCTGAACAGCAAGCGCTTTTCCAGTCTCTCGTCCCATCCATCCGTACACACCTTCCTAATGCCAAGCTCAGTCTTTCGGCGACGGGCGGTCTGTTTCTCGGGCCATCCGCGTATGAGGAGGTCGTCAGACCAGGTATTGGACTCTATGGAGCGTCACCGGGTGAACAGTCCGCACTCGAACCTGTTGCTAAGCTCGAGGCGCGAGTTCTCGCGATCAGAACTGTCAGTGCAGGAAGCAAAGTCGGTTATGACGGAAAATGGACGGCTCCCGAGGATGCAAAGATCGCCACACTTTCCATCGGTTACGCAGATGGCGTCCCGCGAAGTCTTAGTGGCAAGGGAACAATCGCAGTCGGTGACAAGAGATGCCCAATCGTCGGGGCTGTATCGATGGACCTTACGACGGTGGATGTGACGGGCGCCAGCGTTGCTGTTGGTGATTGGGCAGAAGTCTTTGGACGGATGATCCCCTTGGATGATATGGCCAAGGATGCCGGGACGATCGGCTATGAGATTTTGACAGGCCTCGTGGGTCGCACGCGGCGTGTCTACACCGATACCTGAAGCGCGAGATATTGAAGGGCGGCGTCATATTCCGCACGCAGCGCTTTTTCCTTGGCTTCCGCTTCCGCATCCAGACCCCACTGCTCCGCCTGCACCGTTTCATCGAGCCGCGCGGCAGCAAAAGCTTCATCCGGGTGCCGATCAGCGTAGAGAGCAAGAACTGCTGAACCCGTCATTTCTGTCAGAAGCTTTCGGATAAACAAATCAGCTGGAGACAGAGCGTCCAGCTTTTTCTTCACCGCTTCAAGGGCTTCAGCAGGCTGATCGATGGGAAGAATACCACTCGTCATCTCAAGCGCGATGCCGTCCGCAGCCGCAAGCTTCATAAACGGAGCAAAGGTTGTCTCCTGACGGGCTGCGAGCTTTGCTGCTTCTGCTCGGTAGCAGAGGAGGTCGCGGCCTGCATATTGAAGCACGGTTTCTGCCCAACTAACGCGTGCCGTGTCATCACTGTCGACCAGAGCGCCGTGGATGCGTGACAGAGGCATCGTCTCAAGACGGATGAATTCCCCCTGGGCATCCCATTCATCGCGAAGCGCACCTACAAGCGGCGGAACGGCCACCAGAGAATTGCCGCTGCGTGTTTTAGCGGGACGGCCATCGAGGAGGATGACGAAACCGTCTCCACTGGGTTCCTCTGTCACCTGTTCGTAGAACCTCTTGGGTGCGTCGCTCATCACATGTCCTCCGGCCACGTTGCTTCTGCCTGCTGATCAAAGGAGAAGAGCTTCCACGTTTCCGCCATGTGGCCCGTGAGGGATGCCTCCAGGACCAGAGGCCTTCGACCGGGGAGCGGGATGGTCAGTCTGCGGCAGAAAAGATGCATGCGCGGGGCGAGGCCTTCGAGCTTAGCTTCGTTGCCGCCATACTTGCCATCACCAACGATCGGTGTGCCGATCAATGCCATGTGCGCGCGCAGCTGGTGGGTGCGTCCTGTGATCGGGCGCAGCGCGACAAAGCTTGCTTTTTGCGCAGCCATATCAAGAACTTGATAGTCGGTGATGGCGATTTGACCTTGCTCACTTGGGCGCGATTTTTCGCGGCCTGCGGGGCCGGATTTTTCAAGTTTCTGATCGATGCGGCCTTCGAGGGGTTGGGGCACGCCGCGAACCAGCGCCCAGTATTCCTTGAAGACCGTCCGCTCACGGAACGCAGCTGTCAGGGCTTGAGCAGCCTTGCGCGTTTTCGCCGTGACGAGCAGGCCGCCGGTGTCTTTGTCCAAGCGATGGACCAGCTTAGGCCGATCTTCGCCGTAGGCTGAGGTCAGCCAGCCATCGATATGCTCAGAGGTCTTTGCGCCGCCTTGCACGGCGAGGCCGAAGGGCTTGTTCAGCACGAGCATCGCGTTGTCTTCGTAGACCGTGATCTCCGCCAGCTTCGCGCGGAGGTCGGCGCGGCTCTCGTAGACCTTGGGCTGGGCTGAGGCGTCAGGCATCGGCGGCACACGGACTGTTTCACCAGCTTCTAGGCGGCGCGAGGCTTGCACCCGACCGCCTTCGACGCGGACTTGGCCCTTGCGTAGCATCTTTTGCAGCGCGCCGTGGGTGAGCGCGGGATAGTGCGCCTTGAACCAACGGTCCACGCGGAGGCCGTCGTCGTCCTCGGCAACGGTGACGAGCTGAGGACCGCTGCTCATAGCGCCCTCCCCACTTGAGCGCCGAGCATAAAGGCGAGCATGGCGAAGGCCACAGAGCCGAGGACGTAGGCGAAAGCAACGCCTGGCGAGGTCGTCAGCAGACGGACGGCATCGCCCGCAAAGGTGCTGAAGGTCGTCAGTGCACCGAGCACGCCTGCGCCCAGGAAGACCGCGAACAGCGGGCTGCGCTCCTCAACGAAAGTCACCACGAAACCGAGCGCGAGGGCGCCGACCACGTTCAGCGCGAAAATGCCCAGCGGGCCGGGCAGCACGAACTGGCTGACCGCCAACCGGGTCACCGCGCCGATGGAGCCGCCGAGGGCTGTGAGCGCGAAGAGTTGAAACGAAAGCTGCATAGGCGTTGGGCTTTAGACGGTCGCTCGCGCCGTGGGAACAGGGGCTAGGCGACCCGGCCCGCGATGATCGTCATCGGAAGGGTGACCGTGCGTTCCCCCTCGCCGAGGGTGCGCAGCGCAGCCTCTTCGATGCGCAGCAGGTCGTCGGCCAGCCCCTCTGCCCTCGCCTTGGCGTGCGCTGACCAGGTCCGCATGAAGCCCAGAAGGCGCGTCGGTGTCCATGAGAGATCGTACTTGAGAGGCGGCGGGGTCAGCTCTTCGAAGGGAAACCCGATTTCCTTGCGCGGGTAGCAGCGCAGCGAAAGACGGTTGCCGTCGGACCAGAAGCGATCGATCCGTTCAAGAACAGGGTCGAGGAGATGCTTGTGCACTTCCTTGTCGGACACCGTGAGGCCGTAGGTGAAGCCGCAGAAGATGCCTCCCGGGCGGCAGACGCGGCGGACTTCGGGCCAAAACCTGTGGAAATCGAACCAATGCAGCGCCGTGGCGACGGTGACAGCGTCCGCACTGGCATCAGGGAGGCCTGAGGCCTCGGCTGGCGCCACGGTGAAGGTGATCCGCTCGTGGGCCTCGGCGGCGGCGATCTGATCGGCATCGACGTCGGTGGCGTGCACGTGGTCGAACCGCTCGGCGAGCGCCCGCGCGGCTTGACCCGAGCCTGTGCCCGCATCCCAGACCGCTGCGCGGCCCGGCGCTTCGCTGGCGATCCAGTCGAACAGGGCCGCAGGATAGCCCGGGCGGCCTTCTTTATAGGCGGCGGCGTAGGTGCCGAAGAGTTGGGCGTTGGTCATCGGGCTGATTTGAACCTCGCTGCGCTGGCGAAATTGTCCGGTGCGCATTACGTTGCGGCGCAAGATGGCAGGAAACAAGAG
>JBCCTF010000096.1:0-14820 GCA_039198765.1 Pseudomonadota bacterium
ATCTTCACCTTCTACGGCAGCCAAGACGACATCGACTTCTTCACCTCGATCGGTGTCGAAGCGGCCAACCTCGGCAACATCGGTGCCGACAACAGCCAAGAAGTGATCGCGATCAACATCGACGCGTTCGCAGGCGGCGCAACCGGCGCTATCGCTGACGGTTCGAACGGCATCGCGGCCAACTACACCGCGCTCCGTACGGCGGCAGCAGCTGACGTCTTCGGCGGCGGTAACGCTCAGGACTTCGCTGACGTTGCAACGTACCTGCAGCAAACCGTGTTCTCGGACACGCAGCTCCGTGCGTTCTCGAACGACTCCGGTTTCCGTGCCGTTGCACGTCAAATCGAAGTTGCTGACGCGTCGACCGGAAACGTCCAAGCTGGCTTCGTTGTCGCTGACACGCTGATCAGCCGCGTCAACATCTCGGCAACCGTTGTTGGTGTCTTCGAAAGCACCCTCAGCTCACGTCAGAACTTCCTCAGTGATCTGACCGACTCGCTTGAGCTCGGTGTGGCTGCACTGACGGAAGCCGACCTTACCGAAGAGTCGAGCCGTCTTCAGTCGTTCCAGGTGCAAGAGCAGCTGGCGACCCAGGCACTCTCGATTGCCAACCAGCGTCCGCAGACGCTCCTGGCACTCTTCCGGTAATCGGAACACCAATTCGGTCTCTGGGGATCTTCCCCAGGGACCACTTCTTAGGACGAACCAAGAGTAATAAGGACGAGAACGGTCTATGTACGGCAGGGCAAGGGCGAAACAAGCTTACAAACAAACGATCACCGAGACCGAAGAGCCTCGGGAGATCGAACGCAAAGTCTTCTTGCAAGTCACCGGTGAGCTTGAGCGCGCATCGCGCGAGAGCTCTTTTCCTCTTTCAGCACCAGCGCTCGACGCTCTCAGCCGCAACCAGAAACTCTGGGGCGAGCTGATGTTTGATTGTGCTTACAAAGACAATCCACTTCCTGACCAACTTAAAGCGGGCATCATCTCGCTGGCATTGTTCGTTGATCGGCATACGCCGCATGTCATCTCCGGTGACAAAACCATCGAGCCGTTGCTCGAAATTAATCGCAATATCATCAAAGGTCTAGCGGGAGAAATGCCACCCGCCACAGAGACCGCAGAAGAAGCCGTTGAGGCTACGAGTTGATCTATGGGACTTCGCCTCCGCCTTCGCCCGAATGAACGCATCATCGTCAACGGCTGTGTGCTGACGAACGGTGACCGCCGGAACACGATCACTGTATCGAGCTTCGGACAGGTCCTGCGCGGCAAATATGTTCTGCAGCCTGAAGATGCCAAGACGCCCATCCGACGTCTCTATTTCACCATCCAGATGCTGCTGATCTCTGGCTGCGATGACGCGATGCTGCGCCATGCGTCGAAGCTTGGTGCCTACGTCTTCACGCACATGGACAATGATGAAGAGCGCGCGACGCTGTTGCAAGCCATCGACATGGTCCACGTTCGCGATTTCTACAAAGCGCTCGTAAAGCTGCACCCGCTGCTGGAGCTTCCTCCGCGTCCGGAGAATGCCGGTAGCGAAACGGTACCGTCGGAATTGGAAGCCGAGAACCAGGCATTCCACGCAGCCGCGCAAGAACGGATGAATTCAAAGGGGCGAGAAGCGCTGTCGGCATAAGTCGACGCGCGATGGAGAGTGAACGATGACATCGACGTATCTGTCATACATCAGTGTCGAGAGGACTTTTGACCGCCGGCTCGAAGCTCTCCAACAGCAAGGCCCCGTTCAACGAGAATCCGAGTATTTTCGCGAGAACATCGGCAAGATCTCAACCGCGGAAGAGTTCGTCGCTGACCAGCGCCTCTACCGCTACGCGCTGACCGCCTTTGACCTCGAAAGCCAGATCTTCGCCCGTGCCCTCGTTGAAAAGGTGCTCGAAGAAGGCATTCAAGACCCACAAGCCCTTGCAAATCAATTGGTTGATCGTAAGTGGAACACGTTCGCCCGCGCCTTCGCATTCGCCGAGGTCGGCAACTTCAACACGACGAACACAGAGTTTGTTGAAGGCGTCATCGATCGCTACGAGCGCGTGAAGCTGGAAGAGCAGCTGGGCGAGGAGAACATCGCGGTGCGACTTGCCGTGTACGGAGATCGTAAGCTCCCCGGCGTTTCGAACTGGTTCTCCGTGCTCGGTGATACCGCACTTCGTGAAGTCGTTTTCACCGCTCTCGACCTCCCACCAGAGGTTGCTGGTCAGAACCCGGATCGTTTGAAGGAGCTGCTGGAAGAGCGCTTCGACATCGAAAAGTTCAAGGACCCTGAGGAGCTAGAGAAGTTTCTCCAGCGGTTCTCACTGATGTACGACATCCGAAACGGTGCACCCGGAACGGTTTCGAACACGCTGACGCTGTTCGGCATCGACCCAACGCTTGATGGCGGCGGCGGAAACGGCGTGGTGTCGATTGATCCGTCGACGCTAGGCGCGACGTTCTTCTAATTCGGCAGGCTGACCACGCCTTCACCAGCCTGCGGAGGTCATGCGACCGCTGCGGGCAGGTTCGGCGTGCTTTCCTCGATTACAGACTCAACGACCACTTCAGGTTCTGCAGTCTGAGGGCGCGCGCCTGTGATGATTTCGTGCAGGTCGTCCATCGATTGTTCAGCAGGCGTTGTTTCGTGACGATCCTGCGCTGCAAAACGCTCCAACGTCGGAACCTTTTGGATCGCACGATCACATTCAGGGTCAGAGCCTTGTTTATAAAGCCCAATTGATATCACATCGCGCTTTTCTTCGTACACGGAGATTAGGCGTCGTGCCTCCGCAGCGACCACACCATCCTGCGGTGCGGCGTAACAGTCAGGCGCCAGACGCGAGACGGATGAAGGGATATCGATCGCCGGGAAGCGGCCGCGATGCGCGATCTGGCGGGAGAGAACAAGGTGTCCGTCGAGGATACCGCGGGTGGCGTCAGCCACCGGGTCCTCGTGGTCATCACCATCCACCAGCACGGTCGCGGCAAGAGTAATGTCGCCCTGCTCGCCCATCCCAGGGCCTGAACGCTCGAGAAGGTGCGCCAATTCTCCGAACACGGAGGGCGGGAAGCCGCGCGCCGAAGGCGGCTCACCAACGGCGAGGCCAATCTCGCGCAGCGCATGGGCAAAGCGGGTTACCGAATCCATCATGCAGAAGACATGACGCCCACGCTTCCGCTGATCTTCCGCGACCGCCATCGTGAGATACGCGGCTTGTCGGCGCGCGAGCGGGCTTTCATCCGATGTCGCAACAACGACAATGGAACGCGCGAGCCCCTCTTCGCCGAGGTCGCGTTGCAGAAACTCCTGCACCTCGCGACCCCGTTCACCGATCAGTCCAATGACATTCACGTCAGCAGCGCTCGATCGTGCCAGCATCGAGAGCAGCGTCGACTTACCCACACCAGAACCCGCGAAGATGCCCATCCGTTGTCCACGGCAGATCGGTGTGAACGAATCAATCGCGCGAACACCAGTGTTCAGCATACCCCCCACGCGGCGGCGGGTGAACGCAGGTGGCGGGGTCCCCTTCAACGGCGTCGCGAATGGCCCTTCAGGCAGAGGCCCTTTGCCGTCGATGGGCTGAGCCATCGGGCCGATCACGCGGCCCATCCAACCATCGGAAACCCTTATTCTAAAACGCTTCTCTGGAAACGTGACCCGAGCCCCAGCCGCGACACCCTCAGTATCGGCGAAGCTCATCAGGAGGCTTTCCTCCTTCTCAACCCCAACAACCTGACACTGAATGGCCGACATCCCACGCCGCTCAACCGTACACAGATCGCCTGCGGAGAGGACGCCAGAAAGACCGCGGACCTTGAGGACCATTCCGAGGGCAGACGAAATCTCACCCTCCCAAACGGGGCCAGGCAGACCGCGCAGGCGACTGGCGGCTTCATCGAGGGCCCTAATCGCGGGATCTTTCACGCTCATCACGCTCTCCTTCTGAAAAGCCTGACCGTGATGGGCCCGAAACCTTTTATGCAGGTTTAAGCCCGCGCTGGTGTGACAACCATTCGTGTGAGGAGAGAACCCACGGATGATTGACGGCATCAACCTCTTTCAAACGGTCACGCAGAAGGTGGATTACCTCGCGGTGCGCCACACGATGCTCGCCGAGAACGTCGCGAACGCTGATACCCCTGGCTACGAAGCGCACGACCTCAAACCGTTTACGGAAGCTCTGCGTACGGTGCAGCCTGCGGGTATGCTCGCCACGCACGGCCGCCACATGGTTGCGCAGTCAGGGCAAACCACCTTCCGCGAAGAAAACCGCGTGCAGGGTTGGGAAATCGAGCCCTCAGGCAACCAAATCTCGCTGGAAGAACAGATGATCGAAGCTGCGGACAACACCCGCGACTACGAACTCGCCACGCAGCTTATGAAGAAACACGTCAGCATGCTCAAAGCAACGCTGTCGACACGCGGATAACGGGGAGCACGGACAATGGACGCCATTTCTGCCACCATGAAGATCGCTGCCTCCGGCCTTGAAGCGCAATCGCTTCGTGTCCGGACGGTCTCGGAAAACATCGCCAACGCCAACTCCCTTGGCTCGGCACCAGGGGCCGATCCCTATCGCCGTAAAACGATTGTTTTTGAACCGCAATTTGACAAGGTGCTGGGTGCCGAGATCGTCAACGTAAAGAAGATCGGCACGGATCCAGGCGATTTCTCACTCTCTTATGACCCAAGCCACCCTGCTGCTGACGCGCAGGGGTACGTCAAAGTGCCGAACGTCAATCCGCTGATTGAGATGACCGACATGCGCGAAGCGACCCGGTCTTACGACGCCAACCTGAACATTATCGAGCAAGCTCGCGGCATGGCCATGTCCACGATCGCGCTGCTTGACGACCGGTAAAGGGACGTTAACGAATGATTGAGGCTATCGCAGGTATCGGTTACTCAGCTGCCGCAGGTGGGGTGCAATTGGCCCCAGCTCAGTCAGTGTACACCCAAGACACGCCGAAGGTCAGCTTCGGCGACGCCATGAAGGCAACGGCGATGAAGCAGATCGAAACCGTTCAGGCCTCTGAGCAAACGACCATGGCCGCCATGCACGGCCAGGCATCGCTGCAAGAGGTTGTGCAAGCCACGGTGAAAGCCGAGCTTGCTGTCGAAACGGCTCTCGCATTCCGCAACAAAACGATCGAAGCCTATCAGGAAATCATGCGGATGCCTGTCTAAATGAGCGAAGCGGACGTTATTCAGATCATCCGTGAGGGTTTCATCACGGCCATGATCATATGTGGTCCGCCGCTTATTGCAGGTACACTGACGGGTTTAGGGATTGCGCTGTTCCAGGCACTGACCCAGGTTCAGGAAATGACCCTGACCTTCGTTCCGAAGTTCGCGGCGATCTTCCTGACCATCGTCGCCTGCCTGCCGATGACGTTCCAACAGATCAGCAATTACGCCTCTCTCGTCGGCGACAAGATTATCCGCGGCGGCTGATACACTTCATTACCCGATAGTCGCCGCTGGGCGTGCCACAAAGGCTGTGTGCAAACCGGTCTGCGTGTTAGGCTTCGCTGTGGCTCGACCCATCTTATTGATATCTCTGTTGCTTTTTGCAGCAAGCTGCTCAGGTAGTGGGGGCAGTTCCCCGCGCACTCCGCCAGTTTCTGAGGCTCCGCCGCCGCCCGTGACCAGCGTTTGGGATGCGGTTGACGACCAGTTCCTACAAATCGCATTCCCCGACGCGGCGCTTATCATCGGCGATGCGAATGGTGTTCTCCATCGAGTCGAGAAGGGCCTGCTCCGTACCGAAACAAATGTTCGCTCAGCGTCTTCCGCCAAAATGCTCGGTGGTCTGACGCTCCTGTCGCTTGTCGAGAGCGGCGATCTTGGCCTTGCTGATCATCCTCAGGCTTACCTGACGTTCTGGACGAGCGAGCCAGCGGACCCGCGCTCGCAGATCACCCTCTCTCAGCTTCTGGGGTTCACATCGGGCCTCAACTACTCACCCTCCACAAGCGGATGCATCAACGACCCCGACACGACCATCCAGGCGTGTGCAGAGGAATTTTTCCAACGAGGGATATCCGGGAATCCCGGCGAAGCCTTCTTCTACGGGCCAGGCCATCTACAGGTTGCCGCCGCAATGGCAGAAGCCTCCACAGGGACTGCCTTCGCCGCGTTGTTCCGTGAGCGGATAGGCGATCCTCTCGGCCTCGACGAAGGCTTCTCCTTCGGCACGCCGAGTGTCACCAACCCAAGAGTGGCCGGTGGAGCAACCATTAACGGCGAAGATTTTGCAAGCATTCTCAGAGCTGTACTCGCTGGGGAGCTCCTCACAGACCTCGATCAGCTCACCGCCGACCGAACAGCCAACGTTATATTTGCCTCTCGCCCAGCATCCGTTGAGCAACGCGGTGTCGACTGGCATTACGCAGCCGGCGCGTGGCTCGAATGCGACGACGCACCGTTTACAGACGACTGCGCGCAGAACCCGATCCTGTCGAGCCCAGGCGCTTTCGGCGTCACCCCCTGGATCGACTTTTCTGCGGGTTACTTCGCCATCATCATCGCCGAAGAACCCTTCGGAGGAGGCACCTCCCCCGCCGCCGAGTCAGTCGCCATCGAGCAACTTCTCCAGCCCTTGATCATCGAAGCACTTGCTGAGCTAGACTGACCGGGTTTGAAATCTGAGGTCATGTTGGCGAAAGCAAACAGCGGCCACATCGTAGGATCGTAGTTGACTCCTGACGTTTTAAATCGGACGTGATGGACGAAGCCCTCCGACTGATCAGCAGTCGTCTGAAATGTTCAGTTTCGTTCAGCTTACTCGCTTTGAGTACGAAGAACCCAAAATCCTCAATCTCGTTATCGTTGCATCGAACGGTTCGGCCACCAGCTGCGCTGAGTTTTATCTCAGTCCCGACGGGCTCAGATCGATTGGAGCGGAAATCGAGAAGTCTGTAGTCCACGGACCAGGCCGGCACAGAGTGTTTGAGTACGGTACGGATATTCCTCACTCTCGATTTGTCTCCTACCTCCTGCTGCAAACGGTGAAGGAGCGCGAGATGCACTCGTTTCACTTCCAAAAGCGTCCATGTGCTGGCCTGAGAATACGGATGGACAACAACGGAAACCCCGATCCAGACTGTACAGAATATCAGCTTACAGACTTCACGATCCGAACGACACCTGACCGCTTGATGGCGCTAGCTGGGATGGTGAGCCGCTTTGCTGAGCTCAAGGACAATCGTCTGTACTGGGATGAGAGCTGTGAGTTGCTGGACACCAAGTCGTTTGTTCCATCGACTAGAGGCGGCTCCATGCTTCGGCAGTCGCTGGCGCTGCTTCCAGCGTAGCGAACCATCCAACTGAGTTCACCAACGTAAAGCCCCGTTAATCATAGACGTTCAAATCATCCGCGAGGGAATCCCTCCGGGGCTGGCACAAGCCGCTCTGGGCTGAGAGAGCAGGACGATAAACGTGGACGCAGCGCTGCGCCTTTTGGGCAATGACTCGAACCGTGACGTGGTGTTCGCGGTCGGTGTTCTCGGCATCTTGGTGGTGCTGTTCATTCCGCTTCCCGCATGGGCATTGGACCTTGGACTGACGTTTTCCTTAGCGTTCTCGATCCTCATACTGATGGTTGCACTGTGGATCGAAAAACCTCTTGATTTCAGCTCTTTCCCGACAGTTTTGCTGATCGCGACAATCATGCGGCTAGCATTGAATATCGCCTCGACACGCCTGATCCTCGCCAATGGGCACACCGGCACAGACGCGGCTGGCGGTGTGATTTATGGCTTCAGCCAGCTGATGGTGGGCGGCAATTACGTCATTGGGCTGATCGTTTTTGCAATCTTGGTGATCATCAATTTCATCGTCATCACCAAAGGTGCGACGCGGATCGCGGAGGTCGGCGCACGCTTCACCCTGGACGCCATCCCCGGCAAGCAAATGGCGATCGACGCAGACCTTTCCGCCGGTCTGATCGACGACGTTGAAGCGCGGACCCGGCGGAAGACACTGGAAGACGAAAGCGCCTTCTTCGGTTCCATGGACGGTGCATCGAAGTTCGTTCGCGGCGACGCGATGGCGGGCATGATCATCGTTTTCATCAATATTATCGGGGGGATGATCGTTGGTGTGGCCCAGATGGGCATCACCATGGGCGAGGCCGCCAGTTCGTACACGACACTGACGATTGGTGACGGCCTAGCCTCGCAAATCCCTGCTCTTGTGATCTCTCTGGCCGCCGGCCTCCTCGTCACCAAGGGCCGAAATGAGGGGTCTGCTGACAAAGCCGTCATGGCGCAGCTGGGCGAGTATCCCAAAGCACTGTTGATGGTCGCGGCCATGATGACCCTCATGGGCATGGTCCCGGGTCTGCCGTTTCTCCCCTTCGTGGGCATCGCCGCCTTTATTGCAGTGGCTGGGGTATTGATCCCCACACAGAAGAAGAAAGAAGCGGCTCTCGTTGCAGCTCAACAAGAGACCGCCGTCGCGCCGAAGGAAATTCCGGCGGAGCAGAGCCTCAAGATCGAAGATCTGCAGCTCGAAGTGGGCTCTCGCCTCCTGACGATGATCTCCAATCCGGAGCGCGGTCTTCCTGCAAAGGTCAAGTCCTTGCGGCGTCGTTTCGCATCCGAATTTGGTTTCCTCCTCCCGCCCGTGCGGATCAAGGACAACCTTTATGTTCCGCCTGATGAGTATCGGATTTCGATTCAGGACGTGGAAGTCGCGAAGGGCACGGTGCGCCCCGGCTGCGTCATGGCGATTGATCCGGCGGGCGGCGATGTCGACCTTCCCGGTGAACCGACGCGCGATCCGAGCTTCGATATGCCCGCGCGTTGGGTTGCTGATGCGCAGGCTGAGGAAGCTGAAGGTAAGGGGTACACGGTCGTTTCTGCCGACAGTGTGCTGATCACCCACCTCAGCGAGACGATCAAAGACCACCTGCCGAGCCTTCTCAGCTATTCAGCCATGCAGAAACTGATCGATACTCTGGAACCGGAGTATCGAAAATTGCTCGCCGACATCGTGCCAGGCCAGCTCAGCCAGGTGGGCATGCAGCGGGTTCTGCAAGGCCTGCTTTCAGAACGGGTGTCGATCAGGAACCTGCCAACGATTCTGGAAGCTGTCGCCGAATCAACGGGTTGGACCCGCAACCCGAGCGCGATCATCGAGCATGTGCGTCAGCGGCTCTCCAAACAGATCTCCACCGCTGTTCAGGGGGCGGATGGTTTTGTTTCCGTCATCGCGATGGCCGGTCGGTGGGAGCGGTCTTTCGTCGAGGCGCTTCAGGGCGACCCAGGCGGCGAGCGGGTCTTCGCTATGCCGCCCGCGCAGGTGCAGGAGTTCATCGCGGCGGCGCGGACCGTGGTTCAGAAGTACAAAGACGATGATACTCCGCCGGTCATTCTCTGCTCTGCAGAAGCACGACCGTTCGTCCGTTCACTGCTGGAACGCGCAGCGCCGCACCTGCCGATCATCTCGCACAACGAGCTGCATAGCTCCGTCGCCATCAAGACGGTGGACCAAATAGCGTGACGAACAAGCGGCGTATCATCTTCCTGTGCGGCGAAGCGGAGGGGGATGCCTTCCGCACCCATGTCGCTGAAATTGCACCTGAAGTTGAGACGCAATGGGTGGCAAGCGTCGCCAGCTTGGACTTCGCGACGCGCCGAGATGGGGAACGAACAAGGCTCATCAGCTTCCTGACGGACGTGATCGTCCCTGCACGGATTCTCGAACGTCTGGGACCGACGCCTTACAACATCCACCCAGGCAGCCCCGATTATCCGGGTGCGCACGGGTTAAGTTTCGCCATTTACGAAGAGGCCGAGGTGTTCGGCGTAACGGTCCACGAAATGGCCGCGAGCGTCGATACCGGCGCGATCGTCCGTGCTGATCGTTTCCCCCTTCCCAGCGAGGCTGAGCTTCTCCAGTTCGGAAGCGAGGTCTACGCACACGCTGTCCAAGCCGCAGCGAAGGTGATCGAGCACGCGGTGCGTACGGATGATCTCCTCCCCCATGCGCGCGAGTCATGGGCCTCGCGGCAATGTACGCGTGCAAAGCTCAACGCATTGTTGACCTCAGCTGACTATCTCCTACCCGCCGATCGCGCGCGCCTGCGCCGTGCTTGCGGGCCGCATTGGGATAAGCACATGAGGGCGCAAGCGAGCCATGGTTGAGATCCCGCTCAGCGGCGCGACGGATCAGTTCACAATCCTCCTTCTCACCTTCGCGAGGATCGGAACGATCTGTATGCTGATGCCCGGTCTGGGCGAAAGCTACGTCATGCCTCAAATCCGCTTAGGCGTTGCGCTTTCGCTGACCGTGATCATTTCGATCACGGTACGATCGTTGGTTCCTCCACTCGACGGCTTCACCGACGTCCTCTTCGCCATGACAGCGGAGATCGTCGCGGGCCTCATCTTCGGCGGGGCGATGCGCATCTTCCTCGCGGCACCGCAGATCGCCGGGCAGCTGACATCACAGCTCACATCGCTGTCCAACATCTTCGCAAGCGGTGCTCCACTGATGGAAGCCAGCTCCATCCTCGGCGCATGGTTCGTGGTCGGAGCGATCCTATTCATCTTCGTCAGTGGACTGCATTATCTGATGATCGACGCGATGGCGGTCAGCTATTTTGTCATCCCGCTCGGGGGCTTCCCGAACATGGGTGACGCCGCCGACTCGCTGGTCAAAGTCTTCGCGGGTGCCTTTGCGCTCGGCGTGCAGATGGCCGCGCCGTTCATCCTTTTGTCCGTGATCTTCAACCTTGGCGTTGGCCTCATCAACCGAATGCTGGCCAGCTTGCCCCTCTACTTCGTCGCGATGCCGATCTCGATCCTCGGCGGCATCTATGTTCTCGCTTACGCCATCGGCCCCGTGCTCGCTGCCTTCCGCAGCGCGTTTAGCGCGTGGCTGACTGCGCCGTTCTTGTGATGGAGGGCGCATGAGCGAGCAGCCAGACGAAAGTCAGAAGACAGAAGAACCCTCCCCGAAAAAGATTGCGGACGCACGCAAGAAAGGTGACGTCCCGGTCTCCCGCGAGGTGGCGACGCTCGCCTCCATGTTGGCGACGATCCTTCTTCTGACGTTTGCTGCGAAGCCTCTTGTGGGCGCTATCTCTTCCGCAGCGTCACCGTTCGTTGCCGCCGCGCATGATATCCCGCTGAACGGCACCAACGCCGACGTGACCAACGCGTTGGGCGATCTGTTCCTGAAGATCTTCGCCGCGATGTCGCCGCTGTTCCTCGCCTTCGCAGGCGCCGCGCTGCTCGCCGCGTTCGGCCAGGACGCCCTGGTCTTCGCCACCGACAGGATCAAACCGAAGCCTGAGCGCCTGAACCCGATCAAGGGCCTGAAGAAGATCTTCAGCCAGGACAGCCTGGTCGAGCTGGCCAAGAACCTCGTCAAAGTTCTCGTGGTCACGGGCGTCGTCGTCGCCTTCACCATCAACGAGCTGCAGAACTTTACCGAGATGGCGAGCTATGACCTGAACACCGTGCCCGAGCGGATGCAGGGCATGGTGATCAAGCTGCTCTCCGCCGTGCTGATCGTGATGATCCTGATCACCGTGCTCGATGTGATCTGGAAGCGGATGGACTGGCGCAAGAAGCAGCGCATGACCAAGCAAGAGGTCAAAGACGAATTCAAACAGACCGAGGGCGACCCGCAGGTGAAGCAGCGGATGAGCGAAATCCGCCGCAACCAGAAGCGCAAAGCCTCCCTCAAAGCCGTGCCCGACGCGACGGTCCTGATCATGAACCCGACCCACTACGCCGTGGCCCTGCGCTATGTGCCGGAAGAGAGCGACGCGCCCGTCTGCCTCGCCAAAGGCCGCAACCTGATCGCCCTCAAAATGCGCGAGATTGCCCAGGAGCATAACGTCCCGGTGATCGAGAACCCGCCCCTCGCCCGCTCCCTCCACGCAGGGCTCGAAGAGGGCCAGCCGATCCCGCCCCAATTCTTCAAAGCGGTCGCCGAGGTCATCAACTACGTCTACCGCACGGGTAAGCGCAGCCTGACGCTTTAGTTCGTACACGTTGGGAGTTCGTCGATCCCAAGGTAGAGCGTTTCGCCCGCGAGCATGAAGCCATGCTGGAGTAAGAAGTAAGCTCCTAGGAGCACCTTTGTTTCGCCGTTGATAGACGGAGCCACCGTGGCAACGGTCCGGTAGTCGCGGTCGCCAACACCAAACTTCAAGCTCATCATAGCCACTGCCTCCATATGCGCCCCGTCAATGGTTCGAACGGTCACGGTGTGATGACCCGAGGGGAGCTGCTCCTGGTAGAGGCTATCGTTGTGTACGGACAATCCTGTGAAAGCGCCCGTATCGATGATCGCTGGCACTTCGCCAATGCCGCCGACTTCGATAAGGACCGTCCTAAACGGCCCTTCTCGTCCTGCCGGGATCGCGAGTTCGAAGGCATTGGGCACACAAGTGCTCTGCACGAAGAATAACTCTGTGCGAGACTTTAGCGACCCGAAGCCCACTTCGAGCAACATCTCCTGCCCTAGGATTATGCCTGGCGCGACGTCCTGAAAAACCATTTCTAACAGATCGTCTGCAACCGGATGAGACACTGCACGCTCAAATCGCAATCGATATCCCGCAAGTTCGACCACTGCACCATGGTAAAACTCAGCTGCGTACTGGCGTGTCCTACCATCCAGAGGGCCATCAATGACGGTAAACCGTGCTGGCTTTCGCTCAGCGAAGCCAGCGAGTGCACCTGGGTTGAAAAGTAACGTATACGGAGCACCAGTGTCGAAGAAGTAGCCATATCCGTTCTCATCGACCATCGCACGGCCCAAACCGCTGGCTTCAAGGGAGACGACAGCACCATTGCTGAGAGCAGTCACGAAGTCCTCAGACCCATCGCGGCTACTCGATCCAGAAGCGCAAGCGAAGAGCGAAAGAACCGCACAATACAAACAGAACGGGGCGTTGCTGGCCCTGCGCAGATAAGCGTTCGTGTCTCGCATATTGGAGAAGCTACTCGAAGCGTTCGAGGCGTCCAACCTTGCCACCAGCGGCTCAGGCGATACTCTATCCGCACGCTTGGGGAGCACGGCGGTATGGGACGTTCAGCGGGAGCATGGCTTGCGGTCAGCGCGTTTGCGCTAACGGCTTGTACGGACTTCATATTATTGATCGGCAAGAGCGACCAAGAGATTGCGGCGATCCTTGGTGAGGACGCGCCGAATGTGGTCGTCCGAGAGGTGCCGGTCGGCGCAGAAGCTGACAGGCCGCTGTTCATCAAAGGCGCGACGATCATCGCGATGAACGGCACCGCGCCCGATGTGGGCTCAGTTCTGATCAAGAACGACATGATTGAGGCGATCGGACCCGACCTTGTGGCGCCGGAGGACGCGGAGGTTGTTGAAGCCGAGGGCCTCACCCTCCTCCCCGGTCTGGCCGACATGCATGTGCACCATTTTAGCAAGGCGGAGGGCCCGCTCTACATCGCGAACGGCATCACCACCGTGCGCAGTTTTAGGAGCACGACTCCAACTGCTGGTTTCGATGAACCCGCCAAGAATCAGGTCCCTGCGAGCCCGCGCGTCTACACCCCTGGACCGATCATGGATGGGCCAGAGCCGATTTGGGGTGCAGGCTCAGTGGTGATCGAGAACGCCGAGGAAGCCATCGGTGCCGTCCGTGCACAGAAGGCTGCAGGCTTCACCGCGATCAAGATCTACGAGAAACTGTCCGAAGAGGCGTTCACCGCCGCAGTGCAGGAAGCGAAGGCGCAGGACATGCAGGTCTATGCGCACACACCGCTTTCGATGACGGTGGACCAGGTGATTAGCCTCGAAATCGACAGCCTCGAGCACCTCAACAACGCGCAGGATTATCTCGTCCCCGATGACTATCCGTGGCCGGAGGATTACAACAGCCTGCGCACGTGGGCGGCGGCGGATGACGACAAGATGGACGCGCTGGCCCAGATGATCGCTGAGGCAGATGTCTGGAACGCAGCAACCCTTGAAGTCACCATAGGACGCTATGCCTCTGCTCTTGAGGCGGATGATTTCTTTGCGTCCGAGATCGGCTCTTATGTCGGACCTGGCCTCAAGGGCTGGTGGTCTGAATCAGCCCGCCGCATTCAGACCTGGGCTACGCCGGAGCTGATCGACGACGCCCGCGCGAAACAGCTGGCTTTCCTCAAAGCACTCTACGATGCGAATGCGCCGCTCCTGATCGGCACCGACACACCAAACCCGTTCGTCGTTCCCGGTTTTTCCCTACACGGAGAAATCGCATCGTTCAGCGAAGCGGGCATCCCCAACCAAGCGATTTTGCGGATTGCCACGGCTGACGCCGCCGCGTTCCTTGGAGAAGGGAACAATTTCGGGAAGGTGGAGGAAGCGATGCGCGCTGACCTCATCTTGGTCGACGGTGATCCGCTAACGGATCTTTCCGTCCTCCGAAACCCCACAGCAGTGATTGCTGGAGGCGAACATTACGACCGTGACGAACTGGATGCGATGCTCGCCGAAGCACGTGACCACGAAAGCGGAAGCGAAGAGTAGGCGTTAGGTTTCCTCGCCCTTCGTCTCCGCAGGCACGTTGTCCTTCGTGGCCGCTGCAGCCGCCATTTCTCGCACATAGACATCCTGTTGCGGGAACGGAATCTCGATCCCCTCCTCTAGGAACCGTTTGTGAATAGCGACACGTAATCGTGTTCGTACACTGAGCGAGTTTCCGACGTCGCGAATGAATCCTCGCACGGAGAAATCGATACTCGACGCGCCAAAGTCTTCAAAAACCACCATTGGCGCAGGGAAGGAGATCAAGTCAGGCGACTCCTTTGCCACCTCCTCGAGCACCTTTAAGACGTGCTCAG
>JBCCTF010000097.1:0-14635 GCA_039198765.1 Pseudomonadota bacterium
ATTCGCTCTGAGAACATGCGGCGGTGCTGATCCCCCACAGCACCGCCGCTTTTATTTTTACCCAATAAAATCAATTGGTTGGAGATGACTCGAGGCCGCTTCGAAGCGCAGCGTGGCGTGCGAAGCGGATCAATGCCGCCTTTCGGCGCGCGCCGGTCAACGAATCGTTCGACGAATCACGAATCACTGCGCCCCCGAAACCGTCCGCGACAATCAGGCCTTCCGAGGGGGGCAGCAGCTCCTGTGGAAAAACTTCTCCGACGGCGAAGTAAAAGTGATCACAATACTCTTTGTATTCTGGCCACTTCTGGTCGACTTCGAAATCGGCGCGACAAGACTTCACCTCAACCATCGTGATCTCACCTTTCGGTGAGACCGCTGCGATATCCGCCCTCCGGCCATTGGCGAGGGTCAGCTCAAGCACAGGCGCAAGGCCCATATCGAGGAGGAGGCGCACCGCTCCTCGGGTCACCAAAGCTGTGACATCAGGCCGGGGATCGGCGGAGGAGGGCGGTGGTTGGCTCAGCCCTGGAATTCCGGAACGCGTACCTTCGCGCCCTCGAGCTTCGCACTCACGCCAATCTGACAGGAGAGGCGCGAGGTGTCCTCGCGCTCCGACGCAAAGTCGAGCATCGACTCTTCCATCGCCGACATGCTGTCGACCTTCTCGAAAAGCTCATTCTCGAGGATCACGTGGCACGTCGCGCAGGCGCAGGCACCGCCGCAGTCAGCATCGATGCCAGGCACACCGTTCTTCACCGCAACTTCCATCAGCGTCAGGCCCTCTTCGGCCTCCACCTCATGTTCGGTTCCGTTGTGTTCGACGAAGGTGACTTTGACCACGAGTTCTGCCTTTGGTTGCGCGTCACGGCAGTTAGCGCGCACAACGCACGGTTCCAAGAGAGCTTCCGGAGAAACCTGAAGGCGATGGTCAATCTGCGTTCCCGTGATGAGCAACAGACCGCGAGGCTGGGCGCTGTCCTTGGCCCCCAGCTGAGGAGCGGTGATCTGGTCCTGCTGGAAGGCAACCTAGGTGCGGGCAAGACGAGCCTCGCGCGGGCGATCATCCGTGGGATGGCCGGGGCGCCCATCGACGTGCCCAGCCCGACATTTGGTCTCATCGAGTCCTACGACTTTGAAACGCCGCTTTATCATGTGGACCTCTACCGTCTGGACGATGCGGACCAGGCTCTTGAGCTTGGTCTTGAGGACATGATGGACGCTGGCATCATGCTGATCGAGTGGCCTGAGCGCGTGCCCTGGTTGTCGCGCGGGCCGCGGCTGGAGATCAGGATCGAGGCCAAAAAGGACGGAACACGGATGATACGTCTCACCCCGCACGGCGGCGATTGGGCGGCCCGGCTGACAGAGATAGAAGCGGAGCTGTGCGCATGAGCGGCGTTGCCGAGCAGCGTGCCGCGTCACGTGCGCGGTATCTTCAGGGTACGACCTTTCGGTCTGCGCGCCTGGTGCGTCTCGGCTCCGATGCGTCGATCAGGCAGTACTTCCGCCTCGAAGGCGGCCCGCAGCCAGCGCTATTGATGGATGCCCCTGCGGCAGCAATCAATCCACCATGCCCGCCAACTGCCGACGCGGCAGAACGCACCCGCCTCGGCTATGGCGCTTTGGTCCGAGGTTCGGGCAGTTCGCTCATAGCTTATGAAGCCGCAGCGAATGTGCTCTCAGAGCTGAACATCCGGGTCCCCCGCGTACTTCACCGCGATGTTGAGGCCGGTTTCGCCATCATTGAAGATCTGGGCACAGAGCGTGTTGCCGACGCTGCCGAAGACGCTGGCCGCGAAGAGGTCCTGTACCGACAAGCTGCAGACGTCCTTATCACGCTAGGCAGCGCTTCAGCGAAGCCCGGTCTCGCCCATGGCTGGACGTTCCAGACGTACGACCACCTGGCGTACACGACGGAAGCGAACCTCCTCGCTGAATGGTTCTTCCCCAAAATCCTCGACCGTCGCCTTAGCGAAGAGGATCAAGAAGCGCTATCTGGCGCGTGGAGTGAGGCGCTCTCCAGCCTCTCGCAGCCCAACGCCTGGGTGCACCGTGATTTCCATGCGGACAATCTGATGGTCGTCGGCGACGGCATCGGCGTGCTTGATTTTCAAGACCTTATGGTCGGGCAAAGCGCTTATGACTGGGCCTCGCTGATCGAAGACGCCCGCCGCGATGTCGGCCAAGACCTGCGCGACAGCCTCTATCGTCTTGGTGCTGATCATGCAGATGATCACGATGCTTTCGAGCGTGATTACGCGCTCCTCGCCGCGCAACGAAACGCTAAAATCCTCGGGCTCTTCGCACGCCTCGCCGCTCGCGATGGGAAAGAGCGATACCTCAACCTCATCCCCCGTGTTCGGACGTTTTTCGCCGAAGACCTCGCACGCCCAGCGCTCGCCCCCGTGACCGATGTCCTCCACGCCCTCGCGCCGGAGCTTGTGACGCCATGACCTCTATGTCTGCTATGGTCCTTGCCGCCGGTCTTGGGACCCGAATCCGAACGCTCGACCCCGAGACGCCGAAGCCGCTGATCAAGGTGGCAGGCAAACCCCTTATCGCCTACGCCATGGAGACGTTGGCCGAGGGCGGCGGCGATAACTTCGTCGTCAACGTTCATCACCGTGCGGAGCAACTTGAGAGCTATCTCAGCTCTCAGGCCGACCACTCAGTCCAGATATCCGACGAGCGCGAGCAACTCCTCGAAACTGGCGGCGGCATCGTCAAAGCACTCCCTCTGTTGGGCGATTGTCCGTTCTTCTGCACCAACACCGACGCCATCATGATCGGCGGGTCTACACCCGCTGCGAAGCTCTTAAGAGAGGCGTGGACGGAAGATATGGACGCGCTTCTCCTGATGGCACCGTTAGCCTCGGCGTCCGGCTACGCAGGCGACGGCGACTTCTCCCTCGCTCCCGATGGTCAAATCGCTACGCTAGTCCCCTCTGCCCCGTTCGTTTTCACTGGCCTCCAAATCCTCCGCCCGTCACTTTTCGAGGGCGCAGTGATCGAACCGGTCTCAACACGAGCCTTCTGGACTAAGGCGCGTGAGCGGGGGCGGATGTACGGCGTGGTCTTCGATGGCACCTGGATGCACGTTGGTGACCCCGAAGGGCACCGGATTGCGAGCGAGCGCCTCGCTTCGCGCTAGCAGCTCCGCTATACCGGGCGTATGGCGATTTTCGCGCGACCCCACGACGGACCCAACCTTTTCAGCCTCCCGCCGGGCCGGCCCTTCTTCGACGATGTGGCTCGGGCGCTGCTCTCTGACTTTGAGGTGAAGCCAGAGGGGCTCGCCGATGTCCGCATCTATCTGCCGAGCCGCCGATCTGTCCGTGCTCTGAAGGAAAGCTTCGCCAAGCTCACCGAAGGCCGCCCGCTTCTCCTCCCGCGGATGACCGCGATCGCTGATATCAGCGAGGACGACGTCATCAGCGCCTCCATCGAACGGCAGGCTCCGCCGCTCCCGCAAGCGCCCAACCCAATCACCAAGCGACTGGTCCTTGCACGGATCTATCGTGAGGCGCGGGAGCAGGCGGGGCTCCCGATCCCCGATTGGCCGACAGCCCTGCGCGCGGCTGGTGAACTGGCACGAACGTCAGACCTTCTCACTGAATACGGTATCACCGCTCAAGATCTCGAAACCTTGGGCGAGCAGCCTGCCATGGTCGAAGGCGCTGAGCACTGGCGAACTCTGACACGTGTGCTGGCCTTGGTGACCGAGGCTTGGCCCAGATGGCTTGAGGAGCACGGACAGATTGACGTCCGTACACGGCGCAACGCGCTGCTCCAAGCCCTCGCCGAAAGTCAGCCCTCTGCGCCCGACGCTCCCTTGGTGCTCGCAGCAGGCTTCCTCGGTACTTCGCCGTCGTCACAAGTCTTCCTCAAGCACATTGCAGGCCTGCCTTCTGGCGCGGTCATCCTCCCTGCGCTTGATCCCCACCTCTCCGATGAAGCATGGGAGTTGATCGAAGAGCCGCACCCTCAAAGCTCCTACAAGCATTTGTTTCAAAACGTTTTCCCAGGTATCTCGCGTCGAGATGTTCAGATGCTTCCCTACACGGAGGAGCCCGCTGCAAGGGCGCGGCGAGAGCTTCTTTCTATCGCCCTCATGCCCGCTGAAGCCACCGATGCGTGGACGGAGCTTTTCGGAAACTTCAGAGCCAGGCCAGAAGCATCAACAGCTCTCGACGGTCTTTCCATCGCCGTTGCTCCGACGTCGGAAGATGAAGCTGACTGGATCGCCCTCGCACTGCGCGAGACCCTCACCCAGGAGGGTAAGACAGCTGCCCTGGTCACGGCGGACCGTATCCTCGCGCGCCGAGTCGCGGCAAAGCTGTCCGGCTGGGGCATCAACATCGACGATAGCGGCGGTCGTCCGCTCCACGCCTCCTACCGCGCAACCTTCCTCCGCGCGATTGCCCGTCTGATGGACGAGCCATCAGACGCCGTGGCGATGGCCACGATGATCCACCACCAATTGTTCGCACTCGGAATGTCATCGAAAGACCGGCGCCCTTTGGTACGTACTTTTGATCAGTTCTTGCGGGGTGTCCGCCCGAGGCCAGGCTGGAGTGGTCTTCTGGAATCTCTTGGCGATTCGTGGCGCCCGTTCCGAGCCGACGAGGAATCATCCGCACGCGTTGCATCACTGACCGGAAAGCTCAAAAACCTGTTCACTGAGCATGACCCTGGGCCAGGCGCGTCACTGGCCCAACGTCTTCGCGGCCATCTGCGGCTTGCGGCGGAGTTGGCCAGAACGCCTGCCGACGACGGACAGGAAAGGCTGTACCGCTTCGAAGACGGCGAGGTCCTCCAAGCCCACTTCGACGCGTTCCTTGACCGCGATGTGGAGTCTCAAGCCATTGCCGCCGAAGACTACGCCACCACCTTTGATGCCCTCCTCGCCATGGCTCCAGCCGTTCGCCCGCCGGGTGGGCAGCACCCTCGTGTCTCCGTGTACGGTGTTTTAGAAGCACGTCTTCAGACGGCTGATCTTCTCGTTGTTGGCGGGTTGCAAGAAGGCGTCTGGCCCGGCGATGAGGTCATCGACCCCTTCCTCTCTCGCGGCATGCGGCATCATCTCGGGATACCGTCACCTGAGGCTGACATCGGCCGGGTTGCGCACGATTTCATGGACTTCGCTGCGGCACCGAAGGTGCTTCTGACGCGTGCGGAGCGTCGTGGACCAACTGTGGCCCGCCCGTCGCGCTTCATGATAAGGCTTGAGAGTTTCGTCGATGCTTTGTCCCAAGAACGCTCCGTATGGGACCGATCATCGCAGCTCTCGGCATGGCAGCTTCAACGCCATGGCAATGAAGACGTTCCCAAGCCGGCCCCAAGGCCGGCGCCGAAGCCGCCTCTCAGTGTGAGGCCACGCCGTCTCTCTGTGAGTGGGATCAGTCGCTGGCTACGTGATCCGTATGCGGTGTATGCCTCTTCTATACTGAAACTACGGAACTTCTCTCCCTATGACGCGGTGTATGGACCTGCGGAGAAAGGAATGCTCCTCCACGCGTGGGCCGAGGAAACGATCGTGCGGTCGCCCGAAGACATCGATGAAATCGCCGCTGTGATGGACGAGTGCCTGCCGGAGATCCTTCACAGTTTCGCGTTTCCTGAGGCTCAGCACATGTTGGGAAGTGCATTCCTCACCGCCATGCGCGAGAGCTTTCCAGCCTTCCAAGCGCAGGCACAGGCGCACGGAAAAACTCTCGGTACGGAGATTGATGGAGAGTTGGTTCTTAAGGTGGCGGGCGACGATTTCGTGATCACCGGTCGCGCCGACAGGATCGACCGGATGGAGAGCGGCGCCCATATCGTCGACTATAAATCGAGTGCCACGCCGACTTTGGACGAGGCCAAGGCCTTCGCCCCGCAGCTGTTCCTCATGGCCCAGATGATGGCCGCAGGCGGTTTCAAGAGCCTTCCAAAACTTGCGCCAGAGCAAGTGTCCTTCGTCAACCTCAAAGGAGCTGCAGACGTTTTTGGGGCTGGTAAGGACAAGGGGAAGACCTATGCGCGCAAGGCCGCCTTGGATGAACTGCTGTCTGAGTTCTCTGTGAACTTTGCCGCGTGGCTCGATACGCAGTTTCGTCCGTCCACACCCTTTCCTTCGCAACTGGCGCCCCATTCCGTGAATGATGTGGGTGACTATGACGACCTCGCCCGGCGGCTGGAGTGGGCGCGCGGAGGCGACGATGAATAGTGCCTTAGACAGAACTTCTCAGCTTCAACAGCGGGTTGGCTCGCCTTACCGGTCCGCCTGGGTCTCCGCGAACGCGGGTACCGGCAAAACATATGTTCTGGTGCGCCGTGTGATCAGGCAGTTGCTCGCGGGTGCCCCGCCGGCGGCAATCCTGTGCATCACCTACACGAAAGCAGCCGCTGCGGAGATGTCCAGCCGCCTCCTCGGTATGCTGAGTGAATGGTCGCTGATGCCTGATGATCAGCTGGCTGAGGAAGTGATGGCGGTGTCTGGCACACGGCCTGATGCTCATGAACTGCGCGAGGCCCGACGTCTTTTCGCTCGTGCTGTTGAAAGCCCGGGCGGCTTGAAGATTCAGACGATCCACAGCTTCTGCGCCAGCCTCTTGGCTCGATTTCCTGCTGAGGCAGGGCTTCAGCTGGGATTTCGCTCGCTGGAGGATGATGAAGCAGCAATGCTTCTTCGTGAGGCCGTACGGTCGATCGGCATTCGCCTCGGTAACGACGACCGGACACGGGCGAGCATAGGTCAGTTGAGCGAGCGCTTTCAGGAGCAGGACGATCAGCAGGCGTCGTTTGTTCCCGCTATCGAGTCGATCATTCAACAGTACTCAGATCAACTCCGCGGGCAGTCGGTGACCGACCTGGACATCGACCAAATCAATTTAGCGTTGCGCGCGGCTACTGGCGGAAAAGAGGGTGACACAGAGGAAAACCTGCTGACTGAGTTGGTTGATAGTGTTGATCAAGCCTTTCTGCGCGAGCTGGTTTCGGTGAGGGAAGCCCTGGGAAAGCGGCTTCAGAATTTGGCTGACCGTACAGCGGAGTTTCTAGAAAGGCCAAGCATTGACAATGCGCTGTTGGCGCCGTTCTGTTTCAAAGGAACCTGCGAGCCGTATGATGTTGAGTGGCTTGGTAAATCCCGAGACAAGGTCTCTGACTTCGATCAGCGGTATACGGATCTATCCGATCTTGTGCAGGCTTACCGCAATCGATGGTTAGCACTGACAATCAGTATAAAGAACGAAGCACTTCTCTGGGTCGCGGCGTTGAGCCTTCATAGCTACCGCGCCGAGAAGGAGCGTATTGGTGCACTTGACTATAACGACCTGATCGAGCGGTCTCTTTATCTCCTGCGCGAAGTCGACAATGCGTGGATCCGGTTCAAGCTGGATCAGGGGATTGATCACATCTTGCTCGATGAGGCGCAAGATAACTCGGATCTCCAGTGGCAGGTCTTCAATGAGCTTTCAGACGAGATCGTCACTTCCCATCAATCAGCAGCCGGAGAAACGAGGCTTCGGTCGGTCTTCGTCGTGGGTGATCCCAAGCAGTCGATCTATGCGTTCCAGGGCGCGGAGGCGGAGTCGTTTCGGGCAAACCAGGCTCGGTATGAAACCACGCTGCAAGATGCGCTCGCCAGTGAGAGTTTGTTCTTGTCTTTCCGGACGGCTCAACCCGTTCTCGATGTGGTGGATAGTGTTTTTCGGCAGGACGAGTTTACATCCGTCTCCGGCCTATTTCCGCAACATGAAAGTCGGCATACGGAACGATATGGTTCCGTTGAAGTGTGGCCATCCCTGCCGCCACCTGAAAAGGTCAAGCAGAATATCTGGACGGCGTCTGTTGATGCGCCTACTGAGGATAGTTACGATCGCCGCGCTGCCCTGGCGTTGGTGCGGGATATTGAGCGCAGGTTAGCTACTCAAGTGCCACTGGCCTGTCGGGGCAGTCGGGCGGTGCGTGCTGACGATGTGATGATCCTATTTCAACGACGCGGGAATCGGTTTTCCGAGGTTCTGCGTGCCCTCGCTGATGCGAGTATTCCCTGCGCGGGGACGGACCGGGTTCAAGTGGCGGATGACCAGGCGGTGCATGACCTGATCAGCCTCCTCCGGTTTGCTGCGAACACTGACGATAGTCTGAGCTTGGCGGTGCTGTTGAAGTCCCCATTCTTCGGATGGTCCGAGGACATGCTTTTCGATTTGTGTGCGGAACGCGAGCGCTCCGTTCTTTGGCTTGAGCTCAACGCACGAGCTGAAGGCCACGATCGCTTGGCTACAGAAGCCCTTGAAGCCGCGAGAGAATTGCAAAGTGCGTTGGACAAAGCTGCCCGCGAAGGGCCCTATGCTCTGATTACCCATATGCTGGAAGGCGGCGGCCATGCGACAGGCAGGCGCCGGCTGGCCCGGCGGCTCGGACCTGGATACCGCGACGCTGTCGATGCCTTTATCGATGAGGTCTTGAGCTACGAAGATGTCGACGTTCGGAGTGTGCACGGATTTCTTCATCGTGCGGAGCGTTTGCGTAAGGCGGTGAAGCGGGAGAGCCATGGCCAAGCGGCTGCTGGTGTGAGGCTTTTAACTGTGCACGGAGCAAAAGGGCTAGAGGCGCCGATTGTCTATCTGGCGGATGCCGACTTCCTGAAAAACCCTGGCTCCCAAGCGAAGAACCAGCCTGTCGTCTCTGCCGTGGTGACTGGGTTGGATCGGCCGATGCCGTTTCTGCTTCCGCGCTCGTCGCGTTTGGATACGCCATGGGTCCGCGCCGTTCGCGAAGATGCACAAAACCGAACGTATCAGGAATATCAGCGACTGCTTTACGTGGCGGCGACCCGGGCAGAGGAGTCTCTGGTCGTTTGCGGCGGGAAAGAGGACAAGTCGGCCAGGACTTGGCATAGCCTGATGCGGAGGGGCATCGAAGCCTTCAAAGATGATCCGCAGTATGCTGAGGAAGAGGAGGGAGGTGGTCCAATCTTGCGCTATGCGACGCCTGACACGCCACACCTAGTTTCGCCGGAGAGTGCGAGCGCGGTAGAGACCCACTCAGCGCCCGATTGGCTTCATCAGCAGGCAGAAGAAGAGGTCGCCAATCCGGTCATCTATCCTTCGTCGTTGGGCGATGACGCGGAGGACCCGGTCGAGGTCGAGCGCTTTGCTGCCGAGGGAGGCGATGCACGGCTGCGCGGGATTTTGATCCACCGGCTTCTGGAGCAATTGCCGGGCGTTGCTGCTGATCAGCGGCCGGAATTCGCAATGCGAATTCTTGCGCCGTATGCAGAGGAAATCAGTGAAGGTGCGTGCGACGGCATGATCGCGTCGGCCATCACTCTCCTCCAGGACGACGCGTATGCAGCCCTCTTTGGCTCCGACAGTCGAGGGGAGGTTTCGGTTCAGGGGACGCTCGACGGCATTATGGTGAGCGGGGAGATCGATCGGCTGGTTGTGACCAACGAGCGGGTCACGGTCGCTGAATTCAAAACGACCCAGTGGGTGCCTAAGGCGCAAGGCGACGTGCCGCGCCGCCATGCGGAGCAGATCCGGGCCTACCGTCGCCTCATCGCCGTAATGTATCCTGGGCGCGATGTGCAAGCGCTGCTCGTCTACACTGCGGCGCCGCGGGCGTTCGTGATCGATTGAGAGTTTGTGCAACGTGGGTCAGAAAGGCTGACGTCTTGTGTTGCGGTGCCGCACGCCTAACTGTCGGAGCCGTTGAAAGGAACTGATCATGACGACGAAAACCGTCACCGATGCCACATTTGCTGATGATGTCTTGAGTGCGAGCGGCCCGGTGCTTGTTGATTTTTGGGCCACCTGGTGTGGGCCCTGTAAGCAAATTGCACCGGCGCTTGATGAAATCGCCACTGAAATGGCGGGCACTTTGACCGTGGCCAAAGTCGATATCGACGAGAACCCGAACACCCCGGGTCAGTATGGCGTGCGCGGTGTGCCAACGCTGATGCTGTTCAAGGACGGCGAGATCATCGGCACGAAAGTGGGTGCTGCGCCAAAGGGCCAGCTCGCCGCTTGGATCAACGAAACGGTCTCTGCATAGAGCAGACTGAGGGCTGCGGGTTCTGAGAACCTGCAGCCCTTGCGCTTAGGCGCTTGCCTTCAATTCGGGGCTTTCGGCTTCCGAGTCGTCGGCGGCGTTCGACGGAGTCTCTTCCGCATCGGGATCTTCAGCGCTCTCGGCGTCGTCCGCTTCTTGGATGATCGTCGGAGGGGCGAGAAGCGCGCGGACTTCGTCCGCCGCAATTTCAGGGATTTCGACCTGGAGCGGCGGCGGCGCGATACGCTCGAACTCCGAGAATTCTCGAATAAGGCGGCGCCAGCCTTCGGTGGTGTAGTGGAACACGCCGTCCATCCCGGGCACCACGTCGAGCGGAGCCTGGGCCGCACGCTCTTGCCACTTGGCGGCGGCATCCTTGCCGTACCGCTGGGTCGTGATCTCTGCCATCAGTGACAGGACGCGGCGTTGGGGCCGACCTTCAAGCAGCGGCTCAAGCGTTTCTTGAGCGGCACTGGCGTCACCGCCTTCAAGCTGGACCTCGGCGAGAAGCAGACGGCTTTCAGGGTGGTCAGGGTTGCGTTCGGTGAGTTTGACGAGGCGGCCCTGCACACGCTCATCACGCTCGTTCTTGAACACACGACGCATCACTTTTGCTAGACCGGGGTGCGGCTCAGCCTCCCAAGCTTCGCCGAGGACCTTGGCGGCCTTTGACCGGTTGCCGGCGGCCACATGCGCTTCGGCAGCGACAGCGGCGGCGGGGATGAGCTTCGCCGCCTTCTTCAGGGCCAGTTCGGCGTCGCGGATGGCTGTTTCGCCGTCATCGCTCTCGTGCGCCGAGTAGGCTCGGGCGGTGAGAAGCGCCGCTTCCATCCGCTTGAACGTGTCGTCATTCGCGATGGCGTTGCGGCGGGCGAGCATGATGGCTTCGAGGCCGTCGCTCCATGCGCCATTTTCGAGGCTGAGCGAAAGGACACTCTCGAACGCCCACTGGGTGCCGGGGCGCAGTTGGAACGCGCGCTCGGCGTAGGCTCGGGCCGCGGTGAGGTCTTCCGCCTGGATGGCTTGAAGGTAGAGCCCTCGGAGACCGAGGAACTCCGTCTCGGGCGCCTCGAGCATAGCGGTATAGCTTTCCTGGGCGGTGATGCCGTCCCCAGCCAACTGTGCCGCTTGGGCGGTGAGGAGGCGGGTCAGACCAGGCTCGTCTAGGGTTTTGGTGGCGGTGCGGGCATGGCGCTGCGCATCGCCAGCGTCCCCAGCTGCAACAGCTTCAAGACCTCGAGTGAGCGCGGTCATGCCCCGTGCGCGGCGCCGTTCTTCGCCCCTTTGACGGAAGCGTCCCGGGAGACCCCAGAGCCACGCTGTGATCGTCCCTCCGAAAAAGACGAACACGAGGGTAAGCGCCGCAATGAAGAGGAAGAACCCGGTGGGGATATCCATCCGCGTTCCATCGAACTCGATGACCGTGAAACCGGCAACCTCAGCGAGGAGTGTTCCCAGCCAAACGGCCACGACTGCGATGACGAGGATTGTGAAGATGCGAATCATGCGGGGATTGCGGCTCCGTCACACCACTTCTGATTGAATCAATTGGGCTGATTCTTCGCGATATTCTCCTCTAAAGCGTTCAGCCCCTGGCGCGCGACGGCTTTCGCGTTTGCGGCAGCCAGCCAATTCTCAAACGCGGTTGCGGCAGAACCCTCAAGGGTTTCAATTTCTGCTTTTGCTGCGCCCACTTCACCGTCTTCGAGGCGGGCTTCGGCACGGGCGATGATCGCACCGACGCTGTTGCCTTCCACGTCACCTACGGGCCGCACACTAAAGAGGCCTGCGAGGTTGGCTGCAAATTTGTCGATCGCCGTATCGGCCTGGTCCCGTTTTTCGCCAGCCAACGCGGCGCGAGCGGCATCGTCGAACTGTGCCCGTAGGGTGTCCGCGGTGGGTAGGCCCTCGGCAGCGTATGTGCGCAGGCTCGATAGCTCGGTTCCGCCGCCGATGATCGCTTCAACCGCTGAAAGCTGGCGGCCGAATGGGCGGCCAGCATCGATGTTGTCGCCAAGTTCGGTCAGCGCGACGAGCAAGGCACGTTGCTGGGCGATCTCAACGCCGGTCGAGCGCAGCTCGTTAATCCGTTGGTCGAGGGCCGACAGCTGCTGGGCCGATGCGGCTTGCTGTGCGTTGAGCGTTGAGCGGAGCTCTTGCAGCTGCTGGTTCGTGGTTGCGACCTGCTCGGCCGTCGCGGCCACTTGCTGGCGCGTTTCGTTGACCGCCTGTTGGGTCTCGGAGACGGCGCGTTCGGTGTTTTCGATCGACTGCTCGGTCTGGGCGAGGCGGGTGTCCAACACTTCGGTTGTCTCGGCGAGGACCTCGGTCTTCACTCCTTCGCGAACGGTGTTCGCTGACTCAGCGACGATGGAGGAGACGTCTTCGACGATCTCGCGGCGCAGGTCTTCGATCCGCTCTTCCGGGATCACCGCGACTGGCATGACCGGAGCAGGCGCTTCGGTCTCGGCGGGCGTAGGAGCGGGAGGCTCTTCGGCTGGCGGCTCTTCATCGGCGGGTTCATCTGCTGCAGGCTCAGCCGCGGTGGCGGCAGCGGCCTGGCGGCGTTGCTCCGCGCGTTGTTCGGCGAGACGGCGGAGGCCAGCGACGCGGGCTTCGGCCGCCTCTGCGGCTTCGGCTTCGGCGCGCTCAGCTTCTGCAGCGGCGCGTGCCGCAGCGGCCTGGGCTTCGGCTTCCTGGACGGCTTGCAGCTGCGCGGCGGCGCGAGCAGCTTCTTCGGTGGCGGCAGCACGTTCGCCGGAGCGGCGATCAGCGAACCGCATCAGTGATGCGACCAGAGCTTCACCCTCGCTGTTGTCTACGACCGGTTCCGGCTCAGCGGGCGCTTCCGCCACGGCTTCGTCTTCAGCCGGAGCTGCAGGCTCTTCTGCAGGTGCGGGCTCTGGCTCCGCAGCTCGGGCGTTCAGGGCAGCGACGATGGCGAGGGCTTCGGCGGACGGCTCAACCGGCGCGGCTTCCTGAGCTTCAGCAACAACAGGGGCTTCTTCCGCAGGCTCTGCGACTTCAGGCGCAGCTTCTTCTTCGACGACCTCTTCGGCATCGGCGACGACGGGCTCTGCTTCTTCTTCAACGGGTTCGGCGGGGGCTACAGCGACGGCTGTCTCTTCCTCCGCCTCTTCCTCTGCCGGAGCCTCGGGTTCAGCGGCTTCTTCGGCTGGTGCCTCCTCTGCAGCCGCTTCTTCCGCTGGGGCGGCGGGTGCTGCTGGTGCGGGGGCGTTGCTGGATGGGAAGAGGATGGCGTCATCCGCGTCCGCGACGAGGGTGCTCTCTTCTGAGCCCTGGTTTTGCGAGGCCCAGTAGATCCCGCCAACGGCGGCTGTGAGGATCACCGCGAGAAAGATGAAGGGGCGCAGCGGGCTGCCGGTGTCTTCGTCGCCTGCGCGCTCGGCGGTCATTGGTTCGCCCGCTTCTTCCGGTTCCTCAACCTCTGCCGTATCGTTTGCAGGTTCGGCGGCGATAGGTTCTGCCTCCACCGTGTCTTCAGTCGCCAAGGGCTCAGCGCCAGCAACGTCTTCGGTCTCGCTGACGATTTCAGCTTCAACCTCTTCAGCGGTTTCGTCCGTGTCCGGAGAAGTGTCTTCGTCCACCTCGGTTTCAACAGTTTCCGGCTCTGTCGCGTCGGCCTCTTCCGTGGTGTCTGGAGCTTCAGCCTCTTCAGACCCTTCAGAGGACTCGGGAGCTTCAACCTCCTCGCTCTCTTTCGCGTCGTCGTTCTCGTTTTTCTTGCTGTCGTCGGCCATCTTCGAACCCTTGGTTCTGGTGTTCCCGTTGGTGCGCCGGGCGGCGCAGAAGTCCCGCGGTTTATGTGCGGCGAGCTGACAGGAAGTCAATGAATCCTGCTGCGCCTGTCGAGGCTGTAACCGCGATTTCACTGAACGGAAAACAAGCCCGGGCTGCCGCAGCGATGCGCTCGCTCGCGCAGACTCCGATGAGCGGCGGGGCGCCCGCGTCCTTGTGCGCTTTCAGCGCCAGTTCGGCGAAAACTTCGACTGTCCGAGCAGACAGGAGCGTGACAAACTTCGTTCCCTCCGAGCCTAAAAATGTGAACGCGTCTTGCGGCAGTGTCTCTACCCGTTTGGCCTCGTAGACCGCCACGCGGCGATAGTTGACGTTCCTGCTTTCGAAAGCCGGCGCGAGATCTGTCGCGAGGTGCACGCCGCTAAGATGAAGAAGGTTCGTGCCCTGCGGAACCGCCTCGATGAGCGCGCTGTCTGCTGATCCATGTCCCACGAACGCGATGTTCAGACCGGCCTTGCCTGCGACCTGCGCAGTCGCTCCGCCTACGGTGTAAGTTGGCAGGTTCTGAAGGTGAGCCGTATACGGAACAGCTTGCGGCGATGTGAGGAGGAGTGCAGTCGCATCGCCTGCGTCGCTGCTTGCGCCCGTGCTTTCGATCCTGAGTAAGGGAGCTTTGAAGACATCGAAGCTGCCTGCTTGTTTCAACTCCTCCGCCAAGCGCGTTGCGCCGGGTTCGGGCCTTGTGACCAGGACCCCAATACGCGTTTCAGGCATCGCTGATGAAGCTGCGCAGCTCAGGCGATGCGCGGCCGATCAAGTCCTTTGCAATCTCCGC
>JBCCTF010000098.1:0-14616 GCA_039198765.1 Pseudomonadota bacterium
AAAGCGTCGATCAAAGGCGTGACGGAAGAGACGACCACCGGCGTCATGCGCCTCTACCAGCGCGAGAAGGCGGGCACGCTGCCCTTCCCCGCGATCAACGTGAACGACTCCGTCACCAAGTCCAAGTTCGACAACAAGTATGGCTGTAAAGAGTCCCTCGTCGACGCGATCCGTCGGGGTACGGACGTTATGATGGCCGGTAAGGTCGCCACCGTCGCGGGCTATGGCGATGTTGGCAAAGGCTCCGCCGCGTCACTCCGCGGTGCAGGCTGCCGCGTGATGGTCACCGAAGTTGACCCGATCTGCGCACTGCAAGCGGCGATGGACGGCTACGAAGTGGTGACGATGGAGCAGGCGATGCCGCGCTCCGACATTGTGGTGACCGCTACGGGCAACAAAGATGTTCTGACTGCGGATCATATGCGTGCCGCGAAAGACATGGCGATCATCTGCAACATCGGCCACTTTGACAATGAAATTCAAGTGGATGCGCTGAAGAACTATCCGTGGACGAACATTAAAGACCAGGTGGACATGATCCACCTGTCCGACGACAAGCGGGTTATCCTGCTGAGCCAAGGTCGCCTTGTGAACCTCGGCAACGCGACGGGCCACCCAAGCTTTGTGATGTCGGCCAGCTTCACCAACCAGACGCTGGCGCAGATTGAGCTGTATGCGAACAAAGGCGAGTACGAGAACAAAGTCTACGTTCTGCCCAAGCACCTGGACGAGAAAGTGGCCAGCCTCCACCTCGCCCACGTTGGCGCAAGCCTCAGCACACTGACTGAAGAGCAGGCCGACTATATCGGCGTGCCCCAGCGAGGTCCGTTCAAGACGGAAGAGTACCGCTACTAAGCGACGTTATTCCTTCCACGGAATATCCACGGTGACAGTGTCCTCAGCCCAGCCATGGACATTGTCCCGTGCACGGATGGTCACCTCGTCAAGACCCTCAGGAATTTTGATGACAGCTGAGCGGGTGAACGGCTGCTCATTCTCATGGGGGTGCGCGAGAACGCGCTCGCCCAGCACCTCATCATCTGGGCCGAGCACCTGCCAAAGATCGGCGTAGTGGTTCCAGCCTTCGTCATCGTGGCGCAGGGTCACCGCGAACCGGAACGACGTGCCGCCGCGGGCCGTGACTTCGACCTTCTCGATCTTAACCTCGCCTGCCTCGGCGGCGCTTACGAGTAGCGCACCCAAACCGGCGACCGGCGCCAACCATCTTCTCACCACTGCGCGTCCTCCATTGTCATCGGCTCCACGCTAGCACAGCGCCCCCACCTTGCAGAGGTCGGGGGAAGCAGGTGATGATCCTCGCGCTTGGAAGGTGCAGGAGCACGAGGCATGTCGGGCAAGTCGTTCGTTTTCGGGGTCATCGCCGGTGCCGCAGGCCTCGCTGGGGTCCAATGGTACTTCGCGCAACCTGTTGATTTCCTAGCCTCATCGGCCTCACCTGTTCCGCAGTCCCCATCACTCAAACCAACCCGCGATGCCCTGCCGCCTGAGATGGCTCGGGTCCGCGTCGCGCCGGAGCAGCCGCGCAGGGTGCAGCGCCAGACGGTACCAAGCGCAAAAGTGATCGGCCGCTTTTCAGGCCAAGCCTCCTATTACTCCGCCAGCCTGAACGGCCGAACCACCGCGAGTGGCGAGCCCTATCAGCACGCAGGCTACACCGCCGCGCACCGTACGTTGCCCTTCGGAACCAAGCTGCTCGTCACGCGACGCGATACCCGCGACGTGGTCTACGTCACGGTGAACGATCGCGGGCCGTTCGTGGACAACCGGGTGATCGATCTCTCCGGCGGCGCAGCCGAAGCGCTTGGGATGATCAGTGCAGGGATCGTGACGGTCGATGTCGAGGTGCTGGCAGACTAGATCGGCCGCCGCGCTTTCAACGCCGCTGCCAACGTGCCTTCGTCGAGGACATCCAACTCTCCACCGACAGGCACACCATGGGCCACGCGGGTCAGGGTGACGCCGCGGCCTTCGAGGCGCTCGGACACGTAATGCGCCGTGGTCTGGCCATCAACCGTAGCACTCAGTGCAAGGACGACTTCCAGAACTTCGGGTGCGCCCGCGCGTTCGATCAACTCTTTGATCCGCAGATCATCAGGGCCCACTCCATCGAGGGGTGAGATCACCCCGCCAAGCACATGATAGAGCCCGCGGTGGGCCCGCGCCCTTTCCAGGGCCCAGATGTCAGCCACGTCTTGGACGACACAGATCACCGAGCGATCGCGCTCTTCATCCGTACAGATCGAACAAGGGTCCTGCCCATCCCAGTTGCCGCAAATGCTGCACGGCTGCACCCGCTCAAGCGCCTTAGCCATCGCGTCAGTCAACGGGCCCATCACCGTCTCACGCTTGCGCAGCATATGCAGCGCAGCCCGCGCCGCCGACCGCGGCCCAAAGCCTGGCAACTTCGCGAGTAGCGAGATCAGGTGGTCAAGCTCAGGACCAGCAGACGTGCGCGCCATTCATCCGTACCCGTCTTAGAACGGCAGCTTCATCCCTGGCGGGAGGGGGAGGCCAGCGGTCATCTCTTTCATCTTCTCCGCCGTCTGCTCCTCAAGCTTCGCTTTCGCGTCGTTGATCGCCGCGGCGATCAGGTCCTCCAGGACTTCCTTGTCATCTTCAGTGAACATGGCCGGGTCGATGGTGACTTTGCGGGCGTAGCCCTTACCGTTCATCATCACACGGACCAATCCGCCACCTGCGACGCCTTCGGACTCCATCGCGGCGATGGTCTCCTGCGCCTCTTGCATCTTCTGCTGCAGGCCCGCGGCCTGTTTCATCATGTCCGTGAAATTCTTCATGGCTAGTTCTCCTTACCGCCGAGGGGACGAACCTCGGCAATCGTTGCGCCGGGGAATGTCTTCAGCGCCTCTTTGACCAGGGGGTGGTTGTTGATCGCCTCTTGGCGAGCATCGTGCAAGGTCGGCTCAACCGCAGTGGAGCTGCCGACCTCAACATCCCACGCTGCGCCAGTCCAACCAATAAGCGCGGCCTGCAGCCTGTTCGGCAAGCCTTCGTCAGAACCATCAGTCAGTGCAATGACCATCCGTGTGCCCTCTAAACTAACCAGACGCACCTGACGCTCAATCGCGTTCTTCAGCATCAGGTCACCGTGGTCGCCGGCAAGCGTCGCCACCTCGGCCAGGCTCTGCGGTAACTTCGGCTCTTCCTTCGGCACAGGCTCAGGGGCGACCACAGGAGCCGCCGGGGCGGCTGGCGCTTCAGGCTTTCCCGGCGCCTCCATCGGCTGGGGCGCAGCGCCGGAACTCAAAACCTCCGTAGGCGTCGGAAGCTGGCTGGCATAGGCGAGCCTGATCAACCCAATCTCCGCCGCGGCCGCAGGGTCAGGCGCAGCCTGGGTCTCCTTCAGCGCGGTCATCAGCAGCGACCATGTCCGCGTCAGCGCAGGCATCGGCAGGTGATCCGCCATCTTCTGCGCCGCCGCCGCATCCGCCGTGCCCGCAGGTCCGTGTGCCGCAGCCTCTGGCCCAGCGGCCTTCGTCCGCGTCACCAGGTGCGTCACATCAAGCAGATCACGGATGATTTCTGCGGGATCAGCGCCATGGTCATACTGATGCCGAAACGCCGACAGCGCATCCGCCGTCTCACCCTTCGTCGTCGCTTCAAGCAGGCTCCACGAATAGGAACGGTCCGCCAAACCAATCATGGTACGGACAGCTTCCGCCTCGATCACTTCACCACTGCGCGAGAGGATCGCCTGATCAAGCAGCGACAGCCCATCCCGAACAGAGCCCTGCGCAGCACGGGCGAGCAGCATCGCCGCCTCTTCCTCCGTACGCACACCTTCTCGCTCAGCAATATCCGTCAAGTGCTTCGCCAAGCTCGGGCTATCAAACCGCGCCAGATCAAACCGCTGGCACCGCGACAGCACAGTGACCGGCACCTTTCGAATCTCGGTGGTGGCGAAGATGAACTTCACATGGGGCGGGGGCTCTTCCAGCGTCTTGAGGAACGCGTTGAACGCGTTCTTCGACAGCATGTGCACCTCGTCCACGATGTAGACCTTGTATCGGCCCAGGGTGGGGGCGTAGCGCACGCCTTCGATCAGTTCACGGATGTCATCGACGCCCGTTCGGCTGGCCGCGTCCATCTCGATCACGTCAGGGTGACGCCCCTCCGCAATCGCCGCACAGTGCTTGCCCAGTTCAGGCATATCGACGGTCGGCCGATTGACGCTGTCCGTCTCATAGTTCAGCGCCCGCGCCATAATTCGCGCGGTTGTCGTCTTTCCGACGCCACGAACGCCCGTCAGGATGAAGGCATGGGCAATCCGGTCCGCCTCAAACGCATTGCGCAAGGTCCGGATCATCACCTCGTGGCCCAGCAGATCATCAAACGATGTCGGCCGGTATTTCCGCGCGAGGACTTGGTAATCAGGGGCAGTGGTCACCCGCCCTCTTAACCAACAAAAGCCCCACGGGGAAAGGTCTGCAGCGGCGCGGAAGGGGCCATGCGTTGAGGACGTTTTCCAGACTGCTGGACAACCATAGTGTGATTTTAGATCATACCCGGCGTTCGCATGGGCAACATCGTCGATGTATTGGTTTCAGATTGCGCACCTGAACATTCAGGGCAACGACATCATCATCGTGCCGTTCACGAAGGGCTTTGGTCAAAAGACCAAGCCTGAGCGGGATAAGACGATCAATGAATTTCAGACGGCCGCCAAAAAGGTGGGCCTGAAAGGGACCATCGTGCCCGTCTGGCCCCACGGACAAAGCGTCCAGTTTGTCGCCCCGCGCCCCTGGCACGCCTTCTTCAAACAGATCGACTGGCCGTGGATTGAGAGCAATCTCAACAAGGAAATGCTGGTCTGATTTGCTGCGTCGCAGCGAAATACTTCAGTAATTTCAGAAGCATCGAACTGCTAACCGTATGCGCAACAAGGTTGCGTGCCTAATTTCTGTTAACTATTTCCATCTCGCGCGCAGCGGGAGGACTGCTGCGCCGCTCACACGTGAACGAGGGGCTGGTCATTGGGTGGCTGACCCGGAAATAGGACAAGTATGAAAACTATCATGACGACGACCGCTGTTCTGGCTGTCGCCCTTGCCAGTGCTGCACACGCAGACCTGAAACCGTTTGCCAACATCAAGAACTCGCACCAGCAGATGGCGCGGATTGACACCGATGCGGCCAACAAGGTCTTCATCGGCGGAGGCAAAAGCAACGCACGGGATCTTGTCGGCGAGGAGTTTGCTGACATCACAGGCGGCACGAACATCGACTTCAACGACAAGAAAAACCGTCACGAGCTGCCGCCGATTCTCGCGGCTGCCCTGACCAGCAAGAAAAACGAAGCGCCTGATCTTGAGGGCGTGACAATTGTCTCGCTGACCGAAGACAGCTTCACCATCTCCATCCCGGGTTGGTTCGGCGTGCAGAACTTCATCGAGTTCACGGGCGAGGACGCGAAAGACGCCATCGACAGCGTCCTTTCAACGCTGGGTAACGGCAATCCTATGGTGGACGTCAAGAACAGCGCCAGCCAGGTCACCGTCTTCGACACTGACCTGCACAACTCTATTTTCGTCGGATCAAGCGGTGCGCTGGAGCCCGAAGCAAAGGGCCTCGTCGGCGGCTCCTCTCTGAACATCGCTGAAATGGAAGATCTTTTCGAAGCGCATGTGTTCGGCAACGCCGTGGAAGGTGTCGAACTTCTCGGTCTCACTGACGAAGGCTTTGCCATGCGCATGGACGGCCAGGCAGCCACGCGCGACACCATTATCTTCCGTGGTCAGATCGTTACGGAGATGATGGCCCGTCAGGACAACGGCTGGGTCGACACGTTTGATCCCGACAGCGAGTTCGCGATCTTCGACGTGAAGAAGGAAACACGCCAGACGCTGCTCAGCGATACTCACGATACGGAAGAGTTCAAAAACTTGGTGGGCCAGTCGATCTCCCACGACGAAGTGCTTGAGATCTTCCGCGCCATCATCACGGGGAATGGTCGGCGCGACGAGGATGGCCTCGACGGCGTGGAGCTCATCGGGTTGAACAAAACGAGCTTTGCGATTTCGATCACCAACACCCGCACGAACAAAGGCCCGGGCGTTGACTATGTGCTCTTCACCAACGTGCACACGCTCGACGGTGCCGCGGACCTCGGGTTCGCAGAACTCGAGGATGAGCTCATTGAGCTTCCTGAGCCTCTCTAAGTCCAGGACACCGAACAAAAACGGAAGCGGGTGCCTGACGGTGCCCGCTTTTTTTAATCCGCGCCCTCAGCCGCCAAACTGAACACTTCGTCGATCGGCTTGCCGAAGGCCTCCGCGATCAGCAGTGCCGTCTCGAGCGACGGTGAATAGCGGTTCTTCTCGATCGCCGCGATCGTTTGCCTGGTCACGCCGACCTGCTCAGCGAGCTGCGCCTGGGTCATTTCGTCTGCGAAAAAGCGCAGCTCGCGCACGCGGTTCCGCAGACGGCTCTTACCCTTCGTCACGCGCTGAACCGGTAGAGGGCCAGCATGATCACGCCGCTGACGATCTCAATCGCTAGGATCGCCAGGAAGATCCCGTTGGCCATCGCAAAGTCGCCCGCTGCCACGGACAGGCCAAGAACGCCGAACGCCAAACAGAGGTAGAAGAACCCCCGAACCACCTGCGACCGTAAGGTCAGCCGTGTGTCCCGCTCGTCAATCTCTTTCCCCTTCCCCGCACCCACTGCCGCGGCGATCCCGGCGAAGATCGATGTCAGCACCGTAATGGCGATCACAGCGGTCAGCATTGCCCCGCCAGTGCTCTCCGCCAGCCCTTGCCCCAACACCTTCTGCGCAAACCAAGCCCCAACAGCGATCAGCACCGCCACCACAGCCAACGTCACCCGCTCTCTCTGCACCATCGATCAATCTCCCAATCATCCTGCAGGGATGATGTATGGTCTAGCGTACAGAGTGCAAGTATTTTTTACATGAAGCGCTAAAAACCAGTCACTAAGTCGAGAATTGCTCACAGACTTAGTGGGTTAGGCTTCGGCCACCATCGCTCGAAGCACGACCATTGCCTCCTCGGCAGCTGCTTCCGGAACAAACAGGTGGTCGTGGTGGAAGGCGGAGACGGGGTTCACGCTGATGCGTTGCTTGGCCAGCCGGGAGGTGATGGCGGCTAGAAAACCCACGGCCTCCAGGGATGAGTGGATGCGCAGGGTGATCATCCGGCAGGGGTAGGTGAAGGCGAGGTTCGCGGCCTCGGCGGCCGACCTGGGGAGGATGAAAGTCGTGCCCTCGTCCTCGCGGAACGTCATGATCGCTTCGGCGGGTACAGCCGAGGAACTTTGGGTGCAGAAGACGTAGGTCTCGGGGTGCAGCGTAGGCTCCATCCCCCTCAGCAGGGCGTCGAGGTCCGTTTCCCCGCTCACTCCTCTTCGTGGAAGCGCGCTTCGACCAGCGCTTTGAGCGCGGCGACGGCCTCTTCGGCATCATCACCTTCAGCGGAAATGGTCACATCGCTGCCAATCCCTGCCCCGAGCATCAGCAGGGCCATGAGCGAACGGGCACCGACCGAGGTGCCGTCTTTGGAAACTTTGATTTGGGACCGAAACGGTATTGCGGTTTCGCAGACCTTCGCTGCCGCGCGCGCGTGGAGGCCGCGCTTGTTGATGATGGTCACCGTGGCTTCGGCTGAGCCGGTCACGCAGCGCCCTCGTCACCTTTCAGAACCCAGGAGGCGACGTTGATGTATTTGCGCCCCGCATCGTGGGCGTCCTTCACCGCATCCTGAATCGGCGTCTTCTGGCGATAGGCCTCAGGCGCAAGGCGGATCAGCATCGGCAGGTTCACGCCCGCGATCACCTCGGCATTCGCCTCTTCCATCACCGCAATGGCTAGGTTGGAAGGCGTACCACCGAACATGTCGGTCAGGATGATCGCGCCGTGGTCCTCGCTCGCCTCTTTCGCCGCGCGGACAATGTCCCGCCGGCGCTTCTCCATGTCGTCGTCAGCGCCAATGCACACGGCGCGCAGGCCGGGCTGCGGCCCGACCACATGCATGGCTGCTTGCAGCAGCTCCTTTGCGAGGTTGCCGTGGGTCACGACGACAATACCGATCATTCCTGGCTACTCCTGGTGCGGTTCCGGTCCGGGTTCAAATCCGCACCACAAGGAGTGCCCAGATGCAAGAGATTGCAGCGCAAGTCTGAGTTTCGCAGCGGTCACATCCTTAGGATTCACAGGAACTTCCTCAGCTCCAGCCAGCCGAGGATCGCTTGTGTCCATCTGATCGGTGGGACCAAGGCGCACAATGAAATCAATGCTCATCGGCGGGGCCTGGCGCACCTCGGCGATGCCCATGCCGCGCAAGTGGAGGAGAGGACCTGCCGAAGGAGTCTCCGCCCAACCCGAAGGATCAAAGTCCACAAGGTCATCGGCAATCAGGCCCGTCCGCCGGTGCGGGCAATGGGCAATAAGCTCCGCCGCCAGCTGGGACTTGCCGCAGCCCGGCGGACCCACAAGCAGCACACCGTGGAGGGCGCCGTCCTCATCCAGGGCAACGCCCAGGGCGGTGCCGTGGAGTGCGCTCAAAGAAGGCCGCCTTTATGGATGGGAAGCTCGATCGAGAAGCGCGCACCCGCAGGGCCATCATCAAAACCGTCGGTATCCTCAGCGGGAATGTTCTCCGCCCAAATGCGGCCGCCGTGGCTCTTCACGATCTGCCGCGCGATGGCCAAGCCAAGGCCGGAATTCGAGCCGAACGTCGCGCCCTGGGGTCGCGAAGTGTAGAACCGGTCGAAGATGCTCTCGAGATTTTCTTCCGGCACGCCCGGTCCTTCGTCACTCACAGTCAACAGAACATAAGCCTGCCCCGCACTGGATGATTTCTCAAGCGCAACGGTCACCGCGCCGGAGCTCGGCGAGAAACTGACGGCGTTATCAATCAGGTTGCGGAGGACCCGGCCCAGAGCTGCGGGCGCAGCAAAGACCACCTCATCGCCGTTGGTCTCATCCCAGTAGTTCACCACCGGGCCGCCAGCGTCGGTGACCGCGCGATAGCTGCGGGCCACATCGCCCGCCCACTTGGACGCGAGCATCGTGTGCCGCGACTCCGTCGCAAGCTGGGCATCAAGACGGCTGGCCGATGAGATGTCGGAGATCAGCCGGTCCATCCGATCGACGTCCACGGTGATGACCTGCAGCAACCGCTCGCGCTGCTCATCCGTCTTGCATCGGTCGAGGGTTTCGATGGCGGAGCGGATCGACGTGAGCGGGTTCTTCAACTCGTGGCTGACGTCCGCTGCGAAGCTGTCGATGGACTCAATCCGCTCCACGAGCGCTTCCGTCATGGTACGGAAAGAACGACTGAGGCGCCCCACATCGTCCTTACGGTGATCAAAGTCTGGCAGTGTCACCTGACCCGCTCTGCCTACGGATGATCTGATTTGCTCCGCCGCCGCCGAAAGTTGGCGCAGCGGTTGCGTCACGGCTGCTGTGAGGATGAGGGCGGAGAAGCTTGCGAGGCCAAACGTGATCAGTGTCACTGGGAGCAGCGCCGCACGCACGCGGCGGCTGACAACATCGATGCTCTTTGATTCCGCGACGATGACGCCCGCGACCTGACCATCTGCGAGGATGGGCAAACTGACCGAAGCCACCAGGGCGCCGTCGCTTGTGTAGCGGAGCTTGTGAGCCGGCCCGCCCGCGCCCGTGAGGATGCCGCTCACCTCTTGGTCGATCGATGCATCTGATATCCGTCCACGGATGGGTAACTCGAAGACCAACCACTCCAGCCAACCGGAGAGGGTCTCCCGCACAGTTTGCGGCAGCGCCGTTGACGGCAAGGCGCTGGGCACAGGCACAGCAGCCGGCCTGATCTTCTCCGGCTGCGGATCTTGCGCGACGAACGTCGCTTCCTTGCCATCTGCACGGTAAAGAACCAGGCGCCCTTCAAAGCCAGCAGACGTTGCCGAGAGGACACGCTGAGCTTCAGCCCGTTTAATCAGACAGCTGACATTGCCGCAGGCTGCCAGCGCATCAGGACTAAGCGCTGCGCGCGTTAAAACCGCTTGGCGCTCAACCATTTCCGTGCGTGCAGCCAGCAAACCATCACGATATGCTGACAAACCGAGCGCACTGAAAGCCAGAAGGATGAGCCCGAGTGTGTTGCCGATCAGGAGCGCGCCGCCGAACCTGCCGCCACCCACTTTCGTGGCAGCGACCTTTGTCCGCACCGGGAACGCCGAGCGCGCAGGACTAGTCGGATTTATACTTGTAGCCGACGCCATAAAGAGTCTCGATGCCGTCGAAGCTCGGGTCTGTTTGCCTGAACTTCTTCCGTATACGCTTGATATGGCTGTCGATGGTACGATCATCGACATAGACTTGATCGTCGTAGGCTGCGTCCATCAACGCATCGCGCGATTTCACGAAACCTGGCCGTGTCGCCAGTGACTGGAGGATCAAGAACTCCGTCACCGTCAAGGTCACACTCTCACCTTTCCACACGCAAGCATGTTGCGCTGGATCGAGCGTCAAGCTCCCCCGACGGATCGTTTGATCCGCACCCGAACGGGCCTCCGCTGGTGCAGTGGTTGCGCGGCGCAGAACGGCTTTGATCCGCTCAAGGAGCAACCGCTGGCTGAAGGGCTTCTTGACGTAATCGTCCGCCCCCATCGTCAGGCCCAGCATCTCATCCAGCTCTTCATCCTTGGACGTAAGAAAGATGAAAGGCACGCTCGACTCAGCGCGCAGACGGCGGAGCAGTTCCACCCCGTCCATGCGCGGCATCTTCACATCCGATACAACAAGGTCCGGCGTCTTGGCCAGAATGCCATCGAGCGCAGATGCTCCGTCCACGAACGTTGAGACGCCGTAGCCTTCTGATTCCAACGCAATCGAAACCGATGTCAGAATGTTCTCGTCGTCATCGATCAACGCAATCGACGCCATCGCTCACTCCCGCACCCACACAAACGCCCCACATTCCGAGAGTTAGCAGGTGAAGATGGGCGGGGTGTTAATTCATAGCACCAAACTGCTGACGTGCCATTCTTCATGTTCCCTTGATGAGTGGTATGAGTGACTCACTCATTCGACGCCGGAGCCTGCGACCGGCGCGGCGATTGCGCGCCGCAGCCTTGCCCATTGGCATTTCCTATTAAATCGCTGAATAGTCCCCTCCTCTCCTATCACGGAAGGCTCCCGATGGCGCGCAAATCAGGCCCTGAAATTACGCTGCGTCAGCTCCGCTACCTCACGGCGCTGTCGGCAACATCAAGCTTCAGGCGAGGCGCAGAGCGGTGCGGCATCAGCCAGCCCTCGTTCAGCGCGCAGATCAAATTGCTTGAGGAAGCGCTCGGCATTCAACTGGCAGAGCGCAGCAATACGTCCGTGACGATGACCCCCGTGGGTCGCGAGATCACAGCGGCCGCCGTCGATGTGCTCGATCGTGTCGATACCCTGCGCGCCACCGCGCAAAAGGGACCGCTCTCTGGCATGCTTCGCTTGGGGGTGAAGGCCACGCTTGGCCCCTACTTGATGCCCTTTGTGGTGCGCCGACTGCACAAAACACACCCCGAATTGCGCCTGTTCATTCGCGAGGGCCCGCCTATTGAGCTGGAGCGCGAGCTGGTGGAAGGGCTGCATGACGTGGTGCTGGCGCAGCTTCCCCTTGGATCGGCAGACCTTGAGACTATCCGCTTGTTCCGCGAGCCGTTAATGCTGGCCGTCGCGTCGGACCATCCACTTGCGAAAAAAGACAAGTTCGGGTTCGAAGACCTCAATGGTCTTGACGTGCTGACGCTGAGCCCAGGGTTCCACCTGCACGATCAGGTGGTTAGCCTGTGTGAGGACCACCATGCCCGCCTGCGCCGCGACTATGAAGGCACCAGTCTTGATGCCCTTCGGCAAATGGTTGGCATGGGTCTTGGCGCGACGTTCCTGCCCGCGCTGTACGTGAATTCCGAGGTGCGCAACGCCGGCGACGTTGCCGTGCTGAAGCCGCAGCGCGCGACCCTGGCACGCTCGATTGGTCTCGCCTGGCGAAAAGGCTCAGGCGTTGCAAAGGCTTACGACGCCATTGCTTCGGTGATCACGAAGGTGGTCCGGGAAGAGCTACCTCACGTTGTGGCAGAGCGCTAAAGACACGGCGCTGCGCCAATAGCTTTTGGCTATGGGGCTTGCTGCTGGCGTTCGGAAAAAGTATTCACTGTTTCGAAGCCGCGGGAAGGTGCGGAACGCTTTGCGACCCCCCCTGCCCCAGCGAGCCTAGCGAGCCCGCCTTCTCCCGGCTTCCAGATGACGGGTCTTCCGTCGCAGAGATGTCATGAGCTGCGACGGGGACAAAGATACCCTCCCTGTGGACCGTGGCGGCTTGCGTTTTTAGCCCCCACGGTCACTTTTTTCAGGCTCTCACTCAGGACGCAGGCTGTCGATGAAGTCGGCCATGGCGACGTCTTTCTCAGACAGACCATCAGCGTCGTGTGTGGTCAGCGTCACCTCTACACGGTTGTAAACGTTGAACCATTCCGGGTGGTGGTCATGCTGTTCAGCGAACAGAGCGACCTGGTTCATGAAGCCCCAGGCTTCCTTAAAGTTTGCGAAGGTGACGGTGGTCGCCGCGGCGTCCTTTCCCATCACGTCGGACCATTGGGGGTGGTTGGAAAAGAAGGCGGCGCGGGCGTCAGCGGACAGTTTTTGGACCATGCCTCGACATTTAGCGGACGCCCACCCAACGCCAAGAGAGCAAAGGCGCGCGGCTTGATCGAAACGCGCGAATGCTGGACAAGGACTTCGCCCCACACGTCCAACATGGCAGGCCGATTTTGACCCAAAGGTTCACCCCGCAAGCCAGCGTATTCTTGGCGACACTGGCGCTTGTCGCCACCGCCTTCTTCGCTGGCTCAGAAGCGCGGGCAGAATACAGTTTCTGCAACAAAACGAGCTTTGCGCTGTCTGCGGCTTTGGGCTTCACCGATGACAACCAGCTGCTCACCCGCGGCTGGTGGCGCCTGCGCCCCGGGGAATGCAAGCGCGTCATCAGCAACGAACTGACGCCAGGCCGCTACTTCGCTTATGCCGAGGCGATCCCCGGTCACCAGGGCGAGCTGAAGACCTGGTCCGGCGACACGCCGTTGTGTGTGCAAAACGACAGCCTCTTCACCCTGCGCGACCAGTCGGTCTGCGCCGACGCCCCGCAGCAGCAGCGGAACTTTATGGCGGTCGACGTCACCACCGAGGATGGAACCAGCCAAACCACAGAGTTCGTCGAAGAGAGCAACTACACGAGCTACCAAGCGCAAGTGGCGGGCGTGCAGCGTCTCCTCTCCGACGTAGGCTTTGAGATTGGGAAAATCGACGGCGCATTGGGCGCGACGACCAAGTCAGCGCTGCGCCAGTACCGCCGGACCCGCGGGCTTGGCCAAGACGGTGTGGTCGATAACGACGTGATCGACGCGCTGATCGCCGAAGCCAACGACGAAGACGCGAAGCTCGGCTTCTTCTTCTGCAACGAAACCCTGCTCCCCGTCTGGGCAGCGTTCGCTCAGCCTACGGATGATGCGGAAGGCTACCACTCCTCAGGCTGGTGGCGGCTGGAGAGCGGATCGTGTGCGAAGGTGCGCCGCGGTGCCCTGGGGTCCGATCCGTACTACGTCTACGGCATCATGCAGGCTGAAGATCAAGAAGTGACCCTGGCGGGCGGCGATACGCCGTTCTGCGTCACCTCCGTCCAATTCGACGCGCGCTCTGACATCGCGTGCAAAGAGAGTGGGTACGACAGTGCCAATTTCCGCCGGATCGACACCGGTGGGGAGAAGGCCTGGACGTTTGAGTTCCGTGCTGAGCAATTCAACGCAGATCTCGTGGCCCCGGCGCAGTGACGACAGACACACCGAAGACATTCGATGCGGTAGAGAACTGGGTCTTCGACCTGGACAACACGCTGTACCCAGCGGGCTGTAACCTCTTTGCACAGATTGATGAGCGCATGTCGCTCTATATTGAGCATCGATTCAACGTGGACCGCCCCGAGGCGAGGCGCCTGCAAAAAGGGCTTTATGTCGAACACGGAACAACCCTTGCGGGGTTGATGAACGTCTACGATGTCGATCCCCATGACTTCATGGCCTACGTCCACGACATCGACGTCTCGGCGCTGACCATTGATCCGCGCCTGAAGACCGCCATCGACGCGCTGCCTGGCAAAAAGTTCGTACACACCAACGGCAGCCTTCTGCATGCAGAGAATGTGCTCGGCGCCCTCGGCCTTGAGAACAGCATGGACGATATCTTCGATGTGGAGATGGGCGCGTGGGTGCCAAAACCTCATGCCTCCAACTACGAACGCTTCAAAAGCCGTACAGGGATCAATCCCAATCAGGCAGCCATGTTCGAAGACATGGTCGTGAACCTAGAAGTCCCCCATACCATGGGTATGCGGACCGTTTTGATCACCTCCGATGCGGAGTGGATCGCCGATGAACCCGAAGAAAAACGCCCCGGCGCCGGGCACGAGGACGCCGAGCACGTCCACCACGTGACCAGCGACCTGACCGCCTTCCTCGAAGGTCTGGGCAACAGAAAGAAGAGTGTGGCATGAACCACGAACAAGCCGAAAACCTGATCAACGACGCCTACGACAGCGG
>JBCCTF010000099.1:0-14383 GCA_039198765.1 Pseudomonadota bacterium
CCGGGCGCATTAGACGCCTGTCTCCGGAATTGACTGCGTAGGGAGCTTTCCATGGCTGGCCACTCCAAATGGGCGAACATTCAGCATCGCAAAGGGCGCCAAGACGCCAAGCGCTCTAAGCTGTTCTCCCGTCTCTCCAAGGAGATCACGGTGGCTGCCAAGATGGGCACTCCGGACCCAGCCTTTAACCCGCGCCTGCGCCTCGCTGTTGCCAACGCCAAGGGCCAGTCGATGCCTAAGGACAACATCGAGCGGGCCATCAAGAAGGGCTCGTCGGGCGAGGGCGATGATTACGAAGAGATCCGCTACGAAGGCTTTGGCCCTGAAGGCGTCGGCATCATCGTTGAAGCGCTGACGGACAATCGCAACCGTACGGCGTCCGAAGTCCGATCCACCTTCTCCAAAAACGGCGGTAACCTGGGTGAGACCGGCTCCGTCAGCTTCGGCTTCGACCGCGTCGGCGAGGTCCAGTTCCCAGCCTCCATCGGAAGCGAAGACGACGTCCTGGAAGCCGCCATCGAAGCGGGTGCGGACGACGTGGTCTCTGATGAAGAGCTGCACACGATCTACACCGCAGCCGATGATTTTGCCGAAGTCTCGAAAGCCCTTGAAGAAGCTTACGGTGAGCCGGCCAGCGCCAAGCTCGCCTGGCGTCCGCAGAACATGATCGAAGTCAGCTCCGGCAAGGCCGAGTCGATGGTCAAACTCTTCGACGCCCTCGATGACCTCGACGACGTCCAGAACGTCACCGCGAACTTCGAGCTGAGCGACGAGGACGCTGAAAAGCTCGCTGGCTAAGCCCCGCCCTTTCAAGAGCTTTCCTCCACGACATGACAGAATGTCGCGGTTCCTATCAACGCGTTCTTCAGGCTGGTTCCTCACTCTTTCCTCAGGGATGAGGAGGATTCCATGGCACAAGTGGACCAAGCGGCGCTGACGCGCGCGCTTCAAAGCGACTCGGATCTGTCGTCTGCATCGCTCGCAACCAAAATCTTGGTCGCGCGCCTGCGGAAAGAGGTCAAAGCGGACCCAGCAAGTCTTACCGCCAAGACGGCTGAGCTTGCGACGTTCTTCCAGAAAAACACGTTCGCCACCCGCGACCTTGCGGTGATCTAAGGGACTTGAGAGCATGAAAAACCAAATGATGAGCGCCGTTGAAGCGGGTCTTCTGATCCAATCGGGCAAGATCCTCATGATCGCTGGTGATGAAGGCGTTCTGCGCAGCTTGCCGAACGGCAACTGGATCGGCGGAACGTCCGTATACTTCATGACCGAGACCGGTGGCCGCGAAGATCGCGAGAACGTCTTTGTGACGGAGATCAGCGAAGCTGTCGCACACAAGACGCGCTATATTCCGACGTCGGAGCTTTCGTCGATCGCGTCGCAACGCTTCGGCAACGGCGCGACCTTCGTGATCGTTCCTGCGATGTCGAGCGCCCACGTCTCTTACGCGACAGACGCTGCCGGCTATGAAGACATCTTTGCTCAGCCTGTGATGGGCTGGATCGCCGGTGTGCACCTTGATGAGATCGGCGCGACCACGGCGAAAGTTGTCGATGGTGCGACGGGCGAGATGTATGACGACGGTATCGTCGTTCTGCATACAGAATTTACGGCCGGCCGCGCGGCAGATGTCGACATCATTAACCTGTTCGAGCAGGATCAGTCGGCTGATGAACTGATCTTCGAAGAGGGCGGTTTCGAACTTACGAACGTGATCGTGAACGGCGAAAAGCGGAACTTCGCTGAGTACATCGCCGAGAATGAGATCAACACGGAGCTTCCGCTGGTCGCGAACTATGCTGGCGCGATGATCAATGCTTCCTTCCAGGCGGTCGATGCTGACGCGCGCAAAGTGAACATGTACGCGCCGATTATGCCGGGTACAGAGTACCGTATCGCCAAAGGCTTCGGTGACTACACCGAGACCTTCGCTTCGGTGATCACCGAGGGCGGCGAGAATGCTCTCAGCTGCAACTGCATCCTGAATTACGTTTACGGACAGCTTGAAGGCAAATCGACCGGCAATTTTACGGGCCCGATCACCTTCGGTGAGATCGCCTACGTGCTCCTCAACCAAACCCTCGTCCGCGTGTCTGCGGTGGAGGCAGAGGCCGTCGCCGTCGCGTAACGCGCGCGCAGCACAACAAAAAAAGCCCTGCTCCGATGGAGCAGGGCTTTTCATTTTTGCGGTCAGTGCGCCTGCGCTTACGCTTTGGACTTCCGGCGGCGAGTGGCAATCGCGCCGAGGCCAGCGGCCATCAGCGGCAGTGCCCCAGGTACGGGAACTTGCGACGCGTTGTAGGTCAGCGAGAAGCTGTTGAAGTCGTTGCCATCAACCAGGTTCACTCCCGACGAATTGTCGAGAACTGCGCGGAGGACGCCGCCGGACAGAGCCATGTTGAGCAGGGCCTCTGACATGATGAACGTCGCTTGGAACTGCTCGTCATCATTGAACGCTGTATCTTCAGTGATGTTGTCGAGCGTTAGGCCAACGATAGTGTTCGATGTCACGGAGCCGTTTTCGATCACGGCTGCGCCCATCACGCCGTCAAACGTCAGCGTCACGAACTCGAACCCAGGCAAGTTCAGAGAAATCGGGATGTAGTCGCCTTTGAGGTCGAGAACGAGGGTGCCCGTGCCGCCTGCGTTGGCGTCAGGGTTCAGGAATTCGAAGGTGAAGTCTTGGCCGGTGGTGACGCTGAAGAACTGCGTATCGGTGAGGACAGTGCTGGCGTTGGCTGCGGTCAGGCCGAAGGCTGCTGCGACGCTCGCAGCGGTCAGGATCAAGGTTTTCATTGGGGTTCCCATCTCATGTGAAGAAATGCGATGATATAAAATAACTACTCATTAGGGAATTCGTTTTTGGTTCATCCTTAATGCGTGCCGGCCCCGCGCGATTTCCTGATTTTTCTTCAGCGATTACACTTGTAGGCGACCACAGGGGTTCCTATCTCGTTTCTCGATAAGGGAAGGGAGTCCCCATGCGCACTGTCTGTTTCGGCCTTTTGGCCTCCGTTTCGACCCTCGGCATGTCCGCCGCTTCAGCTGACGAGCTGGTGATCCGCGATTTCTATGGAACGGTGGAGATTGATCTCTCTGGCTCCGGCGCGATCACGGCAGCGAAGTCCGGTCCGAACGCTGGTGACGTCGATATCTCCGGTCGTGGTGATATGACCATCGACGGCGGTCCCGAGATTAATCGGAACCGTTGGTACAAAGAGTATCAACGCAAGCGCCGCGGCTGGAATCAGCGCAGTGCTCGTGACGAAGACCCGATCTTTGAAGAAATGCTGCAGGAACGCCCGAAGCTGATCATCTCAGCGCCTGAAGGGACGGACATTGTCGTCGAGGGCAGCGCCGTCAAACTGACCGTCACAAGTGGCGATGCAGGTGAGGTCGATATCTCCGACAACGTCCACCTTCTCGCCAAGCTCGGTGACTTCGAAAGCGGAAAACTCTCCGTACACGGCAGCGGCTACATGGAAGCGGGCAACGTCGCGGGCCGTTTCGACGGTAGTGTGCACGGTTCTGGCGATCTCTATGTCGGCAATGTTGGCGAAGCCTCGGCCAGTGTGCACGGCTCTGGCGATATGGTCATGAAGGATGTCGGTGGCCGCCTTGGTGCCAGCGTTCATGGATCGGGCGATCTGAACACCGGCGATGTGGCCGGCCCACTGAAGGCCAGCGTGCACGGCTCCGGTGATCTTGAAATCGGTCGGGTGACCGGCAGTGCAGACGCGGACGTTCACGGCTCTGGGGACCTCGAAATCAAGAGTGTCGGACAAGGCCTGGATAGCTCTGTGCACGGATCAGGTGATGTGACGATCAGCCGTGTGAACGGCGATATCGATGCCAACATCCACGGCTCCGGTGAGCTGGACATAGATGGCGGAGAAGCCGGCTCTATCGACGCATCCGTTCGCGGAGCCGGGGAGTTCCGTTTCGCGGGTAAGTCTGAAAGCGCGACGCTACGCAGCGGCGGCGCCGGCTCGATCCGCCTCGGCCCCGTCTCCGGCCGCATCGATGCATCAGGCAAAGACATCCGCGTGGGCGGCAAGAAAGTCGGCGACAAAGACGACTAAGAGCCTCGCGCTCAGCGGAGGCGCTTGATGCGCCTCCGCGATGGTGCCAGACGCTCCGGACCAGTCATCGCGGCTCCTGCGCCGCCCCGGAACGAGGCACACCATGAAAATCAACGGCAACGAAATCCGCCCCGGCAACACGATCATGCACCAGGACACCCTGTGGCGCGCCGTGAAGGCTGAAGCAGTGAAGCCGGGCAAAGGCCCGGCCTACGCACAGGTGGAACTCAAAAACCTGCTCGACGGACGCAAGCTGAACGAACGCTTCCGCTCGTCGGAGACGGTCGAGAAGGTCCGCCTTGAGCAGAAGGAGCACACGTTCCTCTACGCCGAGGGCGACATGCTGACCTTCATGGACGGAGAGACTTACGAGCAGATCCAGATCCCTGAAGACATGATCGGCGACCAGCGCGCGTTCTTGCAGGACGGCATGCAGGTCGAGGTGGAGATGCATGAAGGTCGTGCCATCGGCGTCGCTCTGCCTGAGCAGGTGACACTGGAGATCACGGAAACAGAGCCGACGGTCAAAGGTCAGACCGCGTCGAGCTCCTACAAACCCGCAATCCTCGAGAACGGCCTGCGCGTGATGGTCCCGCCGCATATCTCGGCTGAAACGAAGATCGTCGTGAACACCCAAACGATGGAATACGTGAAGCGGGCCGACTGACTGTCATCCCGGACACCGAAGGTGACCCGGGACCTATACCGCGTGATGCAGCCGGGCGGTGCGAAGCATCGACCTTGGAAACACTGTGAGAAGACGTCAGCTTTGCTGCCGTCTGCCTACGAACCAATTTTGGGTCCCGGATCGCTTTCAGCGTCCGGGATGACAGTTAAGTTGCAGGTTCCAGCGTGCTTTGCAGGGCTGGGTCTTCGAACAGCTCAAACAAATTCAGCGCACGGACGAGCTCAGGGTCGACGCCTTGCTCGGCCAAGAAGCCGTCCATCATGATGTCAAACGCCTCATCGATCCCGCAGCGAGTCGCGATCGCGCGGGCGTTGGGAATCACCCTATCGCGCACATCGGCCACCACCACTTCCAGGTCCTGCTTCGCCGAGACGATGGCGAGGGCGGTGAAGACATCGGCCCGCTGCTCCCTCAGGTCATCACGCAGGATCCGCAAGCGGCGAACCTCGCCCCGGTTCCGGCGGGCAAAGTCCCGCTGGAAGACATCAGCTTGGTAGACGAAATAGTCCCTGGTGCAGGGCTCAGGCGTGATCGCACAGGCCGACAAGGCGGACAGTGCTGCTGCGCTGAGTAAGATGTGACGCATCGAGGAACTCCTTCACGATCGTGGGCAAGCTATAGCCGAGACCCCGGCGTCACGCGACCATGCACAACCAAGGCGTGCCGGAGCATGCCTGCGCTCCCTCAACGGCGGAGAAATCGAGAGAATCCCGCACTCTTGACCCTCCAAGGTGCGCGAACGCCCTTGAAGACTGGCTGTGAAGACGCGATGTTTACCAAGATCACATCAGCAAGGCTGGGGCAGGTGCGCCGTGTCAAATGCAGACAAAGCTGCCGTGGCGGCCCTCGGTGCGGGCATCACGGGACGCGATGAGTTCGAAGCGAAGGGGTCTTCTATGTTTTCTATGTTTCCTCTGCTGACGGTCAGCGCGCTGGTCTACGGTGGCCTTGTCTTGGTCGCTGGCGGTTCCGCTTGGACTCAAGACGAAATTGCTGCGATCCAGATGATCTCAGGCGAGACTTGGGTGGTCAGGGGCGGCGACGTCTTTGTGTGCCTCTCGCTCTTCCTTCTCTTCTGGGAGATCCTGCGCGCCACCGATACCGGCAGCGATGCGATCGTGAACCACAGCCTTTCAGCCATTCTCTGCATCGGATGCGTGGTCGCGTTTATGGCGCTCGGTTCGTTCGCAACGTCGGCCTTCTTCCTGCTCACCATCATGACTCTGGTGGATTTCATGGCAGGGATTGGCATCACCATCCGCTCGGCACGCCGCGACTTTGGCGTTGGATAAAGCTGTGGCCGGTTGGCCACGGCTTCAACGTTTTTTCATTCCGTCTGCTTAGACATACCTTTGGGCCGGGAGGCGAGGGCCCAACGGAGCAGGCTGGATGTCTTCAAAGTTGATTTCTGAAGTGGGCCCCGAGACGGTCCGTTTCGCTCTTGAGGCCGCAGGTCAGGCGATGTTCGAGTTTGACCCTGAAACGGGCGTCGTTGCTTGGGCAGACCCGCGGCAGGCTTCTGAAGTGACCGGCATCGCGGTCGAGCAACTGGACGAAATCCACGATCGTTTCACCCTCACCATTCCCGCAGCCGATCAGGCGAAGCGGGAGCAGGCAGTCGAGAATTCGAAGGCAGCGGGCGGAAGCTACACCATCGAGTACACCGCGACCGGTGGCGACGATCAGGTCCATTGGTTCGAAGAGCGCGGCACTTGGATGAGCCTCAGCGGGAAAGAACGCCTCGTGGGCGTGCTCCGCCGCATCGACGCGCAAAAATTCAAAGAGCAGCAGCTCTCCTACCTTGCCGCCCATGATGAGATGACGGGTCAGCTCAATCGTGAGCGGACGAAGATCGCGCTTGATCATGCTATCGAGAGCGCGGGTGAGGGTGACGGCTCAGCCTTCTTCCTGGTGGCCATCGACAATGTTGGCGGCATCAATGTGAGCTTCGGCTTCGACGCAGCGGACGAAGTGATCGCTGCCATCGCCAAGCGTCTTCAGGAGTCCCTTCCTGAGGGCTGCGTCTGCGGCCGGGTTGCCGGAACCAAGTTTGGTGTGATCGCTCGCGGCCGTGCGCCTGAAGCGATCCGCGAGACGGCGATGCACATTCTCAACCTCGTGCGCGCCGACGTTGTGAAAACCCGGAGCGGTGCGATCGCCGCGTCAGTCTGCCTTGGCGTTGTGCCTCTGTCGGCTGACATGGAGGGCGCCGGCACCGCCCTCGCACGCGCTGAGTCCGCTCTGGACCAAGCGCGTCAGAGTGGTCCTTCAAGCTGGTCTGTGTTCACCGAGATGACCGATCGCGGCAGCTTGCGTCATCGCGATCAGGAGATGTCGGACCTGATCCTCACGGCACTGAACGATCGTCGGGTGACCGTGGCGTTTCAACCGATCGTGACGGACATCGATGCGTCATGGAAGAAATACGAGTGTCTGATCCGCCTGGATAATGATGGCGGAGACGAAATCTCTGCGCCGAACTTCATCGCCGCGGCAGAGCGGCTGGGGCTCGTCCACCTTCTCGACCGTCGGGTCCTCGAGTTGGCCACGCGCGCGCTGGCTCGTGAGCCGGAGATCGAGCTTGCGGTCAACGTCTCATGGGAGACGGTGAAAGATCCGGTGTGGGCTGACGGTTATGTCTCTCACCTCCGCGCCAATGCGCACTTGGCTGACCGCCTGACGGTGGAGCTCACAGAAACACGGATCGTCGACGCTATTGAAGCGTCAGAGGAATTCGTCGCTCGCATCAAAGCGCTCGGTGCGAAGTTCGCCCTCGATGACTTCGGTGCGGGGTACACATCGTTCCGGAACTTGAAGGCGCTGGACATCGACATTCTCAAAATCGATGGCAGCTTCATCACGGGCCTTGCGCAGAGTCGTGAGAATCAATTGTTCGTTCGTACACTGATTGACCTTGCGCGGAACTTCGGCATGAAGACCGTCGCAGAGTGGGTCGACAACGAGAACGATGCGCGCATCCTGAAGGCGCTCGGAATCGACTTCCTGCAGGGCTTCTATATTTCCAAGCCGGAACGTCGGCCTGAGTGGACCGACCGCATCAGCGCCGAGACTTCAGAAGAAGCCAAGAAGCAGGCTTAGGCGCTCCGCCTACCGCGCTTTTTGGCGGGCGACGAACGCGTCGTAATCCTCGCGCGTGTCGATACCGGGCGAGGCGCGGTCCACCATCATGACGCAAATCCGTTCGCCCGCTTCAAGCGCGCGAAGCTGCTCGAGACTCTCCGTCTTCTCAAGCTCCGATGGCTGCATCGCCGCAAACCGCTGGAGCGCGTCGGGCGCGAACCCATAAAGGCCGATATGCATGTGGGGACGATGCGCGCGCGTCCGCGGGAAGGGCATCACCGACCGTGAGAAGTAGAGCGCATCCTCGCTCGCTCCGCCTTTCGCTGTCGTGACTACCTTCACCGTGTTCGGATTGTTCGTGTCGAGATCATCAGGAAACGGACAGGCGAGGGTTGAGATGAACGGCGTTCGCCCGCCTTCAGCCATGGCCGCCATATGGCCGTCGATGAGCTTCTGAATGTTGCTCGGCTCAACCTCGGGTTCGTCGCCTTGGCAGTTGATCACCATCGATGCGTCACGCCCCTGCGCGGCCTCAGCAACGCGCACGGTGCCGGACATGTGGTTGTGATCTGTCATGACGACATCGGCGCCAAACCCTTGGGCGGCTTGGAAGATATCGTCGTGGTCAGTCGCAATCAGAACGTCGGCGTCTGGAACTTCGCAGCAGGCTTCCCACGTATGCTGAACAAGGGGCTTGCCTGTTTCGGTGAGGAGCATCTTGCCCTTCAAACGCTCAGAACCGTAACGTGCGGGGACGACAATCAGTGGGCGGCTCATCAGCGAACTCCGGGAACAACTTTCGTGGCGACGTAGCCCGCGGAGAGGCCAATCGCAACGCCTACACTGTTCGCTGCCATGTCGGCCAACGAAGCGGTTCGATCAGGCGTCAGGCTCTGCAGTCCCTCAAACAGCAGCCCGTATGCGAGCGTGCCCCCGATGATGCGAAGGCTCGGAATGCGTTTCCGGAAACCAACAAACGCCGCGCCCATGAGGGCGAAGTAGGCGAGAGCATGTTTGATCTTATCCGTCTGCTGAGCATCACCAAGGATCAGCTCAGCGAGGAAGACGAAGACCGGAAACCCGGCTTCAGGCGGCTCGCCTTGCGGTTTCAGTGACAGCCAAGCAATCGCCAGCGCGCAGACGAGCGTGGCAAAACGGGCAAGGCGGGGAAGATCAAGCGTCTTCAAGAAACGCTGCGCCGTGACGGCTTTCCCAATCGATCGCGGTACGGATGATCAGGTCGAGGTCATTAAACTGTGGACGCCATCCGAGCACGGAACGAATCGCCGCTGTGTCAGCGATCAGCTGTGGCGGGTCTCCTGCGCGGCGCCCTTCGACGACGGAGGGCAGGGGTTTGCCCGTCACACGTTCGATCGACTGCACCACGTCCTGAACCGAAGCCCCGTCACCATAACCGCAGTTGAGGATGACGGACTGACCACCAGCACGCAGGTATGTCACCGCATGGATATGGGCCGAAGCAACGTCCGCCACATGGACATAATCGCGGATCGCCGTGCCGTCGGGGGTGTCGTAGTCGTTGCCGTAAATCTTCAGCGGACCTTCGCGGCGGCCTGACGCTATCCGGATGGCGGCTGTGATCAAGTGCTTGGGTGCATCGCTCTCGCCGCTGCGGCCCATGGGGTCGGCGCCTGCGGCGTTGAAGTAGCGCAAGATCACCGTCGGGATGCCGTACCGCGCGCAGACGTCTTGGGTGATCTGCTCCGCACCCCGCGCCGCTGCGCCGAGGGGTGAGATCGGCGCGAGAACGGTGTCTTCGTCAACCGGCACCCGCTCAGGTGTTCCGTAGACGGACGCTGTGGACGAGAGCACGAAGGTGTCGATCGACACCTCTGCAGCGGCGCGCAGCACACTCATCAGAGGGCGGAGCACCGCTTCGAAGGCATCAAGAGGATCGCGGAGCGAATTGGCCACCGTGCCCCGCTTGGGCAGGTGGATCACGTCCGTCACCCCGTGGTCTTTGAATGCGGCAGCGACCGCTGCTGAATCGTCGAGGGCGAGGGGGGTCACCATCACGGCGTGATGGGACGCGATATCCGCATGGTCGTCAAACCCGACATGCGCACAGCCCTCATCGGCCAAGGACAGCAGCATCTGCCGGCCTTCATAGCTCGAAGCTCCGATGACTGCGATCATGGCCACGGCGGCGTCCTTAAAGCGGAAGCATGAATGTGCCGTGATTGAGCGCATCTGGGAAGCGATGATGCGCGCAATTGCACGAAACCTTTATGACATTTCGCAATTGCGAAGATGGTCTCAGCGGCTGAGAGGAACCGGTCGCCAAGCGTTCGCGCGGGTTTCCATCGAGGTTCTCACCTGCGGTGTCAGGCGCGCGGCGACATTGATGACCTCGTCTGCTGCGGAGCGATCTCCGCGAACCTCTGCGAGACGAAGCCAGTAATAGCTTTCAGCAGCGCTGCGCTGTCCCTCCGGGAGCCATGCGTTTTCAGGGTTATAGAGGGTCCCAAGATTGACCATCGCCTTGGGATAGCCAGCTTGCGCGGCCCGGGTGAACCCGGCGATAGCTGCGCCGATATCAACGGGTCCACCGATGCCTTTGATGTCGAGATAGGCTAGGCGGTTGACTGAAGGCAGGTGGCCATTGTCGGCGGCAGCGGAGAACCATCGCCGCGCAGCTGCACCGTCCGCAGCCACGGATCCACCGGACAGGTAGAGTTCGGCCAGATCATGCTGTGCGACCGAAACGTCGCCTTCAGCCGCTTCTGTCAGCAACGTCACGGCGCGACGGCGCTCGGGGTCTGTGGTCGCGGTAGCGAGGAGTTCTTTGGCCTCGGCGTACACGGCAGGGAGGTTGCGCGCGGGAAGCTGGGCTGCAGGAGCAGCAGTGTCCGCCGCGGCCTCGATCATGACCGGTTCCATGTCGTCTGGTTCAGCCATCTGGAAGATCACGAATCCGAAGACGCCGATGGCTGCCGCGATCAATACCCACCCGAGGACGGGATTGTTTTCCATGGGCTCGCCAAGACGCTCCCGGAAGCTCTCGCCCAGACGGTCCCGCCATCCATCGTCCTCGGCCTCATCCTCAAAGGCTTGGGCGCGAACCCGAGCGTTGTCCTCTTCCAGGGAGCGGGACTGGCCCCAGACTGGTGCCGCCGACGGTTGCTCTGGCGCTACGGGGTCGATGGATTGAGCAGGGGGTTCTGCCACCTCGGCAGCGGGGGCAACGATCTGCGCTTCCGGCTCAGGATCAATGACGGGCTCAGGCTGAGGGACTGCACGCAGTGCTGGCTGCGGCGCCAGGGCGGGTTCCGCTTGGGGAGCTCTGAACTGCTGATCCTCGAATGCGTAGGCATAGGGATCGATCGCCTGTGCGGCGCTTGAGGCCATGCCTGCTGCGGTCATCCCGCCAAAGGGCGGAGCAAGCTGGGGCGCGAGCTGCGAGGTCGGCTCGCCACCCGACGGGCCTGGATCATCGGACTTTGGGCCAGAAAACCCCAAAGGGTCGTCAAAAGGGCGGTCGAAGGGGTCGTCAGAGCTGGGCGCAGCATCGGTTGATTGCGAGCTGAGCGGGTTTTTCGGAGCTGGATCCGGACGCTTGGGGTCATCTGGCGCCGCCGAAGCGGTGGAGATTCGGCCCTCGAGGTGATCTACCACCGCGGAGAAAGCGCCTTGGACGGCGTCCATCCGCTTCTCAGCTTCGGCCACCGAAGTGCGAACGGTTTCCGTGCTTGGCTCGCCCTGCTTCAGGCTGCCGGACTCGATACGCTGACGGAGCGTGTCGAGAGACTGCGCAACGCGGCTGATGCCTTCGGCGCTCCGCTGTTCGCCCGCTTCGATCTTGTCCTGCAGCTTATCCACAGAGCTTTCGAGGGTCCGGATTTGATCCGACGTGCGTTTGATCTCGCTGCCGAGCAGGCGGAGATTGTTGCTCGTCCGCTCGATGAAGGTCTCATCGTGGCTTTCAGCCGCCTCGCGCGCGACATCGAGAGCCTCGCTGACGCGGTCTTCAGTGGCGGAAACGCGTTCGGTTGTACGATCGATGGCCTCAAGCAGCGTGCCAATCTCTTGGCGGAGCTCTTCATCGTCGGCGTCGAGACGTGCTTTCAGATCAGCGAGGATATCCTCGTTGCGGGTGAGGCGATCTTCGGTTTGTTCGCGGGACGCTTCGACCTGTTCCACCAACGTGGAGAGCGCGCGTTCCAGGGCTTTCAAACTCGTGACCCAGCTTTTCTTCTCGCCACGACCTTCAAGGCGGTCGAGCCGCTCGGCCATATCCGCGATATCGACGTTTGGCGTGTCGGCGAGGGGCGAGGTGCTCTCCAGACGCTTCACGCGCTCAAAGACGGTCTCCAGCCCCTTATTGAGCCCGCCCATGGCCTGGCGCGACTGCGCCTCGGTCACCTGCAGGTTCTTTTCCGCCAAGCTGATCCGATCCGTCAGGCGATTGAGGCTCCCGATGACATCGCGCAGTTGATCGGTCGTGACGCCGGAAACGATGTTGGGATCAGCGGTCTGAGATGATGGAGCGTCATCCGCCAAACCGGCTTCGTCGATGCCCTTCTCGCGAATCATCGCGGTCATCCACTCGCCCAAGGTCTTACCCTCGCGGCGTGCGAGTTCCTTCGCGACGGAGCGTGCGTCGGCGTCTATGCCTTTGACGCTCCATGGAACATTGGACTTCGCGCTCATCGCGTTCCTTGCACAACCGGGCTGGGCTCTCGCCAAATGGCTCTGCCAGCTTGATTTTCCGACCTTAGCCTTCGGGTTAGGCTGATTTCAAACCTTGGTGAAGCCGCCTGGATAACAAAGTCCTAAAGTTCGGCTGCCTTCTCAACCCTAGCGTGCAAAATTTAACAGCGCATCCATGCAACATGTCGCGACGGAACGCGACTTTGCATCCGGCGCAGTTCCTGCTTACCACCGTCACCAAAGGGAAACCGGTGCCTGCGTAGGAAAGGCGCCTTAGTGGAGGACCACCATGCCTGTTTATGAAGCCCCCATTCGCGACATGCAGTTCCTGCTGCACGATGTCCTGAAGCTTCAAAATTATTCCAACCTGCCTGGCTTCGCCGATGCGGACCGGGACACCATCGATGCGATTCTTGAAGAGTCGGGCAAATGGCACCGCGATGTGCTCGCGCCGCTGAACCGTGTTGGCGACATTGAGGGTGCCCAGCGCAACGACGATGGCACCGTTACCACGCCGAAAGGATTCAAAGAGGCCTACGACCAATATTGCGAAGCTGGCTTCGGCGCGCTCGCCATGGATCCGCAATATGGCGGTTCGGGTATGCCGATCACGCTCGCTCTCGCGATCAACGAGATGAGCTCGGCAGCGAACCAGGCGTTTGCAATGTACCCGGGCCTTGCTGCTGGTGCATGGCGTGCGATCCACGCTGCGGCATCGGATGAGCAGAAAGAGATGTACCTGCCCAAAATGACCACGGGCGAGTGGACCGGTACAATGAACCTGACCGAGCCCCAGTGCGGCACGGACCTCGGCCTCATCCGGACGAAAGCTGTTCCGCAAGGCGACGGCACGTATAAGATCAGTGGTCAGAAGATCTGGATCTCTGCCGGTGAGCACGACATGGCGGATAACATTATCCACCTCGTGCTTGCGCGTATCGAAGGCGCACCGGAAGGCATCAAAGGGATCTCGCTGTTCATCGTGCCCAAGTTCATGGTCAACGAAGACGGCTCCCTCGGTGCACGGAACAATGTGAGCTGCGGCGGCCTCGAAGAAAAGATGGGCATCCACGGCAACGCGACCTGCGTCATGAACTACGATGAAGCCACCGGCTTCCTCGTCGGACCTGAGAACAAGGGCATGCGCGCGATGTTCGTGATGATGAACGAAGCGCGTCTCGGTGTTGGCGTTCAGGGCTATGCCGCCGCTGAGGTGGCGATGCAGAACGCGGCGGCGTTCGCGCGTGATCGTCTGCAGTCTCGTTCGGTGACCGGTGCGAAGGCGCCTGAGAAGCCCGCTGACCCGATCATCGTCCACCCCGATGTGCGCCGTATGCTGATGGATACGCGTGCGTTTGTTGAAGGAGCACGGGCGCTGACCTACTGGTCGGCCTTGCACGAGGACATGAGCCACAAGGCGCCCGACGAAGAGTCGCGCCAAAAGTCGTCCGATTACATGGCGCTGCTGACGCCTGTCATCAAAGCGTACATGACCGACAAGGGGTCCAAAGGTGCGAACGACAGCCTGCAAGTCTTCGGTGGCTCCGGCTATTGCGAAGAGTGGGGCATGAGCCAGTTCGTCCGCGACGTGCGGATCGCACTGATCTACGAAGGCACCAACGGCATCCAGGCCCTGGATCTTGTTGGCCGTAAGCTGATGGCCGAAGGCGGCCGCTACTGGCAGACCTTCTTCAAAGAGATCGATGATTGGTGTGCGGAGAACAAAGGTCAAAACGATGTTCTCGACGGCTACATCGACGGTATGCTGGCGTCGAAAGGCGAGCTGCAGGAAGCCACCCAGTGGCTCGGTATGAACGCCATGAAGGACTTCGACCAGGCGGGTGCTGCGTCGCACGAC
>JBCCTF010000100.1:0-14289 GCA_039198765.1 Pseudomonadota bacterium
CTCGGAAACCCGGATCAAAAATACCTCGGCAACCGCCACAACGCGGGCTTCATGGCGCTCGACGCGATCGCCGAAGACCGCGGGCTGGGCCCGTTTCGGTCGAAATTTCAGGGCCTTCTGGCTGAAGGCAAGATCGGCACCGCCAAGGTGCTGCTGCTCAAACCGCAAACCTATTACAACGAATGCGGCCGTGCGGTGGGCGAAGCTGTGCGCTTTCACAAGATCCCGCCGGAGAACATCATCGTCTTCCACGACGAGATTGATCTCGCGCCCGGCAAGCTGCGCGTGAAGTTCGGCGGCGGCCTTGCGGGCAACAACGGCCTCAAATCGATCGCCGCCCACGTCTCGCCTGACGTGTGGCGTGTACGGATTGGTGTGGGCCATCCTGGCCGCAAAGATGCGGTGACTCAGCACGTGCTGAAGGACTTCGCCAAGGAAGAACGCGACGGCTGGCTCGCCGATTTTTTCCGGCATATTGGACCAGCGGCGGAACACCTCGTACCCCCGACCGAGGAAGGCACAAACCGGTTCGTTGCGCGCATCTTCAACCCACCGGGCCAGAAACAGCGGCCTTCACCGGCGAAAACTGAAACCAAACCGGCGCCTCCGCCGAAAGAAGAGACGCAGACACCGACCAACGCGATGGCTGACGCTCTCAAGGGTCTTCTCTCCAAAAGGAACTAAACCGATGTTGCGTGCTCTGCTGATACCAGGCTTCCTCTTTATACTGACTGCATGCGGAAAGACGGAGGCAGATGTGAGCATCGCACAAGTGACGATCAACGCCATTGTCCCCGCCAACACGGGCACTGTCTATGTCACCGGCGACAACGAGCAGTTCGGTCCATGGAATGCCGACGGTTTGGCCATGACCGGCGCAGGATCCGAGCGTTCAGCACAGATCACCCTTCAGCCTACGGAAGAGTTGCTTTACAAGTTCACTCTGGGCGAGTGGTCTCGGGAAGCGGTCGATGAGAACCTCTTTCCCTATCAAAACTTTGCCTTAGTCGCGGAAGACGGCATGAGCGTCACCCACGATATCGCAGGGTTCAAACCCCCGCGCGAGGCGCTCCTCGATGATTGGAAGGGCTCCGGCGTTCTCGGCACGCTCGTGCATGAGACTGATGTTCCAAGTGAATTCCTTGAGCTGGATCGGAACATGACGATCTGGCTTCCGCCAGGCTACGAAGACCCTCAGCATGCGGACAAACGCTATCCCGTGATCTACATGACGGACGGCGAGAACCTGTTCGATCCCCGGATGGCGAACACCGGCGTGGATTGGGGCGTCGATGAAGCCATGATGGCCGGCGTACAAGCTGGTGCTTTCGAGCCTGCGATTATCGTCTCCACATGGTCCACCGCCCAGCGCTTTGAGGACTACAGCCCTTGGCACAACGGCATGAACTATGCCCGTTTCGTGACCGAGGAGCTGAAACCACGCATTGATCAGACCTACCGGACACTGACAGATCGCGAGAACACCTACGCCATGGGCAGCTCCATGGGCGGCCTTCTCGCGATGTACATGGTGACCCAGCATGCGGACACATTCTCCGCCTGCGGATGTGTCTCCACCCACGTTCCGTTATCGGATCAAATGATCGCCATGTTCACAGGCGGCGACGCTAGTGCAGCTGATCCGACACCTTACATCACCAAGGATATCAACGAAGGACGCTTCGTCCCCGCGCCTGATGTCCGGTACTTTTTCGACTACGGCACCGAAGGGCTCGACGCGATGTACGGCCCGGTCCATGCGGAACTGCAAGCGCACTTCACCGCTCTCAACCGGCAAGACGGCGAGGACTTCCTCATCCGTCTTTATCCGGGTGCGGACCATAACGAGACCTCATGGCGCGCCCGTGTCGGCGACCAACTGCTTTGGCTCCTCGCAGGCCAAGCCCCCGACGAAGACTAACGATTTCAAGAGAATAAGGACCCCATCATGGCAGATAACGAAACCTGGACACCGCCTGAAGTCTGGACCTGGGATCAGGAGAGCGGCGGGCGCTTCGCCAACATCAATCGCCCGATTGCTGGCCCCACAAAGGACCAAGACCTCCCGGTTGGTGAGCATCCGTTCCAACTCTACTCCCTCGGCACGCCGAACGGCGTGAAGGTCACGGTGATGTTCGAGGAACTCCTCGAAGCCGGTCATCAGGACGCGGAGTACGATGCCTGGATCATCAATATCGGCGAAGGTGATCAGTTCACGTCAGGTTTTGTCGATGTGAACCCCAACTCGAAGATTCCCGCCCTCCTCGACCGCTCAGGCGCTGAGCCTGTCCGTGTGTTCGAGTCCGCTTCGATCCTCATGCACCTCGCCGAGAAATTCGGCGCGTTCCTCCCCTCTTCTGGCAAAGAGCGGACAGAGACCCTCAATTGGCTGTTCTGGCAAATGGGTTCCGCGCCGATGCTCGGCGGCGGCTTCGGCCACTTCTACGCTTATGCCCCAGAAAAGTTTGAGTACCCCATCAATCGCTACGCCATGGAGGTGAAACGGCAACTGGACGTCCTCAACCGAGAGCTCGCAGACAAGCCGTTCATCGCAGGTGATCAGTACACGATCGCTGATATGGCCATCTGGCCCTGGTACGGCGCTCTCGCCAAAGGTCTTCTCTATGAGGCCGCCACATTCCTCAGTGTGCACGAGTATGAAAACGTCGTCCGCTGGGCTGACACCATCGCCGAGCGCCCAGGCGCCAAGCGCGGCCGTATGGTCAACCGCGTCTGGGGCGATGAAAAATCACAACTGAAAGAGCGCCACAGCGCCAGCGACTTCGACGGAAAGCTGTAACGCGGGTCAGCCTAACGACGATGGGCGCATCAGCGCCCGTCGTCATCGCTGTCTTCGCTGTCCTCGTCGTCTTCGTCACGATCGCCGCCGCTGACCACATCAGCGATGGTCTCAAGAGCGCCCATGACGCCGTCGGCCGCACCTTTTAGGATGCCCGTTGCAGCGAGCGACGCCACGACGATCACCACGACCACAATAGCGAGCGCAGGCCCGCCTTGGGTAGTGTAGTCAAGGTCAGTCCTCGGCCCGAAAAGACCGCCGCTAAACCGGATCGTCTTCTCGCCGCGTTTCGTCACCGTCACCGGTGCACCATCACCGCGGAAGGTCACACCCTTCGCGAGATCCGCCTGGGCGTCCTGAGCGATGGCATCGACTTTCGCCTTCACCGTCAGCCACATCCGTTTCCTGCCGTAGGCGACATAGACTCGGTGATCGCCTCGGGCGTCGCGACCGTGCATCTCAAGCAGGAGCGGCTTGCGCCCCACCCGTGCTGAAGCAACGGCAACGGCGCGTTTCTTCGGAGATTGGCCACTTGCAGCCTGAAGCGAAACCAACGGCGCGGCCAAGAGAGCTGAGCTCCCCGCGATAAATGTACGTCTGCGCATAAAACACCCACCTAACAAACTGATACAAGCAAACACGCCAAGCAGAGGCGGGTCAAAACCCTTGTGCAGTTGGCGCGCACCTCGTGGGTGATTGCAGGCGGCCTCCCCCCGGCAAGAGATCAGCGCCCTTCGTCTTCGCCCGCTTCATCGTCGTCGGCGTCGTCACGGTCATCTCCGTCATCTTCCGAGACATAATCCACGACGCGGCCTTTCGCCGCCCCGCCGGTGGAACCCATGGTTGCCCCCACGACCCCGGCTAACAGTAAGCCCGCAAGGGTAATCACCAGCACGGTCAATCCGGAGCCGCGTTGGCTCGAGAAGGACAAATCCGTCCCTTCGCCGAAAACGCCACCTGTTAGGCGAACCCGGTCCCTGCCGATGAGCTTCGCGGTGATACCGCGGCCGCCTCCACCAAACGCCAATCCCGCCTTGAGCCTTCCGAAGAGGGCATCAGCCTCGTCAAAGAACTGCGGTGAGGCGGTGTACCATGCACGCTTTCGTCCGTAGGCGGCGTAAACTCTCAAGTTTTGCTTTGTCTCATCGCCGTAAAGCTCCAGGATCAGCGGCTTACGACCGATGCGCGTCGTCGCCACCAATTTGGCGCGCTCCTTCGGGGCGGCGTGTCCCTGAGGCGCGAAAAGAAGCCCAGCCACCGCTGAGGCGAAGAGAAAGTCTCGCCGGTCCATAATCATCCCCGTCCTTGATCCATGCTCAGGCGATCACACGGAGACGCTGCGTTCAATATCCCCGCGCAGCAGGATCACCATCTTGCGCTGCAGCAGGTGGTTCCCCATAGCTTTCCCGTCACACGAGAAAGGTTCCCATGGGTTTCAAATGCGGCATCGTCGGGCTGCCCAATGTCGGCAAGTCCACCCTGTTCAACGCGCTGACCAAGACAGCGGCGGCGCAGGCGGCGAACTATCCGTTCTGCACGATTGAGCCGAACGTGGGCGATGTGGCGGTGCCTGAGCCGCGGCTGAAAGCGCTGGCCGACATCGCCAAGTCGGCTGAGATCATCCCCTCCCGGCTGCAATTCGTTGATATTGCAGGGCTTGTGAAAGGCGCGTCGAAGGGCGAGGGCCTGGGCAACCAGTTCCTGGCGAACATCCGCGAGGTGGACGCCGTGGCCTATGTGCTGCGCTGTTTTGAGGACGACGACATCACCCACGTCGACGGCCGGATCGATCCTGTCGCGGACTTTGAGACCGTTGAGACGGAGCTGATGCTCGCCGACCTCGAAAGCCTCGAGAAGCGCCGGGTGAACCTGGAGAAGAAAGCGAAGGGCCAGGACAAAGAAGCAAAAGCGACCCTCGTCCTCGTCGATTTGGCGCTGGAGCAGCTGCGCGAGGGCAAACCTGCCCGCGCGGCCGATGTCTCACCCGACGATGCTAAGGCCTGGAAAGGCTTGCAGCTTTTGACGACCAAGCCCGTCCTGTTCGTGGCCAATGTCGACGAAGGCAGCGCCGCTGAGGGCAATGCCTTCTCAGCCAAGGTTGACGAGCAGGCTGAAGCGATGGGCGCGAAGGCTGTGATCATCTCAGCGAAGATCGAGGAAGAGATCTCCACCCTCGACGATGACGAAGCCACAGAATTCCTTGAAACCCTCGGCCTGGAAGAACCAGGGCTCAACCGGCTGATCCGTGCGGGCTATGATCTTCTGGGCCTGCAAACCTACTTCACCGCTGGTCCGAAGGAGGCTCGCGCCTGGACCGTCCGCCGCGGTGCCCTCGCTCCTGAAGCGGCAGGCGTGATTCATACCGACTTTGAGAAGAAGTTTATTCGGGCGGAAACCATTTCATACGATGATTACGTAACGCTTGGGGGCGAAGCGGCTGCAAAAGACGCTGGGAAACAGCGGATCGAAGGTAAAGAGTACGTCGTGCAGGACGGTGACGTCATGCACTTCAGGACGGGGAACTAAAAGCTCATGGCGAAGAAGCACGGTTTGGTAGGCCTCTTTGGCGGCGACGATACGGACGGCGATAACAAGCCGCCGCAGATCCCGCCGGTTGTTGAGGATTCCAACGAGTCCCATCTCGAGCGCATTGCGAAGAAGCTCGAGATGAAGGACGCTCTTCAAAGCGATGACGTGGAAACCCACCACGACCCGTTCGGCCAAACCGTGGCCAGCGATGCGCCGCCGCCGAAGACCCCGGCCTCGCCGTTTGAGACCCTCGTAGGTGCTGATCCGGAGCCTGTCGTTGAGCCGGCCCCTGAGCCTGAACCCGCACCGGTTCCCGAACCCGTCGTTGAGGTCCGCGCGCCCCAGCCTGCGCCGGAACCTGAGCCGATCCCCGAGCCGACCCGGGTGCCTGATGTCATCCAGACACCAACGCCTGCACCCGCTACAGCCTACGGCCGGGTCCGCGCACCGCTGCGCAAGACCTCGTCGGTCCCGGACAAACGCATCCTCTGCTTCATTGTTGAAGGCGGTGACGAGCGCCTGCGCCGTCGGACGCTGGAAGCGCTGAACGAAGCCGCGGGTATCCACGACTCCATCAAACTCCGTACGCTGCCCAAATCCGCGGAAGCGATGAACGCCGTCCTCGCCGAAGCCGTGGCGGAGACCGATTGCGATTACGCCGCGTTCTTCCAGCCGGGCACCGAGCCTGCCGATGACTGGTCGATCGAAGTGCTCCTCGCCTTTGAAGACCAGCCGCACACCGGCGCGATCTCCGTTCGCGCCGCCAACTCCGACCCGCTGAGCCCTTGGGCGCGCGTGTCGTTCTTCGTCGACGAGACCGAGCGCCAGAAGGGCGTCGCCCGCGGCTATGACACGATCGTCTTCCGCACGTCAGCGCTTGCTGACCTCGGCGACCAACTGGGCAAAGCCGTGCGCAATGGCGCGGTGGTCCATGCCCTTCTTGGTCAAGGCCAACGGATCGGTACCGCGCCGGAAGCCCGCGTGAAACTCGCGACCCCGACGGGCCGTAAAGAAGTGATGCAGCACGTTCGCGAGCAGGCCCGGATGGCTGCACGGATCAAGGCGCAAGGCCGGAACCCCGTGCTCAACATTTTCGCTGCCCTAGGGATGCCCTTCAGCTTCCCCTTCCGCATCCTCGCGGTTCGTAAATCGGCGAAGCGCGCCGTTGGCGGTGCCCAGTTCCGTGAAGTGGCGTCGAAAGCAGCCATGGCTGTTTTCGCTGACCGCCGTGTTCGCTTCCTGACCCTTCTCAGCCCAGGTAAAGCCGAGAAGTAGAGCGCCGCTCTACTCCTGCCCCTTTTCTTCACGGGCTGCCTCGGCCATGCGGTCCACTGCGCCCTGCATGAACGGGCGCAGCTCATTATCCCTCAGCCGACGGACGAAAATCCGAGCGACGGCGTTTTTGGGTGCCACTCGATAGGTCCAGTCAAACTGTGTGCCCGACTCGACGGGCGTCAGCGACCAGTCCGCATAGATATGATCCACCCCGCGCGCCGCGCTGCCCGTGAAACCGAACGCCTGATAGCGGAAGTCGCGGGTTTCGTTCTTCAGCGAGTGCTCCAGAATCTGGTGGCCATCCTGCTGGATCAGAATTCGGCGCGCGCCCTGTTCTGGCCATATGCCCTCCAGTGGGATCTCGTCCACTGGCGGCGCGATGGAGCCGACAGGTTCCATGTATCGGATCAACGACCCACGCCCAGCCAAGAACGCACGAAGCTCCGTAGGCGTCATTGGCACCGTCACCGATGCGTGGCTGACGACATACTGGCTCTCATCCTCAAGCAGCTCTGGCGGATCAAACCACGCGATCGGCTCTGATGGCGGAGCAGGACTGGCGCAAGCCGCCAACGCGAGCGCAATGCTAGCAGCGAGAAGGTGGGGAATCCTCATGGTACGTTCCTTTTTGAAAGAGCGAGTGCAGCGACCACGAGCAATCCGCCAGCGATCGAGATGTTCTTGAAGAAGAGAGACAATTCGAGCGCGCGGATGGGCTCCTGCATCTCCCAGAAACGGTGGAACACAGCATTCACAGCCAGGGTGTAGACCGCGAGGATCAACCCAGCCCATGACGCGATCCGAAGGCCCGACGCGATGATCAGTCCTCCGATCATCTCGAGTGCAATCACAGCCGGAAGCAGCACCGAAGCGAGCGGCAGGCCCGCCGTCACCATCCGCTCGGTCGTCTCAGTGAAACTGAAGACCTTGTTCAGCGCCCCAAGGATAAACAGCGAGGCAAGCGCGATCCTTCCGCTGGCAAGCAAAATCTGTGATGCATGGACGTCCACGGTTTGACATCAGCCGGTCTCTCTTTTAATACGGATACCGTACTAAATGACCAAAATGCCTCAGAATGCAAGCCCCTCTGATGAGGAAATCGAACGCCTCCGGCGGTCGGTCCATCTGTTGATCAGGGCGCTCCTCGTCTCAGGACGCGCAGGCGCACCGGCGGAGGGCAAGCTCCCGTTCAACCCACTCACCTTCCAAATCCTCGGCTTGCTGCGCGACACAGGACCGATGCGGCCAAGCGCTATCGCCGCCATCCTGAACGTACCGCGCACCACCCTCTCCACCGCATCAAAGGCCCTTCAAGCGCGAGGGATCATCGAGCAACTGGCCGATCCTGACGATGGTCGCGCTCAAATTCTGAAATTGTCTGTAGGCGGAGCAGATGTCGCTGAGGCCATCAAACGCCAGGACCGGCGCAATATGGAGACCTTGCTTCATATGATTGACCCAAAGCGCCGCCGAGTCGTCGTCGACGTCCTCGACGAAATCAGCAGTGTCCTGAATAGCCAGCCGTCTTGAGGCAATGCGCGATGGCCGAGGGCACGTCATGTTCGCTTCGGTGATCTCCGTTGCCACCATAGCAACGCAGTGTGTTCGCTACCAGTTGGTGATCGGCACTTTGCCTGTGGACACCTATCCGGATGGCTCGTCGCCGTGAGATAGGCTCCACGGGGTGAAGCTGGGGCGTCGAACGGGCCACGGACGAACTCATTAGATTCGTGGATGAGCCCCTCGTGTTTGGAGGGTTTTTGCGGGCGTGCCTCTAAGCGGCCCCTTTGCCTCGCAACCGGAGGCTCTCAGCGTTGAGAGCACCGAGATCCGCTTCCCCGGTCATCACACGCTCGCCGAGCTCTATGGCTGCATCGAGCAACTCGACCGAGGCATAGCGGTAGGCTGGACGTCCTTCGATCACATCGTACCAGACCGCGCCCGCAGCGTTGTCGAGGAGAATCCGCTGAAAACAATGGTCAAATCGGACGGGCCAATCGCGCCGATCCAAGGCCGCTTGAGGCAACACCTTACGGGTCAAGTTCAACCAGCGCGCTTCTAACGCTTCACGCTCCATGCGGGCTGGTCTAGACCTCCTCGGGCCCGGCGCGCCACAACGCGGGGGTGCGACAAGAATGGGCGAGGGAGCGAAGGCAGCATGGCGGATCAAGCACGGCGCGGATTTCTGAAGAAGGCGGCCCTCGCCGCCCCCCTCGCCCTGGCTGCCTGCGATTGCGCGGACCGCTGCGCCGCGGTGGCTCCTGCGGTGGAGACGGCGGGCATCACGCCGCGGAAGCTGAAGATGGTCACCACCTGGCCAAAGGACTTCCCCGGCCTCGGTGATGCGGCAGAGCGGACGGCTGATTTCATCCGCCTGCTGACGGGCGGCGCCATTGAGATTGAGGTCTTCGCTGCAGGCGAGCTCGTGGGCGCGTTCGATGCCTTCGACGCCGTCGCCTCCGGCGCGGCCGACCTTTATCATGGTGCGGACTATTACTGGACGTCGAAGTCCCGCGCCTATCCCTTCTTCACCGCTGTGCCGTTCGGCATGACGGTCACCGAGCAGATCGGCTGGCTGGAAGCAGGCGGCGGCCAGGAACTTTGGGATCGTCTCGCCGCGCCCTTTGGCATCAAGCCGTTCGCCGCTGGGAACACCGGGCACCAGCTGGGCGGTTGGTTCAAACGTGAGCTGGAGAACGTCGACGACCTTGTCGGCCTGCCCATCAGGATGCCCGGCCTTGGTGGCGAAGTAATGCGCCGCGCTGACGCCACGCCCGTGCGCCTTCCGGGTTCGGAGCTTTATCAATCCCTCCAATCAGGCGCGATCGACGCGACGGAGTGGGTCGGCCCGTGGAACGACCTCGCGATGGGTTTCTACCGCGAGGCCAAGTACTACATGTGGCCAGGTTTTCACGAGCCGAACGCGCAGCTCGCCCTCGGCATGAACCTCGACCTTTGGAATACCATGAGCGGTCAGGAGCAGGCGATCATCGAAGCCGCGTGCCGCTCCGCGAACCACGAAAACATCGGCACCTACGTCGTACGCAACGCCGACGCCCTCACCGTTCTGACGGAGGAGCACGGCGTCGAGCTCACCGAAATGCCCGAAGACGTGATGGCCCTGCTGGCCGAGAAAACAGCCGAGGTGCTGGAAGAAGTCGCCAACAGCTCACCCCTCGCCCGTGAGATCTACGATAGCTACATGGGTACACTGAGGAAAACGATGCCGCTCACCGCGATCACCGACGCAGCGTTCATCGAAGCCCGGCAGAAGCTCCTTCCATGAAGGTCTGGCCGTTCAGCACTCTGACGAATCCTCACGCTGGTACCGTGCCGTACCTCGCGACGGCGTGGGTGACCTGCCTTGTCCCGGCAATGGCTATCACTCTGGCGATGCAGGCTTTTCTGCCTCCGGAGATGCTGGAAAACATCAATGAAACCGTCGTTGACGACAGCGTTCCAGTAGCGCTTCTCCTCGTGTTGCTGGTGATAGCTTCACCGCTTGTCGAAACAGTTGGCATGTTCGTTCTGTTTTGGCTCATGGATCAGAGAAAGCTACCATTGAAGCTACAGATCGTCCTCTCAGCTATTGTCTGGGGTCTGATCCACAATCTCCTTGCGCCTGGTTGGGGCTACACAACAACCTGGTTGTTCTTCATTTTTTCGTTGGTGTACGTTACACAGCGGCAGCGTTCTGGTGATCGAGCCTTCTGGATGACTTCAGGTGTTCACGGACTGAACAACGCGACTGCCTCAATCGGCATCCTCGTGGAGATGGCGTCATGAGCGAGGTCATCTGGAAACTCATCGCCATCGCGATCCTGCTCGCACCTCTCGGCGTGGCCAGTGTCAAGCCAGACACAACTGAAACCGTCCTGACACGGATTGTCCGCAGCGGCTTCCTCGTTGGCCGTTGGGCTTCACTTATCCTCTTGGTCGTTCAGCTCGCCGTGGTGGTGATGCGCAGCGTCTTCTCCATCGGCTTCATCTGGCTTCAGGAGAGCACCCTTTACCTCTTCGGCGCCATTTTCCTCCTATCGTCCGGCGCACTCCTCCTCACAGGTGGTCATGTGCGAGTCGACATTCTCTATACGAAGCTTTCGGCGAAGCGAAAAGCACTGGTCGACCTCTTCGGCCTCACCGTCTTCGTCATCCCGCTCAGCATTCTGATCATCTGGGTCAGCTGGTCCTATGTCGGTACGTCATGGACACAGCTTGAGCGCAGCTCTGAGCCGACCGGCATTCACGCCGTGTTCCTGCTCAAGTCGCTCATCCCAGCGTTCGCCGTGCTGCTCGCTCTTGCGGCAGAAGTGCGGATTATCCGCCTGCTGCGGAATTGGGGGGAGGAACCCGATGCTTGACGACGTCATCCTCTGCCTCTGCGCGTGCGCCACATGGCTCGACATCGCGATGGTCATCGTTCTGTGTGCGTTGCTTCTCATGGGCTTCCCCGCAGCGTTCACCCTCGCCGGCACCGCCCTCGCCTTCGCGCTCATCGGTTTGTCCATGGGGGTCCTGGATACCGCATTTATTACAGAGCCTTATCCGATCCGCATCTTCGGGATCATCAACAATCAGGTCCTGATCGCGGTCCCCCTCTTCGTCCTCATGGGCGTGGTTTTGGAGCGTGCGAAGGTCGCTGAGGAGCTGCTTGAGACCACCGCCCGCCTCTTTGGCCCGCTTCCCGGCGGCCTCGGCATCGGCGTGATGATCGTCGGCGCGCTCCTCGCCGCATCGACAGGGATCGTCGGCGCGACGGTGGTGACGATGGGCCTCCTCAGCCTACCGACGATGTTGCGCCGGGGCTATTCCCCCGCCCTCTCTGCAGGCTCCATCGCCGCGGCGGGTACGCTCGGCCAGGTGATTCCCCCGTCCATCGTGCTCATCCTCCTCGGCGACGTGATGTCCAACGCCTACCAGGAAGCGCAGATCAGCCAGGGCACCTTTGCGCCAGAGCCGATTTCCGTGGGCGATCTCTTCGCTGGCGCTCTCCTCCCAGGCCTGTTGCTCGTCGCCATCTACCTCGCGTTCCTAGCGATCGTTGCGGCGGTGAAGCCATCCATGAGCCCAGCGGTGCCCGCCGATGATCGGTACACGTTGCCCGAAGCAATCGCCGCTGCTGCCAAGACCCTCCCTGCACCGATCTTTTTGATCGTCGCGGTCCTCGGCTCGATCCTCACAGGCACCGCCACCGCGACCGAAGCCTCGGCCATCGGCGCAGCAGGCGCATTCCTGATCGCAGGCAGCAAACGCGAAATCGCCAGCGGCATTCCGAGACAACTCGCCGTCGCAGCGCTCTTCGCCGCAGGAGCGCTCTTCCTCCTCTCGGCAAACTTCGACCTGCGCCTTGGCCGCGAGGCAGCTTTTGCTGACCAGGTGGCAATCATCAGTGCCATGATCATGACACTGGTCTTGGTCGCAGGCCTCGCAGCGTCCATCCTGTCGGTCGGTAAGGACATGCTCACGCCGATCCTCGACGGCACCACGCGCGTAACGTCGATGGTCTTCACCATCCTGATCGGCGCGGCCCTGTTCAGCCTCGTCTTCCGAGGTCTCGGCGGCGACGAAACCGTCGCCGCTGCGTTGGAAGCTGCGCCGGGCGGAACGTTCGGTGCACTGATCGCTGTGATGGTGGTGATGTTCGTCCTCGGCTTCTTCCTGGACTTCATCGAGATCACCCTCGTGGTGGTCCCGCTGGTCGCGCCGCCGCTTTTGATGGCGGGGGTTGATCCCATCTGGCTCGGCGTGCTGATGGCGGTGAACCTGCAGACCAGTTTCCTGACACCGCCGTTTGGGTTCGCCCTCTTCTATCTGCGCGGCGTCGCGCCGCCTGAGCTGCCCACCGCGGCGATTTATCGGGGTGCCTTGCCGTTCGTGGGCATCCAAGTTTTGATGTTGATCTTGCTGGCATTGCTGCCAGGCCTGGCCACATGGCTGCCTGACCGCATCTACGGCTAAAGAGAAGGATTTCGCACGATGTTTCAGACCTTTGAACCCGTTTCCGATCGCTCCTACGGCGGCTTGCACCTGCCCCTCCTGCGGGCAAAACTGGCGGAGCTTGGGCTTGATGGCTTCCTTATTCCGCATGAGGACGAATATCTGAACGAGTACCTGCCGGACAATGCAGAGCGCCTCCTTTGGGTGACGGGTTTCTCGGGCTCGGCGGGTTCAGCCATCGTGCTGAAGGATAAAGCGGCGGCGTTCTCTGACGGTCGGTATGCGGAGCAACTTCCGGCGCAGGTCGATGAAGACCATTTCGCCTGCATCATGACCCACGATCAAACACCTGAAGACTGGCTCCTCGCCAACGCGGCCAAGGGCGACACGATCGGATACGATCCACTGCTGTTCAGCGAGGCGGCTCTCGGCGCATTCGAGAAGGTTGCGGCAAAGGGCGGCTTCACCCTGAAATCAGTTCGGCCGAACCCCATTGATGAAGTCTGGGCCGACCGCCCTGACGCTCCCATGGCTATGATCCGTCCGCATGCGATGAAATTCGCTGGCGAGGACGCAGCGGCCAAGCGCCAGCGGATCGGCGCTGATGTCTCGGATGCGGGCTGTGATCTGGCCTTCCTCACCGCGCCGTCGTCTCTGGCATGGCTCCTCAACATTCGCGGAGGTGACGTGCACGCCGCGCCGATGCCCCTGGGCCGGGCGATCATCCACGCCGATGGCCGCGCAGAATTGTTCGTGCACCCCGATAAAGTCAGCCCTGAGCTCCCCGCGCACCTGGGCAATGAAGTATCGATCGCGCCTGAGACTGCGGCCGAAGAACGGCTCGCCCAGCTGAGCGGCGAGGCGAAAATTGTTCTTGTCGACCCCCAGCTGACTCCGGTTCACTTTCTCGCGCTGATCGAGCAGGCCGGCGGAAAGCTGGTCAAAGGCCAGGACCCTGTCGCCCTCCCCCGCGCGATCAAGAACGCAGCTGAGCAGGAAGGCGCGCGCCAGGCCCATATCCGCGACGGCGCGGCCGTGGCGAAATTCCTCCGCTGGCTGAGCATTGAAGGACCAGGCGGCACTGTTTCCGAAATTGACGCCGCCAAAAAGCTCGAAGCCTTCCGGCACGAGACCGGGATGCTGAAAGACATCAGCTTCGACTCGATCACCGGCTCTGGCGCCCACGGCGCGATGGCCCACTATCGGGTCACGACGGAAACCAACCGCGCCATGCAGCCCGGTGAGCTGTTCCTGATCGACTCAGGTGGTCAGTATGAGGACGGAACGACCGACATCACCCGCGTCATCGCCATCGGTGAGCCGACCCGAGAGATGCGCGAACGGTACACGCTCGTCCTGCAGGGGCATATCGGCCTGGCCCTCGCTCGTTTTCCCAAAGGAACCTCAGGTCACGCCCTCGATTGCCTTGCGCGCTTGCCGCTTTGGAAGGCCGGTCTCGACTATGACCATGGCACCGGCCACGGCGTTGGTAGCTACCTTTCGGTGCATGAAGGCCCGCAGAAGATCTCTAAGCATCCGATCTCTCAGGCGCTTGAGCCGGGCATGATCTGCTCAAACGAGCCCGGCTATTACAAACCGGGCGCTTACGGCATCCGAATCGAAAATCTGGTGCTCGTCACCGAGGCGCAACCGATCGGCGGCGGAGAGCGCCCGATGATGCGGTTTGAGCACCTCACCCTGGCCCCTCTTGAGCGCGAGTTGATCGCCACATCGATGCTGACACCTGA
>JBCCTF010000101.1:0-14266 GCA_039198765.1 Pseudomonadota bacterium
CGCCCGATCTGATCGTCGGTTTTGGCGTCCTTGGTCGTCTGCTGCTGCGCATCACACGAGCGCTTGGCCATCCGGACCCAACGGTATGGGAAATCAATCCCGAACGCGCGGAAGCTGAGGGTATCGAGGCCCTGACCGCGGAGAGTGATCCGCGCAAAGACTATCAATCGATCTACGATGTCAGCGGTGCTGCTGGTTTGCTGGACACACTGGTGGGCTCCCTTGGCAAAGGCGGGACGATCGTCCTCGCTGGTTTTTATCCGGGCACGATCCAATTCGGCTTTGCACCAGCTTTCATGAAAGAAGCGCGCCTGCGCATCGCTGCTGAGTATGCACCTGAGGACGCCCATGCGCTGATCGCTTTGCTGCGTGACGGCAAGATGTCCTTGGACGGCCTCATTTCCCACACGTCCCGGGCCAGCGAGGCATCGCGCGCTTACGACACCGCATTCACCGACCCCTCCTGCTTAAAAATGATGTTGGATTGGAGACCTTCCCTTGGATAATCTGTCTACGGACCGCCTCCCGCAACGCGACAGCGATCGCGTCGATGCTCTCCGCGATGAAGCGGCCATGGAGCCCGATCCGGTAGCGACCGGTGAAGTGACGAAGGAAACCCAGATCATTGCCATCTACGGCAAGGGCGGGATCGGCAAGAGCTTCACGCTCGCGAACCTCAGCTACATGATGGCTCAGCAGGGCAAGAAAGTCCTGCTCATCGGCTGCGACCCGAAGAGTGACACCACCTCACTCCTCTTCCACGGGCGTGCGTGCCCGACGATCATTGAAACGTCGACGAAGAAAAAGCTGGCTGGTGAACCTGTTGAGATTGGCGACGTCTGCTTCAAACGCGACGGCGTCTACGCCATGGAACTTGGCGGCCCGGAAGTCGGCCGCGGCTGCGGCGGTCGGGGCATCATCCACGGCTTCGAGCTGCTCGAAAAACTCGGCTTCCACGATTGGGACTTCGACTACGTCCTGCTCGACTTCCTCGGCGATGTCGTGTGCGGAGGATTTGGCCTGCCGATCGCCCGCGACATGTGCCAAAAGGTGATCGTCGTCGGCTCCAACGACCTGCAGTCTCTCTACGTTGCGAACAACGTTTGTTCGGCTGTCGAGTACTTTCGTAAGCTCGGCGGTAATGTCGGCGTGGCGGGTATCGTCATCAACAAAGATGACGGCACGGGCGAGGCTCAAGCCTTCGCTGAAACCGTTGGTATCCCCGTCCTTTCAGCCATCCCCGCTGACGAAGATATCCGCCGGAAGAGCGCGAATTATCAAATCGTCGGCAAGCCTGGTGGCCAGTGGGCGCCGCTGTTCGAGACCCTAGCGATCAACGTCGCCGAAGCGCCTCCGCTTCATCCTGAACCTCTCACACAAGACGGTCTCCTTGGCCTTTTCGCAGCTGACGAAACCGGCGCGGATGTCGTGCTTGAACCGGCGACCACCGAGGACATGTGCGGCCGGAAGCTAGAAGAAAAACCTTCCCTCGAAGTGATTTACGAGGAGATCTAAGCGATGATGGATGGCGAAACCCCAACGCCTGAACCGGCATCGGAGGACAAACCCAAACCCAAGGCCGTCCCTACCGGATGCCACGGAAGTGCCGGCGCGATGGAAGCTGCGGCGCGTGCCTCAGGGAACGCGGAACTGCTCGACGGTTTCGCCCGCGATTATCCCAAAGGCCCCCATGATCAACCCCAAAGCATGTGCCCTGCGTTCGGTTCATTGAGGGTCGGCCTCAGGATGCGCCGGACCGCGACGATCCTGTCCGGCTCCGCATGCTGCGTCTACGGACTAACCTTCACGTCACACTTCTACGGTGCGAAGCGCAGCGTGGGCTACGTTCCGTTCAACTCGGAAACCCTGGTGACGGGTAAGCTCTACGAAGACATCCGCGAGGCTGTCTACAAAATGGCAGACCCAGAGAAATACGATGCTGTCGTCGTCACCAACCTCTGTGTCCCCACTGCCTCGGGTGTGCCGTTGCAGCTCCTGCCCAAGGAAATCAACGGTGTACGGATCATCGGTATCGATGTGCCCGGTTTCGGGGTGCCTACCCACGCCGAAGCCAAGGATGTCCTCGCAGGCGCAATGCTCGCCTATGCCCGTAAGGAGGCAGAGGCAGGCCCCGTGCACAGGGCAGCGGGCGACACCGCTGGCTTCCCGAAAATCACCATGCTCGGCGAGATGTTCCCCGCTGATCCGGTGATTATCAGCCAGATGCTCGAACCGATGGAACTCGCCGCCGGTGCCGTGGTGCCAACGCGCGAATGGCGCGAGCTTTACATGGCGTTCGACGCCGCTGCCGTGGCGGCTATCCACCCGTTCTACACAGCGTCAGTGCGCGAATTCAAAGCCGCAGGGCGTCCCGTCGTCGGCTCAGCCCCGGTCGGCCGGGACGGCACAGCCGAGTGGCTGCGCAAGATCGGTGAGGCCTGTGGCGTGGCTGCTGAGCGTGTCGCAACGGCGCAAAATACGTTCCTTCCTGCGATTACAGGTGCCCTGGCATCGGCGCCCATCAAAGGCAGGATCACGATGTCGGGCTATGAAGGCTCAGAGCTTATCGTCGCTCGGCTGCTCATCGAAGCTGGCGCCGACGTCCGATACGTCGGTACGGCGTGCCCCAAAACACCGTACTCTGACGATGACCGTGCTTGGCTGGAGTCGAAAGGCGTTCAGGTCCAATACCGTTCATCGCTCGAACAGGATGTGGCGGCGTTTGACGAGTTTGATCCCGATCTCGTGATCGGGACCACACCCGTCGTTCAAAAGGCGAAAGAAAAGTCAGTACCCGCCCTCTACTTTACCAACCTTATTTCTGCTCGACCTCTCATGGGCCCGGCGGGTGCAGGCTCCCTCGCTCAAACCATCAACGCTGCCATCGGCAACCGCGAGCGCTTCGAAGAAATGCACGCCTTCTTCGAAGGTGTGGGCGAGGGCGATATGACGGGGGTTTGGCCGGAAGAAGCCAAAGCTCATCCACAGTTCCGGAATAAGAACCGAAAGAAACGTATCGCTGCTGAAAAGCGAGCCGCGAACCTGGAGGAGCCCGTCGGATGCTAATCCAGGATCACGATCGGGCAGGGGGTTACTGGGGCTCCGTCTATGTGTTCACCGCAATCAAGGGATTGCAGGTGGTGATCGACGGACCTGTCGGTTGCGAAAACCTACCGGTGACGTCCGTTCTTCATTACACGGACGCTCTGCCTCCCCACGAGTTGCCGATCGTCGTCACCGGCCTCGCCGAGGAAGAACTCGGGCAGCATGGGACCGAAGGCGCCATGCGACGAGCGCGATCAGTCCTCGACCCAGATCTACCAGCTGTGGTTGTTACCGGTTCTATTGCAGAGATGATCGGCGGCGGGGTTACCCCCGAAGGCTCGAACATCCAGCGTTTCCTTCCGCGCACCATCGATGAAGATCAGTGGCAAAGCGCCGATCGTGCCCTCCTTTGGCTTTGGACCGAGTACGGACAAACCAAGGGCCGAAATCCGCGCCCTGCGAAGAAAGACCCTGAAGCCAAGCCGTTGGTGAACATCATCGGCCCTGGATATGGCATGTTCAACACGCCGTCAGATCTGGCGGAGATCACCCGTCTCGTTCGCGGTATTGGCGCCGAAGTGAACATGGTCTTCCCCCTTGGAAGTCACCTTTCCGAGACCCGCCGGCTCATCAATGCTGACGTCAACGTTTGCATGTACCGCGAGTACGGTCGCCTGCTCTGTGAGGCGTTGGATAAACCCTTCCTTCAGGCGCCGATCGGACTCCATTCGACGACGAAGTTTCTCCGTGCGCTCGGCGAACTAACCGGGCTTGACCCTGAGCCATTCATCGAGCGTGAGAAGCACACGACGATCAAGCCGCTATGGGATCTCTGGCGCTCCGTCACACAGGATTTCTTCGGAACAGCAAACTTCGGCGTTGTTGCGAACGAGACTTATGCACGTGGACTGACGAATTTTCTTACGAATGACCTTGGCCTTCCCTGTGCGTTCACATTCTCGCGAACTGCCGGCAAGAAGCCCGATAACGATGCTGTGAAAGACGCCATTGCTCAGTCCCCGGCCTTTGTCGTGTTCGGCAGTTTCAATGAGCGAATGTATATCCAAGACGTCGGCGCACGATCCGTGTACATCCCAGCGTCTTTTCCTGGCGCGGTGATCAGGCGGGCAACCGGAACGCCCTTCATGGGCTACGCTGGCGCGGTCTATATCGTCCAAGAATACTGCAACGGTCTCTTTGACGCCCTTTTCTCCATTCTACCGCTGGGTGCTGACCTGGACCAGGTCCAGGCGACACCCGTGAAGCAGCAGGCCGCCCTGACATGGGACCCTGAGGCCAGTGCTATGCTCGAAGACCTCGTTGCTGAGTATCCAATTTTAACAAGGATTTCAGCAGCTAAGACACTTCGTGATCAAGCTGAACAAACTGCGCGAACTGAAGGGGCTTCTCGCGTGTTGGTTCATCATATCAGTCCGCACGCATCGAGCGTGCTTGCCAAGGAGGAAGCTTGATCGGGGCGTTGTGTCTTTACCCGGGATCGCACCAAGGGAGAGAACCGAATGCAGACAGCGCCAACAAAGCGCTCCGTGCGCGCACAAAATGCCGGTCGTTGGGAGTATCGTTTCTACATGATCCTCCTGCTGCCCTTCGCTTTTTTCACCGTTCTTCTTCAAACAATTTGGCCCGGGCGACGATCGACCTACGTCTCTGTCGAGGATCATTCGCCGTTCCTCAGTGAAGTCATCGAACTCTGCCGCAGCGCAGTCCCATGGGTTTTCATGGGCCGCTAGCAGACCGAATTCGGCAGCCAACACGGCGTGCTGGAGCCCATGTCGCTGGGGTTAACGGCGGCGAAGTGTGTACAACAAAAGAAAGGAGTACTGCCAATGGCAAGTGAAACACCTGCTTCGTCGCAGTCAATGTCAGGATTGACTGATAGAGAGGCTCAGGAGTTCCACAAGGTCTTCATCTCAACGTTCGCGCTGTTCACGATTATTGCTCTGCTGGCCCACCTTCTTGTGTGGATCTGGCGCCCGTGGATTCCGGGCACTGTCCCCGGTTCTTCCGGTGCGGAAGCAATGAACACGCTCATCACGAGCGCCCCCTTCAGCGCGTTGATTGGTTAGGAGACGGATTATGTGGCGAGTTTGGATGCTATTCGACCCGCGCAGGGCATTGATCGGGATGTTCATCTTCCTGTTCACCCTCGCGATTCTCATCCACTTCATCCTGCTGAGTTCGCCTCGGTACAATTGGCTGGACACATCACCGGCCGAAGTATCGACGCTGATCGAAGCAAGCGAAACAGCCCGCTTAGGCTGAACCACCTTTTTGGAGGGAGCGCTTTTGCGGTTCCCTCCAAACTCATCCGCTGCGGGTTGCTTGATGCAGCGGACTAAGTCCTCGTTTCAATTGTGTTGGTTATGTTCCGCAGACGGAACAAGAACGCACCGCTAGGTGCCATAGATCAAAAACAAACTACGGAAGGTCGAACACAATGGCGCTATTGAGCTTCGAACGGAAGTACCGTGTGCGCGGCGGAACCCTCATTGGCGGCGATCTTTTCGATTTTTGGATCGGGCCTTTCTATGTTGGCTTTTTTGGAATTACCGCTGCGTTTTGCGCAGTGCTGGGCACGCTTCTCATTTTCCTAGGCGCTTCGCTTGAGGACACCTGGAACCCATGGCTGATCAGTATTGACCCGCCGCCCCTTGAATATGGACTAGGAATTGCTCCGATTGCTGAAGGTGGATTGTGGCAGGCCGTCACTCTCTTTGCGACGGGTGCGTTTGTTTCCTGGGCTCTCAGAGAAGTCGAGATTTCTCGTAAGCTCGGAATGGGCTACCACGTCCCAATCGCTTATGGCACCGCGGTTTTTGCCTACGTCACATTAGAGATTATCCGGCCAGTTCTGATGGGCGCATGGGGGCACGCGTTCCCCTACGGCATCATGAGCCATCTCGATTGGGTGTATACGGTCGGGTACACGTACGGCAATTTCCACTACAATCCGGCCCACATGATCGCGATCACGTTCTTCTTCACAACAACGCTCGCGCTCGCCATGCACGGCGGCCTCGTGCTAGCCGCGACAAACCCCGGCAAGGGCAAAGAAGTCAAAACGCCGGAACACGAGAACGCGTTCTTCCGCGATTTCATCGGCTACTCCGTTGGCACTCTAGGCATTCACCGGGTTGGTTTGTTCCTTGCACTGAACGCTGGATTTTGGAGCGCAGTTTGCATCGTCATCAGCGGGCCACTCTACGAAGGCTCGTGGATCGAGTGGTGGGACCCTTGGAGAAACATTCCTCTGTGGCGTGACTAGTTCATCCGCTTAGAGAACGTTTTTAGGAGATCATCATGGCAGACTATCAAAACATTCTAACGCAAGTCCAAGTTCGTGGGCATACGGACTATGGCATCGGACTCCCGGAGAGAGAGAAGCGCGACCTCATTACTGGTCACAACTATCTCCTGGGCAAGATTGGCGATGCACAGATTGGGCCCATTTATCTGGGGCTTGCTGGTACAGCCTCGCTCGTGTGCGGAACGATTGCGATTGTCATCATCGGCATGAATATGCTGGCGAGCGTTGACTACAACCCGCTGAAATTCGTTGCGCTCCTCCCTTGGCTCACGCTGGATCCGCCGAGTTATGAGTATGGGCTGCAGATATTGCCGCCCATGGACGAAGGCGGTTGGTGGCTTGTGGCTGGTTTCTTCCTCACAGCATCTATCATGTTGTGGTGGGTCAGATCCTACCGGCGTGCGATCCAGCTTGGTCTCGGTACGCACATCACATGGGCATTTGCAGCAGCGATTTGGCTCTACTTGGTTCTGGGCTTCATCCGGCCAATAGCAATGGGCAGCTGGAGCGAAGCACCGCCGTTCGGTATCTTCACGCACCTCGATTGGACGAACAATTTTTCTCTGATTTGGGGCAACCTCTTCTACAACCCATTCCATATGCTGACGATTGTCTTCCTGTATGGTTCGGCCCTGTTGTTTGCTATGCACGGTGCAACGATCCTCGCCGTGGGCCGTTATGGCGGCGAGCGTGAAATCGAACAGATCACAGACCGGGGCACGGCTTCTGAACGCGCTGCACTGTTCTGGCGCTGGACGATGGGTTTCAACGCTTCGATGGAGTCCATTCACCGCTGGGCTTGGTGGTTTGCCATTCTCTGTCCGATCACGGGCGGTATCGGAATTCTGCTCACCGGTACGGTGGTTGAGAACTGGTACGAATGGGGCATCGAGAATAACTTCGCTCCCCCGTACTAAGTCACTTGGAGGGAGCGTCGTCGAATGATGGTTCTCCCGAACACCGATCCATCTCAGCCGGGCCAATGTGCCCGGCTTTTTTTGGTTGGTCGTCCCGCCAGTGGCGGTGACGGCCACTGTGTGCGGATTGTCTGCTATTCGGGACAGGTCAACAACGCGGTGGCTGCTCCATCCCTTAATGTCTGCTGATGGAGCTTGGTCGCAGTTGGGCTGCTGCGTTAGATGCTGAGAGTGGTCTGCTTGCTCAAGCTAGATCTCAGTTGCGTCCTGGCATTGTCTTTTCACCCTAACTTTCGGGTCACTTGCGCGCCGATCGACGAAAGGGTTTCACTTTGGTGGTGAAGGCAACGCTCGTCAGTTCTCTCGCGGCACTCGTTTTCGGGTCGATCACTTTCCAAGTTGCTGGAGAGGCACAAGGCTATTCCGTTGGTCTGCCCCGAAGTGCTGCGTACGAGCTGCGTGTGTCAGAGGCATTTTCCGATCGCAATCGTGACGTGAGCGTAGAAACGTCCGACAGCTTAGTTTTACTGGGAAGCACATTCCGTCTATCGGGCCATGAAAGCGTGGGGCTTTGGGGCGACATGTCCTTAGGGACAGCGCCTACTGCAGGTCGTGTTGATCAGGAAGAAAGGCATTCGTCGGCCAGGGCCGAGCTTTACCCTGCTTCGAGAAATGCCGTTTCACGACGTTCGTCAGCTCACGCCACAATCGAGGTTGATGAAGAAGACCTACAACTTCACCCAACACAATTATCAATGAGTTTGGGTTTTGCGTCATCGGACATTGGTGTCGGTGGTATGGCTTCAGCCAATGCTCAGCGGCCCTCTGTGCGTCGGTCTGAGCGCCGACGTCTTGCAGACGACAGCCTCTTTGCGGAATTTCGTTCGTACCAAGAGCGGATCGGCTTTGTGTCAGAGCCGATGCTCGACGGAGAGGACCTGCAAGACCTGCTTAAGCGTCTCAGTGTTTTGCAAGGCGATGCTGAACAGGCAGCAACGCTTGTGGCGGAAGCTTATGCTAACCAGAGCATTCGGTCTGGAACCCGTGTGCGCGTCAAGTTTGGTGATGATGACCTCACCGTCTTTCAGCTGATGGCGGGCGGTGTTCCCCGCCGGTTGGATGCGATGGAAGTTCTCATTTCACCCGACGAGTTGCTGTCGGTCGTCCGTGTAGGGAATGCTTTTGAGCTGACGAACCGAAGGGTCTCGCTGACGACGCGTTATGTCGCCACCGCTGGTGAGATTTCCAGGGCTCTTTCGACCGCTGCCGCGAACGCGGGGATTCCAACTGAGTTGATGTTAAGGTTCGCCGATGTTTTCGCGTTTGATGTTGACTTCGCGCGCCAGATTTATCGCGGTGATAGGTTCGAGCTCGTCTATGAGGTTCTCTATGACCAAGACGGCAATGTTATTGACACCGGCGAGATTGTTTTCGCCGCGCTGACCTGGCGGGGGCAGCAGGAAAAGAAGGGCTATTACCGCTTCATGCCGCTTGGTGAGGATGAGCCAAGATATTTTTCTGCAGACGGACGAAACCCGCGGACGCTTCTGATGCGGTCGCCGATCAACGGCGCACGTGTGACGTCTCGATTTGGTCGCCGTCGGCATCCCGTTTTGGGGTTTGCTTCTGGCCACAAAGGCGTGGATTTTGGTGCAGCGTCGGGCACGCCGATCATGGCTGCAGGTGACGGTGTCGTAGAAATCGCTGGGCCGCGCGGAACCTACGGCAATTATGTCCGTATTCAACATACCGGTGGGTATCAGACAGCCTATGCCCACATGCGCGGCTTCGCACCGGGGATGGCGCCTGGTACGCCGGTGAAGCAGGGGCAAGTGATCGGATACGTCGGAACGACTGGACGATCCACCGGGCCGCACCTGCATTACGAAGTGCTCCGGGACGGCGAGTTTCTCAATCCAGAAACCGTCAGCGTGGCGGTCGGCCAATCCCTTGAAGGGGAGGTGTTGCAGGCCTTCAGCGAAGAGCGTCAGCGGTTCGACTCTTTGCGAATTCGTCCATTCGCCGTACCCGGATCAACACTCCCTTAACCATTTCTGCGCTGCGTGGGGAGCAACAGAGAAACGACCGGAGGCGAGTCCATGCGCGATGATCCAGAGACCACTTTTGCCTCGTTGTTGGCGTCCCGCCTTTGCCACGACATCGTGAATCCCGCCGGTGCGCTGAACACGGCGCTGGACGTGTTGGCGACCGAGACGGACAGCGACCTTCGTCAGCATGCCGAAAGTCTTGTCTCCACGTCGATGGATCGGTTGCTCGCGATCGTTGAGTTTGCTCGGCTGGCGTTTGGTGCATCCGGAGGAGGTGACGGCGATCTCGAGACGGAAGCTCTGAAGGGCGTGGCTGTCCGGTTGTTTGAGCATCAGAAGGCGGAACTGACGTGGACGCTCCCGCCGGCCATGGTGCCCAAGCGGGCAGGGCGCGCACTCCTCAACCTTCTTCTTTGTGCAGAACGTCTCGCGCCGCGAAAGGGCTCAACAGTCACGATCTCTCAGACCCCTGACGGTTTGAGCATGGTCGCTGCTGGTCCGAGAGCAGGCCTTCCCGATGACTTGGCTGCGGCGTTGCGCGGCGAGGTCGATATGCCCGAGCCGAAGTTGATGCCGGCGGTCATGGCTCAACGCCTTGCCCAGGCGGGTGGTGTATCAATCACCACTGAAGTCGGTGAAGACGAAGTGACTGTTTCTCTTCGTTAAAACCCGTACGGCTTCTTTCACGAACGGTTGACCAGTTCGGCGCACTCTCCGCGTGGATGAGGGAGCGCCGTCATGCAAACCGCTGTTGTTATTGAAGATTCTGCGCGCGTTCGCGAGATCGCTGTGGGGTTGCTCGCCGATCTCGGCTTCATGGCCTACGGGACGGGCACGGTGGAGGATGGCCTCGCCAAAATGGAAGAGGTCAAACCAGATCTGTGCCTACTCGATTGGGACCTGCCGAAGCTTGGCGCGCTCGATGTTCTTAAGGGCGCAGCAGAGACGATGGTCCCTCGGCCACGCACGGTGTTGATGGCGACTGAAAACGACCCGAAACAGTTCACGCTTGCGCGGGCCGCTGGCGCGTCGTCCTACATTTTGAAGCCCTTCGATCGCCGCGATTTCGCGCGGGCGCTGACCCAGGCCGGGGTGGAGCTCAACCAGGGTGCTGCTTGATCTCAGCGATCAGCATGCGGAGCGCTTGATGCACGGAGAGCTCTCGCACTCCGTGACGGTCTCTCCCTGGGAACACACGTCGCTCTGTTTTGGTGCCGAAGGCGCTCGACGCCCCGAACCAGACCAGTCCCACAGGCTTTGTCGTCGTGCCTCCGCCGGGCCCAGCGATCCCGGTCAGCGAGACGCTCACCGAGGCCGTCGCGCGGGCCAGGGCACCTTCGGCCATAGCTGCAGCCACCGGCTGGCTTACCGCACCTTGGCTCGCGATGACGCTCTCCGGAACGCCAAGGACACCGATCTTGGCTTCATTCGCATACGTTATAAAGCCGTGGGTGAAAACCGCCGATGATCCGGACACGGACGTCAATGCTGCTGAGACCAAGCCGCCCGTGCAGCTTTCCGCGGTAGCAACCGTCATGTCGCGCGCTGTGGCCTCTCGGATAACTTGCTCAGCCAGCTTCAGGGATTGTCCGTCCATTAGAGCGTACCTGGAAGGGCGACCGTGGCGGTCGCTTGCGCGGCGATCCCTTCGCCGCGACCCGTGAAGCCCAGTTTCTCCGTGGTCGTCGCTTTCACGGCCAAGCGGGAAACGTCGACACCCATGATCTCAGACAACCGCTCGCGCATGGCTTCCCGGTGCGGGCCAACCTTCGGCGCTTCGCACATGATGGTGATGTCGCCGTGGACAAACCTGCCGCCGCGCTCGCTCACCAGCTTCACGGCATGACGGAGGAAGACATCCGAAGCTGCGCCGCGCCACTGATCGTCCGAGGGCGGAAAATGGTGTCCGATATCGCCGTCTGACAACGCGCCGTAAATCGCATCGGTCAGGGCGTGCATCGCCACATCGGCGTCAGAGTGGCCCTTCAGGCGGTGCGTGTGCGGAATATCGACACCGCATAGAGTGACGTGGTCGCCGTCCTCAAACGCATGGACGTCAAAGCCCGAGCCAACCCGCGTTTCCATCGCTTTCTCCATCATGGCTTTGGCAACGGCAAAGTCGCGCGGCCTGGTGATCTTGATGTTGCTGGGATCGTCCTCGACCAGCGCGACGGGAAGCCCAGCGGCTTCGAACAGCGACGCGTCATCGGTCATGTCGTCTCGGTTAGCCAGTTCGCGATGCACACGGAGGATTTCGGAAAAGCGAAACCCTTGCGGTGTCTGCGCCCTCCAGAGACGATCCCGCGGGACAGTCTCTGCGATGACCGCGCTACCCTTCTCGCGCTTAAGAGTGTCAGCGACGGGGAGAGCTGCGATCGCGCCGCCGCTCTCTGCGGCCTTGGCGATCACGCTGCTGATCGTTTCTGCGCTGACCAGCGGGCGCGCCGCATCATGGATCAGCACCACGTCAGGCGCGTCGTCTTGGATGGCTTCCAGGCCAAGGCGCACGGAGACCTGCCGCTCGGCGCCGCCGAAAACAGGCGATGTGACCTTCTCAATGCCAGCGGCGGCGCTAGAGAAGAGCTCGTCGTGACCCTCGCCAATCACCGCTGTGATCGCCGAAATCTCAGGATGCCGGGCGAAGGCGAGGAGGGTGTGCCGCAGGATCGGCGCGCCGCTCAGGCTCTGATATTGCTTAGGAAGATCGCCTCCAGCCCGGGTGCCCTGGCCGGCGGCGACGATGATCGCGTGCACCTTCATGCTCCCGGCTTTGGCAGAACCTGAACCTCTCGCAAACCCCGTGACTCGCTCCTTGGCGCTTCTTACGTTAGGTTATCCACATTGGTGGGCCGCAACGGCTTGGGGTGAGACTGAGAATGATCCGAGGCATCGTCATTGCGCTGGTGCTGATCGCGTTTGCTTTGGTGGCAGGCGTGGTTGCTGGCGGCGTCCTGTGCGGTGAGGGGACCTGCGCGGTCCCGCTCCGGTTCGCTGAAGCGCTCGGCATTGATGGCGAGCCGTTCACGATCACCGGGACCGCCATGGAATATGGCGTGGTCCTGCTCGCGCTTGGCCTGATCATCACGATGCTCCCGCGCGAGCCTGCTGTGCCGCTGGCCGCGCTCTTCGTCCTTCTCATTGGCGCTGACGGGTTCCTGATGACCCTCAAGCCAGCAGAAACGCCACAGCCTGCCATCGAGACCGAAGCGCCAGCTCGCGCGGAGCCTGATCCTGTTGTCAGACCAGCACCGCAGGTGCAGCGGGACGAACCCGCGCCCAGGGTCCAGCCAAGCCTCTCGCGCGACGAAACGCTGCCTGAACCATGCCCGGAAGGTGCTTTCTTTGACGGTCAGGAGTGCGCGCCGTGCACGGTGGAGATGACCTCCGAAGAGCCTGCACAGCTTCAGTTTGAGCCCATCGATACCGATGCTTACTGGGTCTACGCGTCCCACGACCGCGTCTCTTGGCGCGGAGCAAACGTGCCTGTGACCTACCTGGTCGAGCAGCTCGATGAGCAGGGCATGCTCTGCGATGCCCCCGCCGTCCTGGTGTTTGGCTCAGCCTCTTCTGATGGCGATCGCGACCGCAACAAACGCCGGGCGGCGCGGCGCGCTGATGGCCTGGCCGCAGCGGTGGCCCGCGTTTGCGGCAACGGTGTGAAGACCTTCGCCCTCAGCCTCGGCCAATCCCGAAACGCCACGGATGTTGAAGAGGACCGCCCCGTCTCCATCGTCCAGGTCTTCCCGCGGGAAGACGCCGAACCGACGGGATCGCTGATCCTCGAAGAACTCGGCTATGAATTGGCGGAAGGCGATGCAGCCGTCCCGCTGCTTTCCCGCCGGGACCGGTTCCCCGAGCCTTGGGTCGACGAAGATGGCTCCGCTGCGGACTTGAAGCTCGAAGCCCGGCCGCAGGTGACGGAAGTGGTGGAGGCCCTCGGCGCCCCGGCGATGTGCGGTGTGCCGACGGAGGAGGGCGCCAACCTGTTCGAGACCAGCCTTCCTGAGTGGACGGACGATCCGGAAGAAGACGCCGATCACTCCGACCTCCCCACCGTCGAAGCCGAAGAGCTGGCCGAACCGGAACCGACCCCCGAACCCCGCCAAGGCCCTGGCCGGAAAGGGGTTGACGATCCCCTGTTCCTGAGCGATACGCCGCGCTCGCGCAGGTGAGCTGCGCCTCGTCGAAGACCGCAGGCATCCCCTAAGCCCTGCCGAGACGGCTGACCAAGCCCTCCGGGCGACCGCCACGATGCAGGTCGCCGATCTTCCGCCGCGGCACGGTCCATCAGCAAACAGGCGGAGAATTCCATGCCCCTGAATAGGGATCAAAAGAAAGACCAGGTCGCCTGGTTCGAAGGTGTCCTCAACGACAACGAAGTCGTTGTGGTCATGAAAAACAGTGGCCTCACGGTCGCCGAGGTGTCCGATCTGCGCAACCAAATGCGTGAAGCGGGCGGCGGTGTGAAGGTCGTCAAAAACCGGCTTGCGAAAATCGCCATCGGCGATCGTCCGGGCCACGAGGTCAAAGAGCTGTTCACCGGCCCGACCGTCGTTGCTTACTCCGAAGACCCGGTCACTGCGCCGAAGGTCATCGTGAAGTGGGCGAAGGATCACGACAATCTCGAGATCCTCGGCGGCCTGATGGGTGACACCGCGATGGATACGGCGGGCATCGATGCCCTGTCGAAAATGCCTTCGCGCGAAGAGATCATCTCCTCGATCGTCGGCAGCCTCACGGCACCCGGCTCCAACATCTCCGGCGCGATTGGCGCACCTGCAGGCAACATTGCAGGCGCGATCAAGACCATCGCCGACAAAGAAGACGCGTAACAACCTCCCTCTACGGATTAAACAAGGAAGACCTGAACCATGGCAGACATCAAAGCACTCGCCGAACAAATCGTTGGCCTCACCCTTCTGGAAGCC
>JBCCTF010000102.1:0-14028 GCA_039198765.1 Pseudomonadota bacterium
GTACGGATTATGGCTCGCCGAGATCATCACGCCGAGGTCCGCGCGCATGGAGCGAGTCAGCATCGCCATCGCTGGCGTCGGCACCGGGCCGAGGAGGAGAACATCCATCCCTGCCGCAATAAAGCCCGCCGTCAGCGCGGGTTCGATCATGTAACCAGAGAGGCGCGTGTCTTTGCCGATCACCACCCGGTGGCGATGGTTGCCGCGGCGGAAGATGCGCCCCGTCGCCATCCCCAGGCGCAAAACGCCGTCAGGGGTCAGGTGCCCCGCATTGGCCAGGCCGCGCACACCGTCAGTGCCAAATACGTTGCGTTCGGTGGGTTTGTCGTCGCCGCGCATACTCGCTCTCCGTCTCGTCCGCCGGGTCTAGCCCAGGGTCTATGAAGGAAGAAGAAGCATTGGTGTAAACTATCGTGAACGTTCCCGCATCACGCGAGGGCTGCGGCCACGGCCATCGCTTGGCGCGTTGCCGCCACATCGTGGACGCGGACGTGGGTGAAGCCGGCCGCCTGCGCGCGGAGTGCCGCCGCGAGGCTGCCTCCTAGGCGCTCATCCGCAGGGCCATCGCGATCAAGGGCCGCGATGAAGCGCTTCCTGCTCGCGCCCATCATCAGGCCGGTTTCCAACGCTTGGAAGGCTTCCAGGTTCCGGAAGAGGGCGAGGTTATGCTCGAGCGCCTTGCCAAAACCAACGCCGGGGTCGGCAATGATCCGGTCGCGAGGTATTCCCGCAGCTTCGCAGGCGATGATGCGAGCCTCTAGGAATGATTTTACTTCCAAAACGACATCATCGTAGGAAGGGTCTCGCTGCATGGTGCCGGGCTCACCCTGCATGTGCATCAAGACGACTTCGCATTCGAGCTTAGCTGCTAGCCGGAGGCTCTGCTCGGCGTAGCGAAGGGCCGTAACGTCGTTCCAAATGGAAGCGCCAGAGCCGATGGCCGCCTCAGCCACTTTCGGTTTGCGGGTATCGATAGAGAGGGCGGCTGAGGTCCGTTCGGAAAGGGCCTCGATCACCGGGATTACGCGGCGGAGCTCCTCATCCACTGAGACAGGCTCGGCGCCCGGGCGGGTGCTCTCGCCGCCAATGTCGAGCACGTGGGCGCCCTCGTCCTCAAGGCGCAGGGCGTGGTCACAGGCGTCTTGAACGTCGAGGGTGCGCCCACCGTCGGAGAAGCTGTCAGGGGTGACGTTGACGATGCCGAAGATCTTCATGGTCTTCGGCATGTAGCGTGTCCCGCGAGGAGCGCTAGCGAAGCCGCCGCGGCACAAAGCCAGGGTCACGCCGCTTCATCGGCTGACCAAAGCTCGGCGTTGGCTTAGCGGCCGCGTCGGCCGTCAGCGGCTCTTCAGCCAGGACCTCCGAAGCATCGGCAGTTTCCATCGGCGCAATGATTTCATCAACAACATCGCCCGCCGTTTCCACGGCCTCCTCAAGTGCGTCTTCCTCATCTTCTGCGGTCATGCCGAGAAGGTCGGCAGCGATCCGGCCGTATAGAGCTGACTGCGATACATATTGGTACAAGCCAACCAGCACGGAGATGATGAGCGAAGAGCCGAAGAAGACAAGCAGATCACCAGCCGTCCCAACGTACTGCAGACCGATCGTCAGCATTCCGAGGATGATGGAGTAGAGAATACTCGTGCCCAGGAACTTCCAAGCACGGCCCCGCACAAGGTTGAAGGCCTCACCGAACGCGATCGACTCAGTCAGCGCAGCGTGAATCGGGATGAGCGCCGTCCGAATGCCAAACCAAATGACGGCAATGACCGCTGCGGTGATCGGGATCGCACCAAGCCAGGGCATGTCGATGGCTACAGCGCCAGCCGTCAAAATCGCCGCGAGACCGCCAACGATAAGGAAGAACAGGATCGTGAGGATGACGACCAAGACGTAGGCGATGATGAGGTACCATTCAGCCTTGCCGAACGTCGGCAGGAAGCCCGGGCTAGGCTCTCGCTTCGCTGCTACCCGGAAGATATCAACAAAACCGGGAATTGCGAGAATACCGCCGAAGAGTGTGGCTCCGTAGAAAAGGAATACGGCTCCAAGGACTTCGATGTCCTCTTCGTTCATGCCATCATAAGGGCCTTCACCATCGTGACCGTCGAACGCTGAAACAAACTCTGAGAACATCCGGTAGAAAAAGTCTGCGAATTCGGGATCGCCGAACCCTTCGCCGAAGACGCTCATCTTCGTCAGGAAATAGGCCAGCGCCGAAAAGATGATCAGCATGCCGAGCCAGCCGCGGCGGAGGAACAGCGGGATTTGCGTGATCCCAGCCTGTAGCGCGTACGCCAGCGCGTCGAATGCGAAGAAATTCGGTCTCATAGATTGGCCCCACCGCTCACCAGGATAACTCTTCGTTAACACTTTGAGGGCGGGGAGGGAAGCGCGTGGCTGTATCGTTTCGTCGATAAGCAGAAAAAAACCGGCGCTGAAGCGCCGGTTCATTTTGATCGCGAAACTAGGGCCTACGCACCTTGGGGTTCGGCCCCGCCGAGGTCTGGCCCGCCTGTGGCTTTGCCCGATGTGGGCACCGAGCTTGGCGGTGGGCCCGTGGGCTCTTCCGGCTCATCCCTAACGATCGTTTTGCCAGCCAGGAGTGCTTTGATCTCCTCACCCGTCAGGGTCTCGTACTCGAGAAGACCCTCGGACAGCTTGATCCAGTCATCACGGTTATCCACGTCGAGAATGCGCGTGGCTGTCTCATAGCCTTCGCCGACGATCCGCCTGATTTCTTCCTCAATGACCTTCGCCGTAGTGCCGGAGATGGACTTCGACTTGGCGATGGACTGACCGAGGAAAACCTCGCCCTCGTCCTCAGCGTAAGCGATAGGGCCCAGCTTATCGGACAGGCCGTATTGGGTGACCATGGCCCGGGCCATTTTGGTGGCTTGTTCGATGTCGGAGGACGCACCGGAGGTGACGTTCTCTTTGCCGAACTTCAGCTCCTCCGCGACGCGGCCGCCCATCAGGATCGCGATCCGGCATTCCATCTCAATCTTCGACATGGAGAAGCGGTCCCGCTCAGGCAACTGCATCACCATCCCTAGGGCGCGGCCGCGGGGGATGATGGTCGCTTTGTGGACCGGGTCGGTCTTTGGCACGTTGAGGGCGACGATCGCGTGGCCCGCCTCATGGTAGGCCGTGAGCGCCTTTTCGTCCTCGGTCATGACGGTGGAGCGGCGCTCCGCACCCATCATGATCTTATCCTTGGCATCCTCGAATTCCTTGTTGGTCACAATCCGCTTGGACCGGCGCGCCGCCAACAGAGCAGCCTCGTTCACAAGGTTCGCGAGGTCAGCGCCTGAGAAACCAGGCGTCCCTCGCGCAATATCGCGGATCTTGACGTCAGGACCGAGGGGCACCTTCTTAATGTGCACACCGAGGACCTTCTCGCGACCGACGAGGTCGGGGTTCGGCACAACCACCTGTCGGTCGAAACGGCCAGGACGCATCAGCGCCGGGTCGAGAACGTCAGGGCGGTTCGTAGCGGCGATCAGGATGATGCCTTCGTTGGCCTCGAAACCGTCCATCTCCACCAGGAGCTGGTTCAGAGTCTGCTCACGCTCATCGTTACCGCCGCCGAGGCCTGCACCGCGGGAGCGACCGACCGCGTCGATCTCATCGATGAAGATGATGCAGGGCGCGTTCTTCTTCGCCTGCTCGAACATGTCCCGGACACGCGAGGCGCCGACGCCGACGAACATCTCGACGAAGTCCGAACCGGAAATCGTGAAGAACGGCACGTTCGCTTCGCCAGCAATCGCCCGCGCCAGCAGCGTCTTACCGGTACCCGGAGGGCCGACGAGCAGCGCGCCTTTGGGGATCTTACCGCCCAGGCGCTGGAACCGCATCGGGTCCTTCAGATAGTCGACGATCTCTTCCAGCTCTTCCTTCGCCTCGTCGATGCCAGCGACATCTTCAAAGGTCACACGGCCATGCCGCTCGGTCAGGAGCTTCGCCTTGGATTTGCCAAAGCCCATGGCCTTTCCGCTGCCCGCCTGCATCTGCCGCATGGCGAAGAAGATCAGGCCGAGGATCAAGAGGACCGGCAACAGGTTCAGAATGATCGAGAGAAGCAGCGGCGGGTCCTGTTCAGGGACAACCTCCACCGTCACATTGTTATCATACAGCAGATCAGCCGCGTCAGCGCCCGATGGCACGGCCACAACGAATCGCGAGCCAGATTGGAGCTGGCCGGTGACCGTGTTCTCTTCGACCCGCGCGTTGCTGACCGATCCCTGCTCCACCTGGCGGCGGAAGTCAGAGTAGCTCAGCGATGTCATGTTCTGCTGCGGTGTCGCGGACGCAAAAAAGTAGAACAACATCAGGGCGACGGCGAGCATCAAGCCCCAAACCATCCAGTGACGACCGTTCATGGAAAATCCCTTCTAGCAAGCCTTCGGCTTAGGCCCGCGGTCCTTAAAAACGTATCACGTCTCCGGCGAAACGCTCTGCGAGAAGCGAGCGTGCAGGAAACGTGCGCATAGGGGAAGGTAAGAAGCTGTCACACTGCTTCCAACCATCGAGCGCCTTTGTCACAGCCTCGACCGCCTGTTCGGGGAGATGGGTGAGCGTGTTACCGATCGCTAGGCAAGGCAGCGTCGAAATCCGCTCCCGCGCGAGGGTCGAGGTCACAATATCGCGCGGAATGAGCTGACCCAGCGGGCGGAGGTGGGTTTCCGGCGCAACGTCTTCAGGAACAGAGACGATGAACCGGCGGTCGTAGAGGTGATTGGAGCCGGGCTCGGTGGGGATGGGTACGAAGCCGGGGGTTCCGTCGGCACGGCCCAGGAGCGCAGCGGGCTCTCGCATAACGACGAAAAGGTCGGCACGATCGATTTCATCGTCGATGCCTCTAGCCCACTCTTCGTGAGTCCTCCGCTGGGTGACTAAAGTGCTCGAGGGCTCTTTCGAGCGTGGTCCCAACCGGTGGATGAGCGCACTGGAAATAGCTGCAGGGAACTTCTCCGGCAGCTGATTGAGCCGAACTCCGGTATCGGATCCGAACGCGTGCATCGTCTCGCAGAGAATGGAAACGACATCCGTGTCGCGTAGCCCGGTGAGCATAAAGTTTATGTCGGAGACACTCAGTGTTACGGCACCATCGCTAGCAGAACTAAAATCGCCGAACATGTAATCGTCATTCGGCATATCGTTCCACCACCCATGATCACTAAGCCGATCCGCGACCAATCTCATTGAGGAGTCAGATGAGCTCGTAAGTTCCGCGTAGTGTTCGGCCAAGTCGCGTAGCGCTTCAAAGCTGAGCAATTCCTGCTGCTCCAGCGCAGCGAGCAGTGCCCTCACGCGCACGCGTTCGTACTTGTCATCGTCATTGGAGGGATCATCGACAAACGGAAGCTTAGCTTCCTCCGCATACGCTCGCAGCGTTGCTCGGCGCACATCGAGCAGCGGGCGGTGCAGGGCAATCACCTCGCCCGGACCTGCGGCGATGCTCCGCACACGGGGCATTCCGGCGAGGCCTCGGCCTGCGCCGCGGCGGAGGCGCATGAACACGGTCTCGGCCTGGTCGTCGGCGGTGTGGGCGGTGAGGAGATTCTCAATGCCCATCCGGTCACACGTTCGGCAGAGGAGGCGATAGCGCGCGTTCCGCGCTGCCTCTTGGATGCCTGTCTTCGGCTTCTCACCGCGCCAGATCAGGGTCTCGTGCGGGATGTTCCGCTCACTGCAGAACGTGCGCACCGCCTGCGCCTCTGCGGCTGAGCCCTCACGCAAGCCATGGTCCACGGTCAGCGCAACGATGGGATGCCCAGCCTTCCACGCCCAATGCAGAAGCGCGAAACTGTCCGCGCCCCCCGAAACGGCAATGGCCGCCACCTCGCCAGGAGGCAGCGGCCACTGAAACGTTAGCTCTGTAGACGGATCACTCAGGTTCAGGCGCTCCCGGGCATTCGCCTTCGATCTGCTGCTGCTGGATTTGCTCAAGCAAGTCCGGGTCCATCTGCGGATAGGTCTGCACACCGCGCAGCCAGACGCGGCAAGCCTCTTTCGTACGGCCCGCCTTGCCGAAGGCTTCACCCAGCTTCAGGTGCGCCCGCGCAGCGTTCGGATGGTCGCCGTGGTTTCGAATGAAATCGAGATACGCTTCGGCCGACGCACGAAGGTCACCCTGCGCCAGGTACGTCTCGCCGAGATAGTAAAGACCATCCGCATACTCCTCACTGTCCGGATAGCTTTCCGTCAGTGCAAGGAACGCCCGCTCAGCCTCCTCAAACCGGCCTGAGAAGAGCGCCGAACGGCCAGCTGCATAAGCCGCCGCCGAGTTGCCATATTCAGGCAAAGCACCGCTCGCGACGCTGCCTCCACCGGCCAGGTCGACAGGGCCACCTGACGGCGGTTCCAAAGGCTCAGGCTGGCTGTAGGCACGGTCACCAAGCAGCTGTTTCTGGCCCGTGAGGCCGAGCGCCACTTGCTCGTCGTAATTCGGGTAGACCAGCTGGACCAGGCGATCCATCCGCTGCTGCTGCAGCTGCATCGCATAGGACAGCTCTTCCATCCGCGCGGTCATCCGCTGCACTTCTTGCTCAAGACCCGACAGGCGCAGGCTCACTTCAGGCGGCAAGCCGCCACCGGTTTCCAGACCCAGCGTCTGGGCCTCCGTCTGCGGCTGCGGGTTCGCGCCTTCAAAGCGTACAGGCGCAGTCGCGCCTTCCTCGCCATAAACAACGCCCTGCAGATCGCGCAGCTGCTTCTCCAGCGCCTCGATCCGCTCACGGGTTTGCCCGCGCTGGGCTTCAGCAGTCTGCGGCGCAGCCAAAGCTACAGCGGCGAGGGCCCCCAGACCCAAGACAAGCACTCTCATGGTTCTCACGCTCCGAAATTCTCTCTGTCGGCGCGAATACCATAGCCCTCGCGCAACCCCTAGGCCCTTCTCCTTGCCGTTTGCCAAGGTGCCCTGACAAGTGCCGCGAAGGGTGTTAGCCGCCGCCAGTCGATGAGCAGCACCCCCGCTTTGCGCGTTCAGACATGGCTGAGAGCAACCGCCGCCCGCGCCGAGACGCTGTCGGACCTTAAGGTATGGGGGCTTTCTGCGCTGATCGGTGTCGCCACCGCGTATGGTGTTTTGGGCTTCACGATCGTTATCGAGTTGATCACTGACTACGCCTACGGCGCGCCTAGCGAGATGCTGGCCGACGGCGCGCGGGACCAAGGATCGTTGAGGCTGTTCCTCGTGCCGGTGATCGGCGGCGTCCTGGTCGGCCTGCTCCTCTATCTCAGCAAGCGAGCGGGGCTCATCAACGACATCCGCTGCCAAGGGGTATCGGAAGTGATCGAGGCCCGCGCCCGGCCGCCGGGAGCCATCTCGTTCCGCGGTGGGCTGATCAACACCCTCGTTTGCGCAACCGCGCTCGGGACGGGATCGAGCGCTGGCCGCGAGGGTCCAGCTGTTCTTTTGGGCGGTGCGGTCTCCGTTTGGTTCTCGAAGACCTTTGGCCTCTCAGCAAAAGACAGCCGCACCCTCCTAGGCTGCGCCGCAGCGGCAGCAGTGTCAGCAGCGTTCAACGCGCCGATCGCCGGCGTTCTGTTCGCACTGGAAGTCATCCTTTCGAACTACGCCTTGTCCATCTTTGCGCCGATCGCCCTCAGCTCAATCATCGCCACCCTGATCACCCGCTATCACTTGGGCGAACTCCATCGGTTCGTGATCCCCGAATATGGCGGGGCCGCGCCCCTCGACCTCTTCCTCGGTGGGGCCAGCGGCATTGCTGCAGGGGTTGTGGCGATCGCGTTCCTCTCCTTCGCCGCCTGGGGACGCAGCGTGGCGCGGGTCGCTGTCTCCCGCGTGCATATCCCGCCCGCCGTGATGCCCGCTGTTGCGGGCGTCGGGATGGGCGGCGTTGCCTTGGTCCAGCCCGAGCTGCTCGGCTATGGCTACCAAGCGACCAGCGCGGCGCTGGAGGGCAGCTACACGCTGCAGCTCATGCTGATCCTCCTTGTAGGGAAGATTTTCACCAGCGTGCTCTGCCTCTCCTGCCGGTTTGGCACAGGCGTCTTCTCAGGCGGCATCTATCTCGGCGCGATGGCGGGGGCAGCGTTCGGGATCATCATGGGCGATGCCTTTGGCGGGCTTGTCGCCTCCCCGACCTTTTTCGCCATCGTGGGCATGGGTGCAGTCTCCGGCGCGATCATCGGTGCACCAATCAGCACGACACTGATTATCTTTGAACTGACGGGTGACTATACGATGACTGCCGCCCTGATGATCGCCGTCGGTATCGCGTCCGTCATGACCCAGATCTTCTTCGGTACCTCGTGGTTCCACTTCCAGCTGAACCAGCGCGGCTACGACCTGTCCGAAGGTCCGCAAGGGGTGATCCTGCAAACCATCCGTGTGCGTGATGTCATGCGCCCCGTCCCCGATACGGCCGCACCTCTGGAGGACAGCGCAGAACGTCTGTACGCGACCCAATCCCTCGGCGAAGCCCTCGCCGAAATGGGCCGCCTGGACCTTGACGCCATGCCCGTCACGGCGGGTAAGGGCGAGTCCAAACTCCTCGGAACCGTCACCCAGCTCCGCGCACTCCGCGCCTACAACAAGGCGCTCGTCGACAGCCATATCGAGCACCACCGCTAGGTGTCCAAAACCCTCGCGGGGTTTCTCCCCGTCGGCTAAGCCCCTCTGGCGAGAGGAGAAAACAATGCGAAACTTGGTGGCCCTGTTGGGTTTGGGGATCATGGCAGCCGCGCCTGCGCTGGCGGCACAGGACGAAGGCGACCCGATCGCGGAGGTGGTGGGCCAGGCCTTTCCGGGCTCAACAGTGAAGTCCGAAAAGCGCGAAGCTTACAACGAAGTCGAGATGCTGACGGCGGGGGTCGACAAGAAACAGAAGGCCGTCGATCCGATCTTGGCTGAAGGCGAACTTGCGACAGTTGTCTATGAACTGCCGGATGAGTCGACCCCCCTTGAGGGTTATCGCGCCTACGAGAAAGCGCTCACTGCAGCGGGGTACACGGAGATCTATTCGTGCAAGAACCGAGACTGCGGATGGATGCAGCGCTATCTCCTCAACACCGCTCGTGTCGATTTTTGGGGAGAGCAAGGGGACCAACGCTATGGTTCGTTTGAACGGACACGGAGTGGCAAGCGCGTCCTGGTCGACATCTACACCACCAAGCGGGTGATGAACGAAAAGCGGACGGAAAACCCGCTCCTCCTCCGCGTTCTCTCCACCGACGCAGTAGAACGGACACTGGAGAAGGTCTCCGCCGAAGACATGGCGGCTGCCATCGATGCAGAGGGCGCAGTCGCGATCTATGGCCTCGAGTTCGAGACAGGCAGCGCGACACTGCTCGCCACGTCAAACGAGGTGGTGGCCGAGATGGCGACCTACCTCAAGAACCATCCCGATGTCTCCGTTATGCTTGTCGGGCATACGGATAATGTCGGCGATCTCGCCTTCAACATGACCTTATCCAAGCAGCGCGCCGCGTCAGTCCGTACAGCGCTCATCTCAGACCACGGTATCAACGCCGCCCGCCTCGAAGGCCACGGTGTCGGCTTCCTCGCGCCGACGGCATCCAACGGCAGCGAAGATGGCCGCGCGCGCAATCGCCGGGTGGAGATGGTCAAGCGGTAGATGATGAACTGGGAACGCTATCGCCTCCTCGCCCTCAGCCTCGACCTGCCGCGGGTCGAGGAGGCCACCTCCTGGGGCAACCCTTGCCTGAAAGCCCACGTCAAACTCTGGGCGTGGTGGAGCCCCCAAGAGGACGCGCCCGTCTTCAAAGTCGAGAAGGAAGAGCGGGAGATGATGATAGAGGCGGAACCCGACCGCTTCTTCGTCACCCCGCACTACGAGCCCCACAAATTGATCCTTATGCGGAAGGAAGCCTTCGATGAAGAATGGGCAAAGCACCAGCTGATGAAAACCTGGGGCGCCATGGCGCCCAAGCGGTTCCCGAAGCAGTGGGATGAGAAGCACTGATCGTCTTTATACGTTCCAATTTATTGAGACCCGTACGCATCTCCACGCCAAGGCAGCCTTTTCAACGAAGCGATGGGGGCCGTCATGTCGATCACTGCTGATGAAGCTCCGTTTCACGTGTTTGACTGGAACGACCAAATCTGCGCATTTTCATTACATGGCACTTGATCAACAGATCACCGAGAGACAGGAAACAGATTCGCTTTGGCTCGAACGCGAGATGCCTTCGTTAGCAACGCGCTATGCTGGCAAGTGGCTGATGGTGCACAAAGAAAGCGTCGCCGGCGTCTTCGATTCTGCTGGTGAAGCGTATCGCGAAGGCACGAGACTGTTCGGCATCGGCGAGTTCGTGATAGGTGAGGCTACCGACGTGCCTGCGGTCGTGGGCGGATTCCACTAAGTCTTCGCTATGTATCAAGTCGATGGAACCATCACTCACTCGCGCATGCTCGTGGATGTCAGTGTCGCGCTCGCGAATGAACCAACCAACTTCCTGCCAATCCGTGGCTTGATAGACACCGGCGCCACCGTCAGCTTGCTGCGTGAAGAAGCGTTGGGAACAGCAATGGTTCCCATCGTAGGGAAACGTCAGATCCTCGGCGTAAGCGGATCGACTCGCTTTCCTGAGACATTCTGTAGTTTGATGTTCAGCACCAGTGCTGGCCCCTACGTGATCGAGGAGTTCAAGCTCCCGGTGAAGCCTCGGGACCCTGATCCGAATGCTCTGGCTACGTACGATATGCTGATCGGGATGGATGTCATTCAGCAGGGTCACATGACCGTCGATGGGCCTCGGCGCTTCTTCCAGATCAACTTCCGTTCCTAGGCCTCGTCACCTACCCTTTGCGCTGCAGCATCGCCCGCGCTATCGTGCAAGGATGACCCAAGAGGCGCCGTTCAAAGTTCAGATCGTCCCCGTGACGCCGTTTCAGCAGAACTGCTCGATCATCCGCGCGGCGGATGGCTCGGCGGCGGTGATTGATCCTGGCGGGGAGGTGGATCGCCTGCTCGCGACGGCGGAGGCGATGAATGCGAAGATTGAGAAGATCTGGCTGACCCATGGGCACCTGGACCACGCATCGGGCACCATGGAGCTGAAGCGGCGGACTGGCGCGACCATTGAAGGCGCGCATGAGGAAGAGATCTTCTGGCTGTCCCAGATCGCTGAGCAGTCCAAGCGCTTTGGTACGGGCGGTGAGGGTGAGAACGTGGTGCCTGACCGCTGGCTGGACGACGGGGATCAGGTGGAGATCGGCGGGGTGGTCTTCGACGTCTACTTCACGCCGGGTCATACGCCTGGCCATGTGGTCTTCCACCAGAAGGACGCGAAGCTCGCCTTCGTCGGTGACGTCCTCTTCAAAGGCTCGATCGGGCGGACGGATTTCCCGCGGGGTGATCATCAGACGCTGATCAACTCGATCCGGACGAAGCTTTGGCCGCTGGGCAGCGACACGCAGTTCATCTCAGGGCACGGGCCGATGAGCACCTTCGGCGCTGAACGCGCGAGCAACCCTTTTGTTAGTGACGCGGTGCTAGCCCGAGCCTGACGCGTTTGAGGGACCCCATTCGTTGATCAAGGACATCATCGTCATCATCGGCGCGATGAAGAGCGGCAGCACGACCCTCTTTGCGCAGCTGGATGCCCATCCGCTGATCGTCGGCGCGAACCCAAAGGAAGCGGGCTTCTTCGCGTTTGAAGAGGTCCACTGCCTAGGCTGGGATTGGTTTGAGGGTCTGTTCGACTGGCAAGAGGGCACGTCCCGCTACGCCCTCGACGGCACGACAGACTACACCAAAGCACCCTTCACCCACGGCGTTCAGGACCGCTTCCGCGCTGCTGAGGCAGAAGGCCGCCGGTTCAAGTTCCTCTACATCATGCGCCACCCGGTGGACCGGATCGCCAGCCACGCGAAGCACGTCGCGGCCAGCGAGCACAAGGAGGTGGGCCAGTTCCGCTCGCCGCGCCGCGATCATTCCCTCGATGCAGGGCTCTCCGCGGTGAACCTCGCGGTTTCCGACTATGCCGGGCAGCTTGAGCGTTATCAGGAGTGGTTCTACCGGGGCGATCTTCACCTTCTGACGCTCGAACAGCTCGTCTCCGACGGGGAGACAACGATGGAGGGCGTGGCCAAGTTCCTGGGCCTGCCCGACCTTACGCTGACCGAGGAAAAGCAGCACGAAAACGCAGGCGGCACACGGACCAAGGACAACCCGCTTTGGGGCCAGATGAGCAACATCGGCGGCCTGAAAGCTGTGGCCAAGACGGTGGTGCCCCAGTCTGCTCGCAAGAAGCTTCGCGACTCCTTGCGCCAGAAGGTTGAAATCGAAGGCCGTTTCACCTTCACGGAGCACGAGCGCCAAGAACTGAACGAACGGTTCGCCCCCCAGGCCCAATTGTTGCAAGAGCGATACGGTTTCGATCCGAAGTGGACCTTCGGCTGATCAGCAGGCAGGTACCGTCGCGCAGTGCGTCTTGAGGACTTCTTCGCGATTGCCCGCTAGACAGCCGTGAGGGACCGGCCTTTTTCCAGCCGGGTGTAGTTAAAGGGATCCGCTCCTATGCCAGCGAATATCGCCGGGCTTGTTTGGGTGATGATCGGCTGCGGCATTGCCGTGGGCCTGCTCCTCACTGTGTTCCGGGGCATGTTTGAGCGCAACGAGGTCATGCGCCTCGGCACGGTCTTCGCCCTAGCGTCGATCCTGTTCTTTCTGTCCCCAAATGCGGCGATATTCTTTGGTGGACTGACGCTCCTTATCCTGGTGATGGCGCAGCGAACGGAGCCGATGGTCCTCGGGCTTTTCCTGTTCGCTACGTTGCCGGCAGCCAGCATTCCGTTCTTCAGCCTTCCGGGCATCAACTACCTTCTGAACATGTCAGTGCCCTTCGTGGTGGGCGTCTTGTTGTTCGCCCCGGCCTATATTCGCCGAGGTGGTAAGCCCTTGAAGCGCATGGGCGGTCTTGATGCGCTGGCGCTGATTGCGCTGTTCGGTTTCATCCTACTCGATTTTCGGAACAGTACGTTCACGAACGACCTGCGAAGCGGCCTGACACAACTGTTCACATTTGTCGTGCCATTCCTTGCGTTCAGCCGGGTTGTGAGGACGCGAGAGCAGTTCGAAAAAGTCGTCCAGGCGCTGGTCATCGCGATGACAATCTCCGCCTGCATCGCGTTTATTTGTCAGATCATCTACTGGAACATCTATACGTCGCAGGTGATCAACCTGTTCGACGCTCGGGTCCTGACAAAGGGCCGTGGTTCACTCCTCCGCGTCGTGTCGACCTACGGGACCAGTTACATCAACTACGGGACGGTTCTGATGGCCGCGACTCTGCTCGCAGTGCCTTGGGCGTCGAAGCTGCGCGGGTTGCCGTTGAAGGTCGGCTACATCGGGATGATGACCATGGGCGTGTTCATGACCGCCTCACGCGGTCCGTTCGTCGCGGGTGTGGCCGGTGCGATTATCCTCATTCTGGCGCTGCGCAACACCATGAACCGGTTGTTCCTAGGCGGCGCCGTGCTTTTCTTCCTCGGCATCGTCGCTGGCTTTACCGAGCAAGGCCAAGCCATCTACTCCTATCTGCCGTTCATTGGGGACAGCAGCGCGGGGACCTATCGCCTGCGCCTGGCCGAAAGTGGCTGGCCGCTGGTTTTCGACAATCCGCTGTTCGGCGATGCGTTCTTCCGCCAGCGACCAGAGCTGGTGCCGCTGACTCAAGGCGAAGGCATCATCGACGTCGTGAACTTCTACCTGAACCGGGCGCTCAACTACGGCATCCCGCTGACGATCACCTTCACGCTCGCACACGTCCTCGCAGGCTTCGCTGCTGTACGGACCGCGCGCCGGGTTGATCCTGACGACGGTTGGTGGCGCCTGATGGGCGGCGCGGTCGCCGGCGCTCTCGCGTGCTATACTGTGGCGATCGCGACCACATCGCTCCTGCCGCAAACAATTCAGATGGGCTTCATTCTCGTCGCCTTGAACATTGCCTATGTGAGGATCAGCTGGGCGTACGGCTTTGCAAAACCGAAAGGGGCTGCCGCGTATAGCCCGGAGCCTGCCTACGGCGCAC
>JBCCTF010000103.1:0-13941 GCA_039198765.1 Pseudomonadota bacterium
AGCCGAGGAAGCGCCGCCAAACGCGCCGCAAAGCGAAGCGCTGGATGCTTATTGCGTCAATCTCAATGAGAAAGCCAAGCAAGGCAAAATCGATCCGCTGATCGGTCGCCAGCTTGAAGTCGAACGCTGTATTGAAGTGCTCTGCCGCCGGGCCAAGAACAATCCGATCCTGGTCGGTGATCCGGGCGTCGGCAAGACGGCGATCGCTGAAGGGCTCGCCCGCATGATCGTGAACAATGAAGTGCCGGAAATTCTCGATGATGCGGTCATCTGGGCGCTGGATATGGGTGCCCTGCTCGCCGGCACACGCTATCGCGGTGACTTTGAAGAACGCCTGAAAGCGGTGATGAAGGAAATCGGCGAACAGGAAAAAGGCATCCTGTTCATTGACGAGATCCACACCATTATCGGCGCCGGGGCGACCTCAGGCGGCGCGATGGATGCGTCCAACCTGCTCAAGCCAGCGCTGCAGCAGGGCACCCTGAAATGCATGGGCTCGACCACCTTCAAAGAGTACAAACAGCACTTCGAAAAAGACCGCGCCCTGTCTCGCCGCTTCCAAAAGATCGACGTGATGGAACCCTCCGTGCCCGACACGATCGAGATCGTCCGCGGCCTGCGGGATGCGTTCGAGAAGCACCACGGCCTGATCTACACGGACGAAGCCATCAAAACCGCGGTGGAGCTGTCGGCCAAGTACATGACCGACCGCAAGCTGCCTGACAAAGCGATCGACGTGATCGACGAGGCTGGCGCCCGCCAGATGCTCTACGCGCCCGAAGAGCGCGTCAAAGAGATCGGCGTGCACCAGGTGGAAGAGATCATCGCCGTCATGGCGCGCATCCCGCCCAAGTCCGTCAGCAAGTCCGACACCGAGCGTCTCAAAAACCTCGGCGCCGACATCAAGCGCGTGGTCTTCGGCCAGGACGAGGCCATCGACGCCCTGTCCGCGGCCATCAAGCTCAGCCGCGCGGGCCTGCGCGAGCCGGACAAGCCCATCGGCAACTACCTCTTCGCTGGCCCCACCGGCGTTGGAAAAACCGAGGTGGCGAAACAGCTGTCCAACATGATGGGCGTCGAACTCCTCCGCTTTGACATGTCCGAATACATGGAGCGTCACACCGTCAGTAGGCTGATCGGTGCGCCTCCCGGCTATGTCGGCTTTGACCAGGGCGGCGGCCTCCTCACCGACGCTGTCGACCAGAACCCTCACGCCGTCGTCCTCCTCGACGAGATCGAAAAGGCGCACCCGGAGATTTTCAACATCCTCCTCCAGGTGATGGACAATGGTCAGCTTACGGACAGTCACGGCAAGAAGATCGACTTCCGCAACATCATCCTGATCATGACCACCAACGCCGGTGCGTCCGATGCGAACCGCATGGAAATCGGCTTCGGCCGCGGCCGCGCGAATTCTGAGCAGGAGACGGCGATCAACAAGCTGTTCACGCCGGAGTTCCGCAACCGCCTCGACGCGGTCATCCCGTTCGCTGGCCTATCGAAGCCGATCATCGACCGCATCGTCGCCAAGTTCGTGCTCCAGCTGGAGGCGCAACTCGCCGACCGGAACGTGACCTTCGAGCTGACGGACGACGCCACCCGCTGGCTCTCCGAACGCGGCTTCGACGAAGAAATGGGCGCCCGCCCCCTCGCGCGCACCATTCAGGAGCACATCAAGAAACCCATCGCCGACGAAATCCTCTTCGGCACACTCCGCCACGGCGGCGTCGTCAGGGTCACCCTCGACGACGACAAAAACCTCGCCTTCGAATACATCCCCGAAGACCCCGCCCGGGTTGATCCGGATGCGGAAGGTCAGGGCGAAGAGGATGAGAAGGAGCGGGTGCGTTGAGGTATTGTACTTGGGGCTCTTCGACGTTATTTCCCTACTCGAGAAATCTAGTAGGGAAGTAAGTGCCACGTCTTCGCGTATTTGTAAGTTCCACTTGCTATGATCTAGCAGTCCTTCGTTCGGAACTTCGCCCGTTTCTTTTGTCGCTTGGCCACGAGCCTGTGATGAGCGATCATTCTGATGTTCTATATGATCATAGGGTGCATACCCACGAGAGCTGCGTTCAAGATATTAAAAATGCTGACGTAGTCTTAGTCATTATCGGCTCTAGGTTCGGAGGCGTAGGCATCCCAAAGTTACAGGATACTGTAGACCTGGAGGCTTTACGCAAAGAAAGCACAAAACCGGAGGTCCTAAGTGAGAGCGGCAAGCTGTCAATAACCCAGCTTGAAGTCCTCAAGGCCGTCGACCTCGGGATTCCAATTTATGCGTTCGTCGATGGTGCGGTTATGCACGACCACCTCATTTTTGAAAAGAACCGAAATAATCCAGACGTCGCGCGTAGCATAAAATATGGATCGATTGAAAAAACCGAAACCGCTGAATATATATTTAAGTTTATAAACTATATTCGAGGTCGACAAAATAATAACAGTATACAGTCATTCAGTAATTTAGACACAATTAAGAGTCACCTCATATCGCAGTGGTCTCAATTATTCCAACGCCTGCTCTACGAAAACAGGGAAGCGGAGCAGGAGGCGAAACGATTGAATGATTTCGCTCAGCAGATTGATGACTTAAAAGCGGTCATTCTTGCATCGATTGCGACTCCCGACCTCCGTGAAACAGCCAGAAATGCAATTAAGTTCAGAAATCTAATCGCTTTCGTAAGCGCTTTGTTTCGGGGAAAAAATATCGCGCAGATATATAGTGATATAGATTTCTCAACTCTATTGAGCCATGCTGGCATTTCCAGTGTTGCGACAATTGGAAATAGTAACAAAAGCCGTGGAGTATGGAGTAAAGATTTATTTTTGATAAGCGACGAGGGAGTATTTCATCTGCGTCCAGGCGGTAGGTACTTGCTCAACATGCTTCTACTTTGGGAGGAGCTGCGCTCGCTCGATCAGGCTAAAAAGCAGGCCGTGGTAGCTGGTTTGCTGGAGGACCAAGATCTTAGATCCCTGCACATAGTCCACTTCAAAGCAGTGACCGCAGACGAAGATGTAATGATTCACATAGCATCGAGGGATAGATCTCCGGTTGAACAAGATTCGGTCGGCATGGTGGACGTAAGGCGCGAGCCTCTAGGTTCCTACCTTGAGTACATTAGATCAGGTGAGGACCGAGCATTCTTTGTCGAGAGTATTCAGAATAATCCTCAAGGCGACGAGTAGGCTTCAATTGCTGTTCGCGGGGCCCGCGTAAGGGTTATCCCCGCACCTCGCCGCCCATGCTACAACCCCACCACCGGTGAGAGCGGGGGTGTTGGTACCGTCACCTGATGCTCATCGGTCCGGTTTTCGCGGTCGTGACGGCCGCCGCCTGCGTGAGCTCGCCAGTTGGGCCGTAGGCGGAGCGTCGAACTCCGGAAAGGCGCGCGGCCTTGGTTTGGTCACCTTTGGACCTGCTGGGCCGACCCTGGAACAAACGAACACCAATGCCCGCGGTCAGGCCGCGCGCCTTGTCCCTCGCTTCCCCCGCCGGCCTCCCGCCGTGCGGTTCGCTGTGCTGCCTGCAACAAAGTTGTCCTCGCCTCGCCAATAGGCCGTACACTGCGCATCACCATGCCGCGCAGACGCAAAGAGAAGCCTTCTCCCAAAGCTCGGGAGGAGCGGATCCGCATCCGCTTCCTGGACGACCCCTTTATGGGCGACCGCGATGCCCTGGTCGCTGAGCTGGAGCGGCGCCTAGACAACCACTTCAACAAGCTCGGCCCGGTGGAGCTGCGCTGCCGCATCATCGCCCGCGGCCTCGAGCCGCCGGAGGGCATGGACGAGCTCTGCGAACGCTGGCTCGCGCAGCAAGAGTAGAGCGGACCCGCGAAGCGATCCGCCCTTCGGGCTAACCCTTCGCCTGACTCGCCACCAAGGTGAGGAGCAGGGCCAAAGCTGCGGGCGCAGCTTGAACGGCGATGATCGTGGTGCTGACTGTCAGTCCACCGACGATGCCTGCGACGATCACGCAGCCAAGGAAGAAGACCTTCACATCTCGCTTGCCTGCTAACAGGCCCCACAGGAGCCCTGCCGCTAGAAACCCATTGTAAAACCCCTGATTAATCGCAAGGTCGGCTGACGCTGCGGCGAATTCAGGCGTCGTGTCGAAGATCTCCATGCCCAAGGGCTTCGTCCAAAACACCATCTCCAGCGCCATGAACCCCACATGCAGCACGGCCACCACAAAAACTGTCAGCTGAGCAAAAAGACGCATACAGAATGGTTCCCTCAAAACCCCACCTAGCGAAAACCGGCCTTAGCTTTCGACGACGTCGACTGTCGGTATCATTCGCGCACGGCCTTTGTCATCCATGCCGTAGCCGATGAGGAATTGGTCGCCGGGGACCTCGAACAGGGCGTAGTCGGCGTAGATGTCGGCGGCCCGCTCTTTTTCCTTTTGGATCGACACGGCGATGGCGATCCGCGCGGCCTTGCGCTCATTCAACATCGCGGCGGCGTGGGCGAGGCTGCGTCCCGAATCGAGCACGTCGTCGACGAGGAGGACGGTCTGGCCTTCGAGCGGCAGGGTGAAATCCTTCACCACCTTGACGATGCCCGAACTCTCCCGCGCGTTGCCGTAGGAGGCGAGCTGCACGAAATCGATCCGCGGATCGGCGCCGTGGCGGCTCAGCGCCCGGCCGAGGTCGGCGGCGAACACAAACCCGCCGGTGAGGACGGGGGCGAGCACAAATTCGGGGCCCAGGTCGGCAACAATCTTGGCCGCCACGCTGTCGATCCGCTCAGCCAAGGCCGCTTCGTCAAACAAAGTCGTCATCGTGTGCTCCCGGTTTCCGGTCTGTATTACCGTGGTTGGCTTAGCGCGTGAGGGTGAACGATCTCCCCACTGGTGCGGCGGGCCGTCGCACCCTAAGGTGCCGCGAGGCAATCTTCGGGGAGGGAGACGGCTGATGAAGTGGCATTTTTGGGTGGTGGGCGTTCTGGCGCTCATCTGGCATGGGTTTGGCGTTCTGAACGCCGTAATGCACCTGACCGCAGCGGAGACGCTCTATGCAGCTGAGCCTGAGCAATTGGCGTACATTCAGAACATGCCGCTGCTCAGCAAAGTGACGCTGATTGCGGCGGTAACGTCCGGAATTCTCGGCGCTTTGACCTTCTTCATGCGCAAGCGGGTGACGACGACGCTCTGGATCGTGAGCCTTGTCATGGTCCTTTTGAGCACGGTTCAGGACGTGCTGCTCGGGGGGTTGGAGCTGTTCGGCGCTGGGATGGTGCTGTCCACGACGGTCACACTTGTGATCGTGCAGGTGGCTTTACTGTATTATGTGCGTGCGCAGGTAAAGTCCGGGAACTTCTCTTAGTACGGGCCGCAGAGGCGGCTTTCGCTGCCTGCCGTGATCACGTTGAGGACGTCGGCGCTGCCGTTTTCGTACTCGACGCGGGCGTAGATCTGCACGGTCTCTGGGCCGGATGCGCGGGTGCCGGTGAGGGGGATCACGCTGAAGCGGAGGTGCTCGCCGCCGAGGTTGCTGCTGCTCACAGCTTGGCGAGCGATTTCAACGGTCTGGCCGTCTCGGACCGATGTTGAGCGGACGGCGCCTGGAGCGAGACCTGTCATCGTGCCGCCGGCAACCGAAATCTCGGCCGCGACCATCGTTTCGTCGCCTTGGACTTCCAGGTCGAAGGACGCGGGGAAGCCGCCTGTAACGACGACTTTGCTGCGTGGCAGCCAGTGGCCAGCGGGGCACTGATGCCCGCTCTCAACAAGGTGATGGTCGGCAGATTGCGCCACCACCTGGCCGCCGTGGCGCATGACAAGGGTTGGCGTGCCAAAGCCCGTGGCTTCCGGCGTCGGCGTGACGCTGTAGCATGCAGAAAGCGCCAAAAGCGCTAGAGGCATGGCACTGACCCAAGAAAGGCGCATCGAATCCCTCGTTTCGGCAAAGCCCTAGCGTTTTTGAATAGAGCACAGAGGTTTCGCGACGGTGTGGAGGCGTGGTGAAGAGGTTGTGAACGCGTCAACGAATCCGTTCTGAGGGCGTTGATCGCTGGGCAGAGCGCCGGTACAGGCGCGCATGGATCACCAGCACACAGCCCAGCATCACGAGCGCATCCTGATTGTCGACTTCGGCAGCCAGGTGACGCAGCTCATCGCGCGCCGTCTTCGTGAAGACGGCATCTACTGCGAAATTCATCCGTACACGAAGGCCGATGAGGCCCTCTTGGACGAATACGCGCCGAAGGGGATCATTCTCTCTGGCGGCCCCAATTCTGTGACCAGCGAAGATAGGCCTTCGGTGGCGCACCATTTGTCCCGCGGCGTGCCGGTTCTCGGGATCTGCTATGGCCAGCAGGTCATGGTGGCCGAGCTTGGCGGCTCGGTTGAGGTCTCAGGCGAGCGTGAGTTCGGCCGGGCGGACCTTGCGGTCAAAGGCACCTCCGCTCTTTTCGGCGAGGTTTGGGAAGAGGGGCAGGCCTATCCGGTATGGATGAGCCACGGCGACCGCGTGATCAGCTTGCCCGACGGGTTCGGCGTGGTGGCTGTCAGTGAGAACGCTCCGTATGCGGCGATCTCGGATGAGAGCCGTCAGTTCTTCGGCGTCCAGTTCCACCCCGAAGTGGTGCACACGCGGGAAGGCGCGAAACTCCTCTCCAACTTTACCCGCGGTGTCTGCAGACTATCGGGCGACTGGACCATGGCGGCCTTCCGCGATGAGATGATCGCCAAGATCCGCGAGCAGGTGGGTGATGGCCGGGTGATCTGCGGGCTTTCGGGCGGTGTCGACAGCGCGGTGGCTGCTGTCCTGATCCACGAAGCGATTGGTGATCAGCTGACCTGTGTCTTCGTCGATACGGGCCTGATGCGGATGAACGAGGGCCGAGAGGTCGTCGACCTGTTCCGGGGCAGCTACAACATCCCGCTGATCCACGTGGAAGCGGAGGAGATGTTCCTCAGTGAACTGAAGGGCGTCTCCGACCCTGAAACCAAACGGAAAATCATCGGTCGCCTGTTCGTTGAGATCTTTGAGAAAGAAGCGGGCAAGGTCGAAGGGGCGCGGTTCCTGGCGCAGGGGACTCTGTACCCTGACGTTATCGAGAGCGTCTCGGCCACCGGTGGGCCATCGGTGACGATCAAATCCCACCACAATGTGGGCGGTTTGCCTGAGCGGATGGGACTCGACCTCGTGGAGCCCCTGCGTGAACTCTTCAAAGACGAAGTCCGCGCGCTAGGCCGAGAGCTGGGCCTGCCCGACGTGTTCGTCGGTCGTCATCCCTTCCCAGGGCCAGGGCTTGCGATCCGCCTCCCTGGCGAGATCACGAAGGACGGGGCAGACCTTCTGCGCAAAGCGGACAAGATCTACCTCGACGCGATCCGCGAAGAGGGGCTCTACGATGAGATCTGGCAGGCGTTCGCCGTGCTGCTCCCTGTACGGACAGTTGGTGTGATGGGTGATGCGCGGACCTATGACCAAGTCCTCGCGCTGCGTGCTGTGACGTCCACGGACGGCATGACAGCGGATACTTATCCGTTCACGCACGATTTCCTGTCGCGGGTCTCGACTAAGATCATCAACAATTGCCAAGGCATCGGACGCGTCGTCTACGACATCACCTCCAAACCCCCTGGCACGATTGAGTGGGAGTAGGGGCTGTTAGACGGCCTCTTGCTTCTCAGCCTTCGCTGAAGACTGAAGTGTTTCCGCCACGGTTGCGCGGAGGTGCTTCATGTCCAACGGTTTGGTCAGCACGCCCTGCATTCCTGCATCAACAGCTTCGCCGCGCTCTTCTGCCGAAGCCGATGCCGTTAGAGCATAAATTGGCGTCTCAGCGTTCTTGGACGAGCCTTCGCGGATCGCGCGGCAGGCATCGATACCGCCCATAACGGGCATGTAGACGTCCATCAGGACGAGGCCGAATTTTTCGGTCTCGGCCATTTCAACAGCTTCCTGGCCATTCTCAGCGGTGACCGACGTCACACCGATCTGCTTGAGAACACATTCAACAAGGCGGCGGTTTGCGACCACGTCGTCCACGATGAGAACTTTCTCCGTGTACGCGCTTTCCTGGAGGCCAGCAACGTCACCTGCCCGCATGGCTGATGAGCCCGCTTCTTTGGCCTTCGGCGCCGTGGTGCTCGCCCCAAAGACCTTCGCCATGGTGCGTTCGAGCGCGGTATCGGAGATCGGCTCTTCGATGATCGCTTCAAACGCGCGGGCCGAGCTTGGGCCCATCACACCGTAGCCAATGATGGCGTCACCGTTGATCCCAAGGTCTTCGGTCAGTTCCCGCTTCATCGCCGATGCAGCGTCGTCATCGTGCATATCGCCCAGAAGGATAGCGTCGATCGTCTCACCACGGTCTTTCAGGCCACTGATATCGCCGACCGCCTTTTTGCTGCAAGCGATGCGAACGGAGGTGCCGCCTTGCGCCATGACCATGTCGGCCAGCATCCCGGCGCGCAGATCGACGGTATCGATGATCGCCACATTCTTACCCACGAGGTGCTGGGTGACAGACTTCGTAAGTGCACTGTCGATGTCTTTGAAGAGCGGTACACGGAAGAAGAAGACGCTGCCTTCACCCTCAACAGAGGAACAGCCGATCTCACCTTCCATCGCTTGAACCAGCTCTTTACAGATGGCGAGGCCAAGGCCCGAGCCCGCGTAGTTGCGTGTCGCGCTGCCATCGATCTGAGAAAAGCGGTCGAAGAGGGTGTCCACCTTGTCCGCGGGGATGCCGATGCCGGTGTCTTGAACGCGGAACGAGACAAACCCGGGTTTCTCGTCTGTCATGACACGCAGTGATACTGCACCTTTCTCGGTGAACTTCACGGCGTTGCCGACGAGGTTCAAGACGATCTGACGGATGCGGTCCTCATCGCCAAACGCTTTACCAGGCAGGTGAGGATCAATATGCACCATCAGACTGAGGTGCTTTTCCTGCGACTTGGCGCGGAGGAGCTTGATCGCGTTCTCGACCGTCGTGCGGAAGTCGAACTCGCTTTCGCGGAGTTTGAACTTGCCTGCTTCGAGCTGGCTGATGTCGAGAATATCGTTAATCAGTGTGAGGAGCGAACCCGAAGACTGGTCTATAATCTCGATTTGCTCACGCTGGTCTTCTGTAAGGTCGCCCGAGAGAAGGACCTCGGTAAAGCCAAGTATGCCGTTCATCGGCGTACGGAGCTCGTGGCTCATCGTGGCGAGGAACGTGGATTTCATCCGGTCAGCAGCCTCGGCCTTGTCGCGGGCAGTAATGAGTGCGGCTTCGACCTCTTCACGGCGCTCAATCTCGGTGGAGAGCTGATCAACCGTATCGCGGAGCGCATTGTTGATCTTGGCGACCTTGCGCTGGTTCATGATCGCCGACGAGCCAAGCAGCACGATGAAGGCAAAGACCAGGCTGCCTGCGCCAATGATCATTTGTTGGCGGCGCTCGTTCTCCTGGATCTCGCTGATCTTCGCTGCGCTTTCGAGCTGCTCGTTCCTCAGCCGCTCAATGCTCAACTGTTGCTCTGCGAACTTAAACTGAGCGCCTGCGAGGGCGAGATTAGACGACGCGGCAACGGATTTCGCTTCATCGTTCAGACGCATGAACTGCGTTTGGTGCGCAAAGGCCTGCTCCCAATCGCCTTGGCCCGCATAGTAGCGGCTAGCGACCTCGTGCATCTCGCGGAATGAGAGGCTCGTCGTCTCGATGTCGATGTCGTCAAAGCCCGCTTCGATCGCGCGGCCGGCTTTGCTGGTCAGGCCGCGGGCGAGGGCGATGTTAGCTTCCTCGGAACGGGCAACGCGGCGCCATTGCTCGCCGCCTTCGGTATCCAGTGTACGGAGGGCTTCTTCAATTCGCGCTGATGCTGCCTGAAGATTGCCCGCGTCAGTCTCAAGGCCAGCGATGTTCGACAGGATGCGGCCGACAAGGACCTTAGCGCCCATCTCTTCAGCGATCTGCTTCGCGTCGAGGAAGTTCTGCCGCGCCTGATCATAGTCACCGGTCTTGCGCAGAATGTTGCCGACGTTGTTCTTCGACGTCAGCATGACGACTTGGTCGCCGTCATAGACCTCAGCGGCGCGGTTGAAGTACTCCAGCGCACGCTCATAGATTTCGGCGTCGTTGTATATCGAGCCGATCGACTGAAGCGCCAAAGCTTGCTTGCGCGTGTTGCCGCTCTCGACGAACAGCTCGTGGGCTTCGATGAAGCTCTGAATAGCCAGTTCGGTTTGCGATGTCCGTCCGGCCAGGCGTCCTTGTGAGAGGATGAGGTTCGCCTTGATCTCGCTGAGGTCCTCGCGGTCGCCAACGATCGCGAGCCCTTCAGTGACGAAGGCCAGGCCGTCATCAGGTCGACCGATCCGAAGCGCGGCTTCGGACTTCAGCCATAGCGCGGTGGCCAATGCTTGGGCCTGCTGGTCTTCAGGCAGCTTGAGCGCCATCGCATAGCCAGCCTCAGCAGCCTCAAGCGCGTCCCCGGGGGCCCGCATCATGGACGTTTTGGCACTGCCGATAAACTCGTCGAACTGGACTTCCGGCGCGACGGCGTTCTCTTCGCTGGACACCTGCAAGACCCGGTCAAGCGGTGTCTCGATGCGCGCGGCCGCGTTGCTGAACAAAGTCAGCCCTGCCGCGATGCAGACGGCATACGTCGCCGTCCGGCCGATGATGCTCTCTCTGGTCACGCGACCTCTTCCCCAATTCGCGTCTTAGAAAGTCAGACCAAGCCGACCCCCCGCAGAGGCCGCATTTAACCGCCCTTGGATGTCTACATCATTAATATCATAGCGAGAAAACACGCTGAGGCTGAAACGATCACCCGGCAGGGAGACGCTGTAGTCGACCTCAGCAGCCAGGTGACGCGGCGCGCCGCCAAGGGCCCACTGATCGGTCACAACGCCCGTTGCGCCGGTTTCACGATCGGTCACTTGAGCGGATGTGAAGGCCAAGCCGCCTGCTTCGACGTGCAGAGGCTGCATCGCGGAGAAGGTAAGGCGGCCACGGTCAGACAAGACCCGGTCGATCTCAAGGTTCACCTGGAAGGACGTTGCCTGGACACCGTCTTCGCCAATCGCGAGGCCAGCCACGTTGCCGTTCGACGCTTCAGCGCGGACGCCCGATGCCGTTCCGGCGAACGCGATCCGATCCGACAGAGCGTAGCGCGCGGTCAGGGTCAGGCCGCCCGAGCGGACTTCACCGTCCATGGCGAGGGCACCAACACCTTGTGAGCCGAAGAGGCCATTCTGCTCCGTCAGACCACTGAGGGCTGCACTCACCGTGAAGCGCTCGGTTGCGGCCATGCTGAGTTCAGCGAACGTGGCGACAGCATCACGGGCGCCGAACACGATGTTCTCTTGGTCAACCTGACCGGTGAACGGGTTGAGCTCGAGGTGATCCATCGCCGTGCCGGTCATGCCGAAGTTCAGGCTCATGGCGTTGCCAAGATCGAAGGCAATCGCGCTGAACGAGCCGCCTTGGGCCAGGCCAATGAGCGGGTTGGCACCGCCGCGCTGCGGATCAAAGTCTTCACGCTGACGGAAGCTGTCCACGGTGCTGAGGTGCTGGAGACCTTCACCCCAACCGGAGCGAATGGAGAAACCGTGCTCTTCAGAGTTGAACGTCATCATGCCTGCGCCGAGGGAGCCGCCGAGCTGAGTGAAGCTCAGGTTCCAGAAGTCGTTGGCAGCGACCATCTGCTCGTCGCCAGCAAAGCCTTGCGTTGCGATCGACCAGTCGAGGAAGCGCCGTTGCACGTGGCGCTGGTAGCTGCCCAGGAGACCCTCCTGTCCATAGAGCACCGTGCTGAGCGGGATCGAGAAGTCGCGGGCGTTGCCGTTGATGAACTCAAAAGCGTAGATCGCGGCTTCGTTGGCTTCCCAAAGATCGAGCGTACCCGGATCAATGGCCATGGAGGCGACACGCTGGCTGTTGCTGAAGCGCAGGCGGCGACCATCGTCGAGCAGGACGAACAGGTTGTTGAAGTCGAGCGGCGAGAGTGCAGCTTCGGTGTTCAGCATGCCGTGGCCATAGACTTCGTCCACACCTTCTTCGCCAAGGTCTGTGGCGGTGGTCAGGATGATCTCGGTGGTCGTCTCCGGATCAGCCTGCAGCCAAGGCCAGTAATCGTGCATCAGCGAGATGGTGCCCGTGACGAGCGGAGCCGCGAACGAGGTGCCGCTGGCGCGCATCACACCGCCGTTGTTGTCCGAAACGAGAAGGGCTTCGCCAGGGGCCACCAGGAAGCGGTTCATAAGCGCTTCGCAGCTGTTGCCTTCTTGAATGCAGGCTGTGCCAGGCGTGTTGGAGAAGGAAGAGATCCGTCCAGTCGGGCTCACCGAACCAACGATGAGGAGGTTCTCAATGTCCAGGCCACCGCTGCCCCAGTTGATGGTGCCGGTTTGCGCAACGCCTTCGTTACCCGCCGCGGTCACCACTGTGAGCTTGTGGTCGATACTGTTGAGGATGTCGCTGGTGAAGATGTCAGCCATATCCTGGTGCAGGGTCGAGCCCGGAACACCAAGCGACATGTTCACAACATTGGCGCCTTCGGCGACTAGCATTTCGAGGCCCAGGGCGACGTCAGTGGTCGACGCCGTGCCGGTGTAATCAAAGGGGTTATAAGCCAGCACCGTTGCGAAGGGCGCCATACCCATCACACCTTGGCCATCGTGGCGTGCAGCGATCAGGCTGGCCACAGCCGCGCCATGGGCGGAGCCGTTTTCAGCGTAGCCGCCAACGCGCTGGAGATACTCGATATCGTAGTCCGATTTGTTGATTGCCGCATCGATCAGACCAACTTTGGCATCTTGGCCAAAGCGGTGGTCCTGCGACATGGCGGGGTTCCAGCCAATCATCGGCATCCAGTGGTCGACATGGTCCATGCCGGTGAGGCCCATGAGGCTATCGTACCAGGTCATGAAGAACGCGGAGCGCGCGTTGCCGTCGACACCGATCAAGCTCTGCGGGTCGTCCACGTTGATCCCGAAGTCGTTCATGATGCCGCGAGCGAACTGGTCAAACGACTGGCCGGTTTGCTCAGAAACAAGGCTGCCCCAAGCAGCGCGCGACTGGTTGAGCAGATCATGCAACTGGCGCTGAAGCTCTGCGGCATCGTTCTGCGAGGGGGTCTCGAAGGCGTTGATGTCGGACCAGAAGCTGTAGATGTCGCCCCACATCGGGCCAATATCGCGCCAGTAGTTGGCAAGGCCGCCGTTGACCGGGTCGCCGTTTTGAAACGGTTGGATGTCGCCCCAGAACGGGTGCATGTCGCCAGAGAATGCGGAGATATCGCCGCCGAACGGAGCGATGTCACCCCAGAAGGGCTCAATGTTGCCCCAGAACGGGCTGATGTCACCGTAGAACGGGGTGATGTCGCCGTGCAGCGGATTGAAGCGCGTTGCGAAGGCCAGGATGTCCGAGCTGAACGCGTTGATGTCACCCTGGAAGGCCATGATATCGCCGCCGAACGCGCTGATATCGCCCTGGAAGGCATTGATGTCACCTTGGAACGCGTTGATGTCGCCCTGGAAGGCGGCAATATCGTTCTGGAAGGCTTGGATATCACCCTGGAAAGCGGCGATGTCCGAGCCGAAAGGCTGGATGTCGAACCCGAAGGGCTCGATGTCATTGAACGTCGATTGGCCGTGTGCAGCTGCGCTGGTGGCGAGCGCGACGGCGGCGGATGACATCAGAAGATTACGTAGCATCTTTGTTGCTCTCAGTTGTTCCCTGAGGAGGAAGATGCACGGGATTTTGTAACGGTCTCCTAAGAAGCGTTACTAACGCAATTTTACTTTAGTTCTTATTCGGCGCGAATAATCGATATATTTCAGCGTAGTATCGATTTGATGGAAATAAATTTTCGAAAGCAGCACTCAAAAAAGTTTCCTCGACCCGAGAAATTTTCGGCGAGTTCTATCTCAATTGCGCCGTAATCCGTCAGTCAGGTGAAGGGTCTCTAGCGCGGATGGACCCTCAGGAGAC
>JBCCTF010000104.1:0-13802 GCA_039198765.1 Pseudomonadota bacterium
ATCATCTTCAACATTGCCCACGAGAAGCCGCACCACGGTGTGGCCCATGAGGTCTTCTACCCCAGCGGACCGTTTGCGATCCTGCCGATGCAGAACAATCAATGCTCGATCGTTTGGACGGAGAAGAACCGCACGGCGAAGAGCTTTCTGGCGATGGACGAGGACGAGTTCCTCGCTGCCGCTCGCGACCGGATCGGTGCGCATCTCGGTGAATTCAGCCTGGCCACACCGCGGCAGAGCTACCCGCTTTCGCTCCTTTACGCACCGAAGCTGATTGCTGATCGCTTTGCCCTTGCTGGGGATGCCGCCCACGGGATCCACCCTATTGCGGGGCAAGGGTTCAATTTGGGCATCAAAGATATCGCTGCCCTCACCGATGTACTTTCGCGAGCGAAGCAAGCTGGCCTCGATGTGGGCCACGGTACAGTGCTGGACGAGTATGACCGCTGGCGCCGGTTCGATGGCGCGAGCATGGCGCTGGGCACCGACGTATTGAACCGGCTTTTCTCCAATGATTTCGGACCGCTGAAGCATGTCCGTGGCCTCGGCCTCGGCATTGTTCAGCGCTCGGATCGCGCACGCCGGTTTTTCATGCGCGCCTCGGGCGCCGACCTCGGCAAGCTCCCGCCGTTGATGCAAGCGGGCTAGTGACTCTCGCCTTGGTTGATATGTTATATTGTCATTGACCTGCCGCTAAGAATGTTGAAAACCTCTCGTTAACTAGTTTTGGGGGTTTTCCATGAAGTTTATCAAAGGCGCTGCCTTCGCAGCGGCATTTCTTGCGCTTGGCCTGTCGAGCGCCTCAGCAGCCAGCTTGACCAGCCTCGTCGGCGACAAAGACGGTTTTGGCGGCGCTTTTGCCACCGACGTTCCTGACAATGTCGACGGTCCAACCAACTACAACAACACGTCAGGCGGCGACCTCGCGTTCCACGATGTGTGGCTGTTTGAGCAAAATGGCGGCATAGCCGGTTCGCCACTTGAGTTCATGCATGTGTACGACATGCCGATGAACCCGGTCTCAGCGACGTTCTCCATCAACGTGCAAGGTATGGGCGACGGTCCGCGGGTCTGGGATGTCGTTTTTAACGATGTCGTGATTGGCCAGATCACCTCACCGGGCTCTCGGCTGGCTAGGCTTCTCTCATTTGATGTCGCTGTCGATCTTCTCACCGGCTCGGACATGGTGGCGCTGGTTCTCGCGGTAGATATCGGGGAGGGATACGCCGTGAACTTCAGTGAGTTGGCCATCGAGACGGCGACTGCTCCTGTTCCCCTACCTGGGGCACTTCCCCTGCTTGCAACCGCGCTCGCAGGGTTTAGTGTCCGCCAACGGATGCGCCGCCGGTAGTTCCCCTTTTTTCCGGTAGCTCATTCCTCGCCCGGCACTTTTCGGAGTGTCGGGCGAGACTTTGTCTAGGCCTTGGTTTCAGCTGCAGCCCATGCGGCATAGCCCTCTGAAGCCTCAACCTGGGTGACCAGAACCTCCGGCACATCATAGGGATGAAGCTCTGAGAGCCGCGCAAGAAGCGCCTCTCGCTTCGCCTCAGTCGTCTTGCAATCGAGGCGAACCTCGGGAGCAGTCTCAACGTTCCCTTCCCAGCGATAGACGCTCGTGATCGGCGTCATCTGGACACAAGCCACCAGCCGTTCCTCGACCAACTGGCGCGCGAGCGCTTCCGCCTCCGCTTGTCCGGGCAGGGTGGTGGTCACAACACACAACGACATCGCGCGCCTCCGCTTGAACAGTCAGGCCAGTGAGGATACATGCCCGGCTCTTCCCGATCCAACGCAGGTTGACGCTGATGAGCGAACAGAACGGCCCCGCGCCCGAAGATACCCCGACCCCTAACGACGAGAACGACAATGTCGAAGCGTTCGATGTGCCTGACCATCTGACGGACGCGGCCCTCGACGGTCACAAGATTAAAGAGATCGCCGAGCAACGCATCGCCGAGCTCGAAGCCGAGGTTGCGGGTGAGAAAGACCGCGCCCTTCGCCTGGCGGCAGAGCTTGAGAACACGCGCCGACGCGCCGATCGCGAGAAAGGCGAAGCGGCCAAATACGGCATCACCGGCTTTGCCCGCGACCTCCCGTCGGTCGCAGACAACTTCTCCCGCGCGCTGGAGCTGGCGCCTGAAGAGCCGAGCCAGATGGACGCCGAGGGCTTCCGCGGCCTGATCAACGGCCTCCGCATGACGGAAAAAGAGCTGATCACCGTCTTCGAGCGCAACGGCATCCAACGCATCTCACCCGCCGGTGAAAAGTTCGACCCGAACATCCACCAGGCGATCGCCCAAGTGCCCGGCAACGGTGAACCGAAAGACCACGTGGTCGACGTCGCCGCCCCTGGCTTCGTCATTGGCGACCGCGTCATCCGCGCAGCCATGGTCACCGTCTCGACCGGCGCAGGAGCGGCACAATCCGCCGCACCAACAGAGGGCGAATCCTCTGAGCAATAAGGTTGAATCCGCTCATTAAATTCAGGACACTCTAGGCGTATCGTCTAGGGTGTACCATGTTGCTCAGTATCCTCGCCGCGGCAGCGCTACACCAAGCGCTGCCCGATCCCGCCGCCTCGTTCGGCGCTCTCCCTCTCATTTCCGGCCTCCAGCCTTCTCCAAGCGGCGAGACCTTCGTCGCTAAGATGTGGACGGGTGAGAATGCAGCTCTCGGCGTGTTCACTCTCAAAAATGGCTTTGAGTATCTTCAGGTCATACCTGAAAGCGACGACAAGCAGATCGACACCTTCTTCTGGAAGCGCGACGATCGGTTGGTGTTCTCTGCCTCGCTGCCGGGAAATCGGTTTGGCACCCCGACGGTCGAGACTCGTCTTTATTCAATGAACCCTCTCCTGAAGGGAAAAAAGGCCAAGTTCGTTGAACTGTTCGGCCGGGTCGACGGTCCGGGCGGCTATCCTATCCAGATCCAAGACGACATCGTTTCGCGCCTCAAGAACGACCCCGAGCACATCTTGGTTCAGTATCGAAGCGACGGCAGCTCACGTGGGGAGGGCGTGTATCGCGTTCAGGTCGACCACAACCGACGTCACGCGCTGATCAAATCTCCACGGAACAATTCGCTCGCCTGGCTTGCTGACAGCGAAGGCCGAGCACGTGCTGTATACGGATTAAAGAATAGCAACTCAGCTGAGCGCACGCTGCAGATCGTTACCCCGGATGATAAGTACAAGGACATTACCCACCGCATCGCGGCGGGTACCCCATCGTTCTCAATCCTCGGCTTTCCGCTCGACCCGGCGAAGGCCTATGTTGCCTCAGACCACGAGACCGACACCGCAGCGCTCTACGTCTACGACATTCCCACCGACAGCTTTGAAGAGATGCTGTTCAGTCATCCGACCTCTGACATTTATGATGTCGAGCAAGACCCCAAGACAGGCCGAGCCATCGGAGCGGTCTATGGCGAGGACACGGTCCTCGTGCACTGGTTCGAAAAAAGCCGCGCGGCCAAGACGGTTGATGCGGTGAAGGAAGCCTTTGGCCTCGAAAAATTGAGCTTCACAAGGTTCAACATCGGCGGTTCGATGGCTGTCCTTTACTCATGGGAAGGCAACAGACCGGGCAACTACATGGTCTTCGACTATGCCAGCGGCCAAGCGATTTCCATGCCTGCTCAGTACCCTGATCTTGCAAACATCGAACTCGGCAAGGTCATTCCGACCAGCTACAAAGCACGCGACGGCTTAGAAATCCCTGCCTTCGTCACCCTTCCGCCGGGCATCGACAGCTTGGAAGCAGCAAAAAACCTGCCCGTCGTTTTGAACCCCCACGGCGGGCCGACCGCACGGGATTTCGCTGACTTCGATTACCTGACCCAGTTCCTCGCGCACAAAGGCTACGCCGTGCTGCAAATGAACTTCCGCGGTTCTGCAGGGTACGGAGCAGCCTTTGAGAATGCCGGCGACCGGGAGTGGGGCCAGGCCATGCAAGACGACATCACCGATGGCGCCAAGTGGCTCGTCAGCAAAGGGATCGCCAACCCGGATCGCCTCGCCATCCTGGGCGGTTCCTACGGCGGCTACGCCGCTCTCATGGGCGCTGCGAAGACGCCTGATCTTTATCAGTGTGCGGTGTCGATCAACGGCGTCACCGACCTGCCGCGCCTCATCCGCCACGCAAACCAATATGTCGGTGGCCGCGCCAGTACCCGGTATATCGGCAGGCTGTGGAAAGATCGCCGGATGCTGGCCGAGAATTCACCTGTGAAGCGTGCGGACGATATCCAAATCCCCATCCTCCTCATCCACGGAGAGAAAGACCGCCGCGTCCGGTATGCACACACTCAAGTCATGGACCGCGCCCTGAAGCGCAACAACAAAGACGTCACCCTCGTCAAACTCAAAGACGGCTCACACTTCCTCGACGTCAACGACAATCGGATCACAGCGCTGCGTGAAGTCGATGCTTTCCTTGGGAAGTGTCTCTAGTTTGTACACGAATTGATTGAGGATTAGACGTGCTTCTCTCACTTCTTGCTGCCGTCGCGATTTCTCAAAGCGCCGCTGAATTTGATGCCGAGGCGGCGTTCGGCGCGCGGCCCTTTTTTGGAGGAGTCTCAGCCTCGCCGGACGGTAATCGTATTGCCGCTTATATCGACACCGGAGAGCGATGGGGGATCGGTGTCTACGAGACAACGGGTGAGCAGGGGTTCAGCTTCTTCCTTGACGGCTCCGACAAGGTGACCCTGCCTTCTTATGTCTGGAAACGCGACGACCTGCTTCTCATCGGTGTCGGGCGCCCAGCTGAAGCGTTTGGCAGCGTGTTCACGATGGTACGACTGTTTGGAGCTAATCCGTCCACGAAGGAAATGACGCCTCTCTTTAAAGAGAAAGCATCGAAGCTCCCTGTCCTCATCCAAAACCAAATCGTGTCGATTTTACCCGAGGATGAGGACCACGTTCTCATCGCGTACCGGCCGAAAATCAGAAACGCTGTTTCGGTTTTCAAAGTGAACGTCAACGAGACGGACAATCATAAACGCGTTCACCACAGCCACACTGCAGACGGATGGTTTCTTGATTTTGAAGGAAACGTCCGTGGGCGCGTAGCAATCATGAACGGCAAGCCGCAAACGGTCCTCGCAAAACCTGGCGGCGGCTGGCAGAACATCACACGCTTCATCAAAAGCGATGAAACGACATTTCGGATCCTTGGCTTTCCTCTCGAGCCCGGCATTGTCTATGTTGCCTCGGATCATGAGACGGACACACAGGCGCTCTACAGTTTCGACATCGAAGCGGGCGACTTCAAAGAGCAATTGTTCGTGCATCCTACATCTGACGTATACGGCATTGCGCAAGACACCTCTGATGGCCGTGTCATCGGCGTGTCGTATGCTGAGGAAACGGGTAAAATCGAATGGTTCGAGGACAATGAAATTCAGAGTCGGATGGATAAAGTCAAACGCATCCTCAAGAAGGATGAGGCCTATCTCGTCTCCTTGAACATGACGCAAACGGCTGGGGTCTACGCGGTCAGCGAAGGGGCGAGACCGCCTTCCTACGCACTCTTCAACTACGACCGCGATCGAATCGTCACGCTCCCGAGCCAATATCCGCAGCTCGACGATGTTGAGCTGGGCATCACCGTTCCTGTCTCATACACCGCGCGCGACGATCTTGATATTCAGGCATACGTCACCCTTCCCCCGGGGTTCGACAGTCTTGCAGACGCCCGCGACCTTCCCTTCGTCGTGATGCCGCACGGTGGTCCAACAGCACGCGATTTCTCCGGCTTCGATTGGTGGGCACAGTATCTCGCGCACAAGGGGTTTGGTGTGTTTCAGATGAACTTCCGTGGCTCCTCAGGGTACGGAAGAGATTTTCGTGAAGCTGGCGAACGTGAGTGGGGGCAGGCGATGCAAGATGACATCACTGATGGCACCCAGTGGCTGATCGACAAGGGCCATGCGAGCCCCGACAAGATCACGATCATGGGCGCATCGTATGGCGGCTACGCCGCCCTGATGGGCGCAGCGAAAGAGCCTGACCTGTACGTGTGCTCAGTTTCCGTGAACGGAGTGTCGGACTTGCCCGATATGATTAGCTACGAACTTGGTCGAGGACGCTCGAAAAAAGCCACCCGCAAGATTGGCCGACAATGGGGTGATCGGCGCATGTTGCGCGAAAACTCTCCTGCGCGTCGCGCAGAAGACATCACCATTCCTGTCCTGCTCGTCCATGGAGAGCGCGATGGTGTGGTCCCAATCTCCCAGTCCGAGAAGATGCGCGATGCTCTCGAAAAAGTCGACCGCGACGTGACGTTCGTTGAGCTTCCCAAGGGCTCCCACTATCTGAACGTCGACGAAAATCGGATCACTTTCCTCCGTGAGCTGAACGAATTTATGGGGCGCTGCAAATAGCGTCCGATGGATTGTGCGCTGTCATAAGGCCGACGTCCCTTGACCGTCTAGGATGAGTGTGAAGTCGGCACGAACGCCGATTTTTCAGCTGAGACTTCGAGAAGACCAGACGAAAGCTGTCGCAGCACACCAGAGCGTCGCCCTTCACTGTGGTGGTTAGGTTCCTCGCACCCTCCAACTGCGGCAAATGTGCGCTCAAAGATTTCCTCATTCGGGCATCAGAACCGTTGCAATCCGCGGCTGATTTCACCACATGCTCGCTGAGCAAAGGGCACGCCCTCGCTCCCATCAACCTGTCCACGAAAGGGGCTTCGCGCCGACCGGGGGCTTCCTCTGAAGACCTGGCACAGCGGCCCGCTAAAAGGAGAAAGACAGACCTATGGCAAAAGTCATTGGTATCGACCTCGGTACGACCAACTCGTGCGTTGCCGTCATGGAAGGCAGCGAGAGCAAAGTTATTGAAAACGCAGAAGGTTTGCGCACCACACCATCCGTGGTGGCCTTTAGCGACGATGGTGAGCGCCTGATCGGCCAACCGGCCGTTCGCCAAGCGGTCACCAACCCTGAAAACACATTTTTCGCCATCAAGCGCCTGATCGGCCGCCCCTTCGATGATCCCACGGTCAAGAAAGACCAAGGCATGGTCCCCTACGCGATCGTCAAAGGCGACAACGGCGATGCCTGGGTGGAGGCCAAAGGCGAGACGTATGCGCCAAGCCAAGTCTCCGCGTTTGTCCTGCAGAAAATGAAGGAAACCGCTGAGCGCTACCTCGGCGAAGAGGTCACCCAAGCGGTGATCACGGTTCCCGCCTATTTTAACGACGCCCAGCGCCAGGCCACCAAAGACGCCGGTAAGATCGCGGGCCTCGAAGTCCTCCGCATCATCAACGAGCCGACTGCAGCTGCGCTGGCCTATGGCCTCGACAAGTCGGACGCGAAGACCATCGCGGTCTACGACCTTGGCGGCGGTACGTTCGACGTCTCGATCCTCGAGATTGGTGACGGCGTCTTCGAAGTGAAATCCACCAATGGTGACACGTTCCTCGGCGGTGAAGACTTCGACCTGCGCATCGTCGACTACCTCGCGGACGAGTTCAAAAAAGACAATTCCATGGACCTGCGCCAGGACAAGCTGGCCCTGCAGCGTCTGAAGGAAGAAGCCGAGAAGGCGAAGAAAGAGCTGTCGTCTGCTGCGCAGTACGAAGTGAACCTGCCCTACATCACCGCTGATGCGACAGGTCCGAAGCACCTCAACGTCAAGCTTACCCGTGCGAAGTTCGAGAGCCTGGTCGAAGACCTGGTCAAGCGCACGATTGAGCCGATGAAGGCTGCCCTGAAAGACGCTGGTATGACCGCGTCGGACATCGGCGAAGTCGTCCTCGTTGGCGGTATGACCCGGATGCCGAAGGTCCAGGAAACCGTGAAGAACTTCTTCGGCAAGGAGCCGCACCAAGGTGTGAACCCTGACGAAGTTGTGGCCCGCGGCGCGGCGATCCAAGCTGGCGTCTTGCAAGGCGACGTGAAGGACGTCCTCCTCCTCGACGTGACCCCACTGTCCCTGGGTATCGAGACCCTGGGCGGTGTGTTCACCCGCCTGATCGATCGCAACACGACGATCCCGACGAAGAAGTCTCAGGTCTTCTCGACCGCCGAAGACAACCAGGCGGCTGTGACCATCCTCGTGGCCCAAGGTGAGCGCGAGATGGCGTCGGACAACAAAGCGCTGGGTCAGTTCGACCTGGTCGGCATCCCGCCGGCACCGCGCGGTGTTCCGCAGATCGAGGTGACCTTCGACATCGACGCCAACGGCCTCGTGAACGTGTCCGCCAAGGACAAAGCCACCGGCAAAGAGCAGTCGATCCGCATCCAAGCATCGGGCGGCCTGTCGGACGCTGACATCGAGCAGATGGTCAAAGACGCCGAAGCCAACGCCGACGCGGACAAGGCGCGCCGGGAGCTGGTGGAAGCCCGCAACCAAGGCGAAAGCCTCGCCCACTCGACCGAAAGCTCCCTCAAAGAGCACGGTGACAAGATCGGCGATGCTGAGAAGAAAGCCATCGAGGACGCCATCGCTGACGTCCGCGCGGCTCTCGAGAACGAAGACGCCACGGCGGAAGAGGTGAACGAGAAGGTCCAGGCCCTGGCCACCGCCTCCATGAAGCTGGGTGAAGCGATCTACGGCGAAGGCAACGCCCAAGCCGAGGCCGACGCAGCAGCAGCGGACGCCGCAGCCGACGCCGCCCAAGACGCCGAAATCGTCGACGCCGACTTCGAAGAAGTCGAAGGCGACGAGAAGAAGTAAAACTTCGCCTCCTCGGGCTCCCTAAGGTGGGGGCCCGAGATCAGATCGGTTCGAGACCGCTCCCGATCAAACGGCCGTTGCGCTCCTCACCAAGAAACATAGGCTCTTCCAATCGGCGTCCTTGGGCTGTTTTCATTGACTCTTTGACGTCGATCCAAGAAAGTTAATGCATAGTAGTGTTTGGGGGATTACTCATGCTCAAAGAACTAGCTTGTCTTGCAGCCTGTCTCGCGGTCGGCGTGCTCGCGCCTGCGCATGCAAACCTTGTGCGACTGCAGACTGATTTCACAGCGTCTGATTTCTACGATTTCTTAGAAGGCACAGAACCAATACCCGTCCAAACGGTGTTTGGCAGCTTGATAATAGAATATGACAGATCGATACTGATGGAGCAGACTCCTACCAACATTGCTTTCTCGATGACGGTCGGTAGTGTAGTATATAACCTCACAACCGCGGTGGTTGATGAAGTCTTTATTTTTCAAGACCCAGACTTTGAGTTCATTAGTGCCGGGGGTTTGATTACAGGGCCAAGAGGTAGCGCACCCTTTACTGATGACTTCAATATGTCATTTAACCTGGTCACCATGACCGGCGGTGTTAGGTACCGGACCGCTAACACATTTGGTGCTTTTCAATCTCGAGAGTTTGAGCTCCTCAACACCACAATTACGGCTTCCGAGGTGCCGGTGCCAGGCGTGGGTTTGATCGTAGCGCTTCCGTTAGCCATTGGAGCTATTCGGCGAGGCCGCACTAATTGAACACGCGGCGATCGGACTTTAATCTCCGTGCGTAATTCGTATATACGACCGAGGGCCCGGTGCATTCAGCGGGCCCTCTCGTTTTTTCTGGAGGCCCTTTTGGCAGTCCTCCACCCAACAGAGACACCACCGCGCGAGCAAAATGGCACAAGACTATTACGACCTTCTCGGTGTGGAGCGCAGCGCGGATGCGGCGGCGATCAAGTCCGCTTTCCGCAAGCTGGCGATGAAATACCACCCGGACCGCAACCCGGGTGATGAGGAAGCCGAGAAGAAGTTCAAAGAGATCGGTGAGGCCTACGAGGTCTTGTCTGACGAACAGAAAAAGGCCGCCTACGACCGGTTCGGCCACGCCGCGTTCCAGAACGGCGGCATGGGCGGCGCTGGTGGTGGCCCTGGCGGAATGGGCGGCTTCGGCGGCGCAGGCGCGTTCTCTGACATCTTCGAGGACATCTTCGGCGACTTTATGAGCGGCCAGGCAGGCGGCGGACGTGGCCGCGGCCGCAGCTCTGCCCAGCGTGGCGCTGACCTCAAATACGATCTGTCGATCAGCCTCTCCGAGGCCTACGGCGGCGTCCAAAAAGAGGTGACGATCCCCTCGTCCGAGACCTGCGACGTATGCGAAGGAACGGGCGCGAAGCCTGGCACCAAACCCACCACCTGCGGCACCTGCGGCGGTGCGGGGCGTGTGCGGGCGCAGCAAGGCTTCTTCACGGTGGAGCGGACATGCCCCACCTGCCAAGGCTCTGGCCAGATCATCGCTGACCCCTGCGAGGCGTGCGGCGGACAAGGACGTGTACGGAAGAACCGCACACTGCAAGTCGACGTCCCGGCAGGCGTTGAAGACGGCACCCGCATCCGCCTGACCGGCGAAGGCGAAGCCGGGATGCGCGGAGGCCCCTTTGGCGACCTCTACCTGTTCGTCAGTGTGCAAGAGCACGAGCTGTTCGAGCGTGACGGCCCTGACCTCTACTGCGACGTGCACGTGCCCATGGTGACAGCGGCCCTCGGCGGTGAAGTCGAGGTGCCAACGATCGAAGGCGGCCGGGTGAAGATCAAGATCCCCGAAGGCAGCCAGACAGGCACAAAATTCCGCCTACGGAGTTCTGGCATGAGCCAACTGCGCCGGAAAACCCGCGGCGACATGTACGTCGAGCTGCGCGTCGAGGTGCCCACCAACCTCTCCGTCCGCCAACGTGAGCTGCTGGAAGAATTCAACGCAGAAGGCGGCGGCGAAGACTGTCCGAAGTCCAACGACTTCCTCGGCAAAGCCAAAACCTTCTGGGACGGCATCCGCGGCACGGGCTAACCCTGATGTGTGGTCATTTGGGGGTTGGCGGATTCTCCGTTAAACCCCTCAAAAGACCGAATTTGGGGGACCCAAGATGTTCAAAGCTCTCGCCATCAGCGCATTCCTCGCACTAGCTGCGCTTAAGCCCGTCAGCGAAATGAATCTGGAAGAGCTCCAGGCGCGCATGCGGGAAATCGCCATGGAGATCGCTGGACAAGGCGGTGTCATCACCGAGGAACAACAGGCAGAGATGGACGCGATCACCCAGCGGATCGAAGGCCTTTTGAGCGGCACCCTCGACGACGTCGATGAGGCCGCCGATGCCGCAGAGGCTGAAGCCGACGCTTTCAACGCGAAATTCCAGATTCCTGACACGATGCCGCTCGACGCCACAGGCCGGGCGATCGCCAATGCGTTGCCGCAATCCTTCCGCGGCAAAACCTGTAACACGGACGTTCCGGACACGTACCAAAATTACGATACATTCTACGCAGGTAAAGGCATCGAAAAACCACCCACAGGGATCTACTTCTACCGCGCATGCGGGAACGATGATGGCAACAACTACCGCTACTCCGTCGACACAACGAGTGATGGTCGGACCTTCGCAAAAAACATCTCATCGATGTCAGCAGAACGTCGCCGCGAGGAAGGCGTCGAATCCCTCACCCTCTGCGGCTTGCCAGCCTATCGCTCGCGAGGCTTCCAGCAGACCTTCGTGATGCTGGGCGACAAGGGCAACCTGAACTTCACCGACTGGGAAGGTCCGGGCCGCAGTGTCGCTGAACGGTTCAGCGTCCAGGCCGCCATGGCCGAGGCTGTGGATTGCCGGGCCCTGATGAAGGCGATCGGCCAATGAGGATCGCACTTCTCGGCGGCGCTGGCCGGATGGGTCAGGCGATCAAGGAACTCGCAGAGTGCGATGACTTTGCTGGACCCGCATCAGGAACTGCTCGGGACACTGACGTCCTGATCGACTTCTCCTCGCCCGAAGGCACGGTCGAAGCCGCGCTCTACTGCCAATCGATGCAGCTCCCCCTCGTTACCGGCACCACGGGCCTCGATGATGAGCAGCAAGCGACTGTGCGCGAGGCATCGTCCGTGGTGCCCATTGTTCAGTCAGGCAACATGTCCCTCGGCGTTACTATGCTGAAGCGCCTCGTCGCTGAGGCAGCAGAGGCCCTCCAAGGGTTCGATATCGAGATCCTGGAAACCCATCACCGCCACAAGAAGGACAGCCCGTCCGGGACCGCTCTCCTCCTCGGCGAGGCAGCAGCGCGGGGACGTGGGACAACGCTTTCCGAACGCGCAAAATTCTCACGCCACGGGCGCGAAGAAACGCGGCACCCTGACGAAATCGGCTTCGCTGTCCGTCGCGGCGGCGGCGTCTACGGCGAGCACGACGTCAGCTTCATGAGCGAGGGCGAAACCGTGACGCTTAGCCACCAGGCCCTCAGCCGCGACGCCTTCGCCCGTGGCGCGCTGACTGCAGCCAAATGGGTGATCTCACAGCCGCCAGGCCTCTACGGCATGGACGACGTCCTCGCCTAGGACGAGCGGCTTTTCACCATCCCAAGGATGAAAACGGCGCCCCAGCCGAAGAGCATCAGCGTGCCTCCTACCGGGGTGACTGCACCGAGCCACCGCGGCCCGCCGAGGGCCATGGCATAGAGCGTGCCTGCAAAGATCGCAGCGCCCGGCGCGAAGAACCATCCCGCGCGGTGCCAGTCCTTATCCGCGAGCCCGAGCGCCAGGACAGCGACGGCATGCACGAGCAGGTACATCGTCCCCGTCTCCCACCAGCCCTGCGCCTGTTCAGACATCCGCCCGCCAAGGCCATGCACCCCGAGGGTGCCCAGTGAGATGGCCAAAACGCCCAAAACACCGCCAACTGAGGCAAGGTTCATGTGCACGCTCCTTCGCATTGCGCGAAGAGGCATTATCTGAAAAATTCGGACCCGTCACGGAAAGGGCGCGCTTTGCAAAACAACAGCGGATTCCTCGCGGTCGGCACCCTTGCGGTGGTGATCCTGTTCTTCGGCCTGCGGAGCTTTGACAATGAGGGGCGGTTCAACCCCTTGCGCGAGCCTGCGCCGATGGCGGTGATCGTCGAGGCCGGTGCGCCAAAATCCGTGACGGTCAGTGCGCGGCGTGATGGGCACTTCCTGCTGGAAACAGAAATCCGTGGGCGGAAGACTCCGATGATCGTCGATACAGGCGCCAGCGTCGTGACCCTTCGGGCCAGCGATGCGCGCAAGGGCGGGATCATCATCAACGACCGGGACTATTCAATCCCCTTCTCCACCGCGAACGGCACCGTGCTAGGCGCGAAGACGACACTTCCCGAGCTGCGCATCGGAGCCGTCACCCTTCGGAACCTGGAGGTGGCCGTCCTGCCTGATGACAAACTGTCGACCAGCCTCTTCGGCGTGAACGGCCTCAACCGGTTTACCCGGCGCGAGACAACGCGCGACAAACTCGTTCTCTATACAGACTAATCCGAAAGGATATCTTGGACCGACATGATTTTCATGTCATGCATCCGGTCGAGGTAGGCGTCGAAGTACGGCTTGTGTGACGAGCCGACGATGACCAGGACCTTCGAGCCCGGTTGGTTGCCTGCAGCCTCAACGACATTCGCAGCCATGCGCAGTCCGCGCGTTTGCCACCACGCGAGATAGTGGCGCGCAACGTTATCATTATCCGTGGTCGTCGCAGCGTTACCGAAATCGCCGTCGATCGTCGCTTCCTGATACGCTTTAGAGTTCATATAGATGTAGCCCTGCCGAACCCCCTCGGCCGAGCCGATGTAAGTCATCAGCTTCTGGCGAGCAGCCTGCACATCGGGCAAATCGCGGGCCCAGACGATCTCTTGCATCGTTGGCCAGAGTTTATCATTCGACCGTGCAAGGACGAAATCAGCGGTGTGGTCGTCCATAGCTGCGACACTGTCCAGCCCGAGGCGCTTCGCAAGCACCACGCCAATCAGGTTGTTCTCATTCCCCGACCGGATCAGACGCTCTAATTTCTCCACCAAGGCATCGCTGACACCGTTCTTCGCCAG
>JBCCTF010000105.1:0-13408 GCA_039198765.1 Pseudomonadota bacterium
ATCATCACAACCAGCAGAGCGAATCCGTTCTTCGTCATCGCGCATAGCAAAAGCCGTCACCGCGATGATGGGAATGTCCCGCAATTCTGGCTCAGCTTTAATCTCGCGGGTGACCTCAAGACCTGACTTTTCAGGCAGTTGGATGTCCATGAGAATCAAATCGGGCCGATGTTTCATGGCGAGCCGATAGGCTTCGTCCCCGTCACCGGTTTGAAGGATATTGTAGCCCTGGACCTCAAGGAGGTCGTGAAAGAGCTTCATATTCAAGTCGTTATCTTCAACGACGAGGATGGTGCTGCCTGCGGCGGTCATAGCGAACGTCCAAGTTCTGTTCGATATCCGAGCTCATGGAATCGACATCGCTAGGCTTGCGCCTTAGCCCTTAACCCTCCGTTGATACTGAGGACACGAACGGTGGAAAAGGCACTCTGCCTAGGCTGCGGCGCGATCGTACCGAGCGAATCGGGGCCCCATTGCGCTGCGTTCGACACGGTCCCCCACCCTGAACTCAACGCGCTGTCGATCGCCCACGTCGATTGTGATGCTTTCTTTGCCAGCGTCGAGAAGCGCGACCAGCCTGAACTCCGCCACCAGCCGGTGATCGTTGGTGGACGAGAACGCGGCGTGGTCGCTGCCGCCTGCTATATCGCGCGCAGCTACGGCATCCGTTCGGCCATGCCATCGTTTCAAGCGCGCAAGCTGTGCCCCGACGCCGTCTTCGTAAAGCCGCGGTTCGAAGCCTACCGCGACGCCTCCAAAAAGGTCCGTGCCGCGATGGATGAGCTCACCCCGCTGGTCCAGCAGGTGTCCATCGACGAGGCCTACCTCGATCTATCGGGTACAGACCGTTTGCACGGCTGCCCGCCAGCCGCGTCGCTCGTGAAGCTGCAGCGGCGTATCGAACAGGAGGTCGGCGTGACGGTCTCCGTCGGCCTGAGCCACAACAAAGCGCTCGCCAAAATGGCGTCAGAGCTGAACAAACCCCGCGGCTTCGCCATGATCGGCAAAGCGGAGACCCAGAGCTTCCTCGCCGCGCAACCCGTCACCGCCATTCAAGGGGTGGGCAAACGGTTCGCCGAGAAGCTCAATTCCCACGGCATACGGACCATTGGCAACCTCCAGCAGAAGTCGATGCGCGAGCTTGTAGATCGCTATGGTGAAGTCGGCCTCACCCTGCACCAGCGCGCACTCGGCCAAGATACGCGCCCCGTCCGCGTAGACCGCGTCACCAAGTCGATCTCCGGCGAGACCACCTTCGACGCCGATATCTCCGACCCCAAGGTCCTTGAAGATCGCCTCTACGCCATGTGCCGTAAGGTAGCCGCCCGCTCGAAAGAGAAGGGCTACGCAGGCCTTGTCGTGACGCTGAAGCTCAAGACCAAGGCGTTCAAAACGCTCACCCGGCGGCGAACCCTCGGTGTAGGGACGAACCTCACCGAAGTGTTGTTCGAGATTGGCTGCAGCCTTCTTATGGAGGAAGTGAAAGCCTCACCAGGCGTCGCTTACCGTTTGATTGGTATAGGGATCAGTGACCTGATCGACGCCGACGATGCCCGCCTCGACCTCGCCTACCCGCCAGAGCATGAACGGACGCGGCAGAAAGAGGATGCACTGGAGGCCTTGCGCGCACGCTTCGGTGACGCTGTTATCGGCACAATGCGTGACCGGAGAATCACCAAGCGATGAGTACGATCGAAGAAAAACTCGCCGAACGCGGCCTCGTGTTGCCTGAGGCTGCTGCCCCTCTCGCCAATTATGTGCCCTACATCCAGAGCCGCAACCTGGTCATGATCTCAGGTCAGCTGCCGTTCCTCGATGGCGCGGTGGTGCAAGGCAAAGTTGGCGATACGATGTCTACAGAGGAAGGCGCTTCAGCAGCTGAGCTGTGCGCCTTGGGCATCGTTGCGCAGATCAAAGCCGCTCTCGGCGGTGATTTCGGCCGCATCCGCGATCTTCTCAAGCTTGAGGGCTTCGTCAACTGCACACCTGACTTCATGGAGCATCCAGAGGTCATCAACGGCGCGTCCAACCTCGTCGGCGAATTGTTCTGTCAGCGGGGCAAGCACTGCCGCACAGCTGTGGGCGTCAGCTCACTCCCCCGCGGCGCTGCTGTCGAGGTCGCCGCGATTTTCTCCGTGGACTAACGAAAGCACCTCGCGAGCAGCTAGCTCTGCCGGGTCTTCGGTTCCCAAAATCGTCGGCAGGATGCGCCTGAACGCAGACAATTGCTGACGCCGCGCTTCATCATCTGTGAACAGGCGGATCACATCAGCGGCGAGCTGTTCAGGCCGACATTCTTCTTGCACCCGTTCAGGGATCACGAACGCCTGCTCCGCCACGTTAATCACAGAGATGTAGGGGGTCGTCACAACCCTCCGTGCCCAGAACGCTGTGACGGGCCCGAGGATATAGCCGATCACCATCGGTGTCTCGCAGATGGCTAGCTCTGTGCTCACCGTACCCGACGCTGCCAATGCGACATCGGCCGCCGCGTAGGCATCAAACCGCTCCGCTGACGGAACAATCAGCGGTAAGGCGCTCCAGGCCTCAGCTTCGGTAGCGACGGCATCAGCGACATTGTCTGCTGCGACGATAACTGGCCGGACACCGGGAACCCTACGCACGATTTCGGTCACGGCCGTTCCAAAGACAGGCATCAGCCGCTTGACTTCGCCGCCACGACTACCTGGTAGGCAGATGAGGACGGGCTCGTCACCCAGTTCATAGCGTGTACGGAAGGCTTCAGCTGATCGTTCCTGTGAGGCAACACTCCGAAAATTCGGGTTGCCGATGAACGTGGCACTCCCCCCTGCCTCCTCGAAATACTGCGGCTCAAACGGCAGAAGACAGAGGATCCGGTCGAACAGCTCGGCAGCCGCCTCCGCCCGTTTCGGCCGTGAAGCCCAAACCTGGGGCGCTGCAAGCTTGATCATTGGCGCCGTGATCCCGCTCTTGCGGAGGCCATCCGCGACCATGCGCGAGAACGACCAACTGTCGATCAGCACCGCAGCGTCCGGTTTCTCCTGAGCAGCCAAGGTGTTGAGGCCAGAAACGATCGAGCGCGCTCGCGGCCATGCAGCGAGCGCGTCCACAGGCCCCATCACGGCCAGCTTTTCCGTAGGCAGATCGCCGCGCAGGCCTTCTCCGCGCATCTGGACACCGCCAGCGCCGATAAAGGTGATGTCAGGCTCCATCTCCCTCAGTGCACGCATCAACGCAGTGCCCATCGCATCGCCAGAAGGCTCCGCCGCAGTGAGGAGGATGGTCGTCAAAAGCCCTCCACCTCGTCAGCGGTGAATGCATAAACGAACAGGCCAAGACGATCCGCGGTCGCGCGCACGTCGTCTCGATCAACCATCAGCGCAGCCCCTGCCCGCACGGCAATTCCCGCAAGTCCTGCCGCATGAGCATTCTCGACCGTCCGCACACCGATGGTAGGCAGGTCCACGCGCAGCTCTTGCTCAGGCTTCGGAACTTTGACGAGGACACCGCGCAGGTGCGCTTCCTCACCAGGTTCAAACCCTTTGAGGTCCTCAGGCAGCTCAGCGCAGCGCTTGAGCATCGCATCAGTGCCCTCGGCAGCTTCAATGCCCAGCACGAAACCGCGGCGCAGCACGGCGCCCTGCCCCGCATCGAACGGACCAAGTGCCTCGACCAGCCGCGCGGCTTTAGCGATGTCCGCCATATCCTCAGCTGCCGGAGTATGCTGGCCGAGGGCGCCGCGATCCACGCGCAAGCCGCCGGAGGCCTCTTCGGCACCGACGACGCGAAAGCCCTCTTCCTCAAACGCACCCACGATAACGTCGATGATGGCACCGTCGCCTTGGCGGGCAGCCTTCAGCACCTTGGGTAGCATCCGTGTACCGCGCCAGTCCGGCCGAAGGCTTGCGAAGTTGGGGCGCTTCACGATGCCTGCGAAACAGATCGCGTCGCAGCCCTCTGCCTTCAGTGTGCGCATGATCGCCCCAGGCTCGGCGATCGAATGATCAGCTGTCGGAAAGTCTGCGAAACCCAAGTCATCGAAAAGGCGCACCACAAACGGCTCTCGACCGCTTGCACGCTCGGATTCAGCGATCCGTACAGGGAGCATGCCGCCTCCGGCAATCACGCCGAGGCGCTTCCAGTCCGCGGCTACTTCGGCAGACATAGCGAGCGGTTCAAGCGCGACGCCCGCATAAACGCCACGATTTCCATGACCTCTGGTGTGTCCGAGAACGTCTCGGCGCAGTCTTCAATCCGCTCATCAAGCGTGCCTTCGTCCGCAAACAGAAGCCGGTAAGCCGCACGGATGGCATGGATCGTCTTCCGCGGCATGCCCCGCCGCTTCATGCCGACGATGTTCAGACCCTCAAGATGCGCGCGGTTGCCTACGACCGAACCGTAGGGAATGACATCACCCGTCAGGATCGCACCGCCCGCCACGAAGGAGTAGCGGCCAATGGCCGTGAACTGATGAATCGCGACGAGGCCAGAGATGAAGACGCCATCGCCGATCTCGATATGCCCACCGAGCGTCGCATTGTTCGCCATGATGACATTGTTGCCGAGGATACAGTCGTGCGCCACGTGCGCGCCGACCATGAAGAGGCAATCGTCACCAACCACGGTCTTCCCGCCGCCCTGCACCGTGCCGGGGTTCATGGTGACGTGCTCACGGATCTGATTCCGTTTGCCCACGGTCAGGGTCGTCGGCTCACCCTTATAGGCCAAGTGCTGCGGCGGTGTTCCGAGCACGGCGAACGGCATGATCTCGCATTCCTCGCCGACCTCAGTGTGGCCAAGAACGACAGCATGCGGATGAAGCGTGCACCGATCACCGATCTTGGCGTTGGGCCCCACATGGACGAAGGGCGCGATGCTGACGCCCTCGCCAATCTCAGCGCCGTCCTCGACGATCGCGCGGGGGTGGATGCCTGCAGACACTATTTCGGCTCCGTCAGCATCGCTTTGAACTCAGCCTCTGCCACAACCTTGCCGTCGACTTTCGCCACGCCTGAATACTTCCAGACCGGAGGGCGGCGCGTCTCAATCGAGACGTGGAGGCGGAGCTGATCGCCAGGAACCACCGGCTTGCGGAACTTGGCTTTGTCCACGCCCATGAAAAGGACGACCTTGCCCTCCGTATCCATTTCCTCCGCATACGCCGTATAAGCGGCGGCGGCCTGAGCCATCGCTTCGATGATCAGCACACCCGGCATCACCGGCATTTCAGGGAAGTGGCCTTCGAAGTACGGCTCGTTGTTGGTCACGTTCTTGATGCCGACCGCGCCGTTGTCGCGGGTGATTTCGACGATCTTGTCGACCAGCAGGAACGGAAAACGATGGGGCAACACGCCTTTGATGGCGGCGAGGTCCATGTCGGGGAGATAGTCGGTGGTGTCTGTCATCACTTCTTGCTCGCTAGCCGTCCGAGGGCGGCGGTTTCTCTCATCCACTCACGCACAGGTTTGGCGGGGAAGCCGCCGACGCGGGCACCGGCCTCGATATCGCGCATCACGCCCGAGCGGGCGGAGAGGATCGCGCCGTCGCCGATGGTGACGTGGTCAGCCATGCCCACTTGCCCGCCCATCATCACGCCATCGCCGATGGTGCAAGACCCTGAGATCCCAGTAAGGCTGGCCATCAGCACACCTCGGCCTAGGCGGCAATTGTGACCGACCTGGCAGAGGTTATCGATCTTCGTGCCTGCGCCGATGACGGTATCCCCCAGCATGCCCCGGTCCACGGTGCTGTTTGCGCCGATGTCGACGAAGTCGTGCAGGACGGCGCGGCCAAGTTGGGGGATCAGGATCGCGCCTTTTGGACCCGGCGCATAGCCGAAGCCGCATTCGCCAATGCGCGCGCCAGCAGAGATACGGCAGCCCTTGCCGATCAGCGCGTGGGTCACCGAAGCGCCCGGGCCGATAAAGCTGCCTTCGCCGATCACCACGCCAGGGCCGACCACGGCGCCAGCGGCAACGACGACGTTCGCTTCAATCACAGCGCCATCGCCGATGATCGCGGCCGGGTGCACTCGTGCCGACGGATCGATTTGTGGATCCGAAGCGTGGTCAGGCGACGGCTTCTCCATCCGGCTTTCGAACAGCTTGTCCGTGATGATGGCGAACGCAGCCTTCGGCGACGCGACTTCGAGAACCGCCGCGACGCCGTCTGGAACCTTGTCGCCAGCCCCCAGCGGCACCAACGCGACGGCGCTGGGCGCGACGTCGCTCGCATCCTTTTCTGCGAAGATGAGCGCGCCCTCGCCGCCAGCCTTGGCTTCAGCGACGGTGGTGATGGCGACATCTCCGCCGCGCACAACCGTTGCGCCGACGATGTCAGCAGCGCCCTCCGCGGTCAGCGTGCCGAGCGCGCGGAAAAAGCGGGGATCAGGGAATTCCATCGGACCGACCCAGCGCGAGCGCGGCGCTGGTGGCCGAACCCGCTCTTGTTGTTACTGCTGAGCCGCAGCTTGGATCGATTGCTGTCCAAGCGCCAGCACTTGGCGACGACCAACAGCTTCCATTTGTTGCAGAGCGATCTGCTGCTCCAGCTGCGCCCGCACCTTTGCTAGGTCTTCTGCTGATGTGGTGGGTTTCACCACCTGTACGGTCGAGATTTTCTTGTTGAGCTCGTTCAGCACGTCGGTCGTCACGTCAGCAGCGTTGCCAGGGAAGACAACCATGGTCTTCTCCAGGACGAGCGCGCCTTTCTTCTTCTTAGCAACGGCCTCGACTGCAGCTTTCAGCGGCTCTTCGAGCTGGTTCAGCGCATTCTGCTGGGCGATTTGAAGCTCGCGGTTCGCAACTTCCTGTTGGGCGAGAAGATCAATCTCCTGCCGGGTCAGCGCTGCTGCGCGCTGCTGGAAGTCTTCTTTGCTCAGGGTCTCGCGGGTCTGTTGCAGAGCTTGCAAGCCTTGGGTGAGCGAGGCCTCTTTACGCTCAAGGTCGGTCTGCACCTGGGTGCGGATGGCGGTGAGCTGGCTCTGGATCGATTTGAACGCCGCGCTGTCCGTGACGACCTTCTGGCGATCGATCAGCACAACGGTGGTCCGCTGCGCCATGGCGGGCGCTGCTGCGCTCAACACTGCGAAAGTCGCGAGCACTGCCGCGAGGATGTTTTTGATGGTCATTTTTCGTTCCTTGCCCCCAAGGTTATTGTTCTTCTGAGCTCTATCCATGCCAAAAGGACCGCGAAAAATCCATCCACGGTCCTCTATCTTATCCGTTATCCGGAAACAGCCGGCCTAGAAACGGCCGCCCGCTGAGAAGCGGAAGCTTTGCGGTCGATCATAATCTTCCACCACCAAGGCTTCGGAGAGGTCGATCTGGACCGGGCCGAACGGCGAGTTCCAGTTCACCGAGATGCCAGCCGTGACCCGCGGAAGGAAATCATCCTGCAGCGGCAAGTCGAGGAACCCGTCAGCGCACTGGGCGAAGCCGTCGAAGTCGTCGACCTCCACGAACGCGTCGCACTCCGGCGGAACTGGGTCGCCGAAGAAGTTGCCAAGCGGCTGACCGGTCTCAGACACAAACGGAGCGCCGGGTCCGTTGAACAGCTCCTGGTCACGCTCGTTGGTCAGCCCGATATAGCCCGCGTCCATAAAGAGCGATGCGCGAATGCCGTAGCTTGGCGGCAGCGGCAGCGGCAGAAGCGCCTCGGTAGAGGTGATAGCGTAAGCCCTCGCGCCAACAGCCTGGCCGCGTCCCTGTAGGCGCGTCCCGCTGGAGCTACCGAACAGACGGGGACCAACACCGGCGACATCAAATCCGCGGAAGCCGCGGTTGCCGCCGAGGAAGAAACGGTCATTCGTCCGTATACCATCGTTGTTGAAGCTGTCGATGTAACCAGCGTTCAGCTTGATAGCGCCAATCAGGCGGAGCGGCAGGCGCTTGTAAACACCACCGCGGATCGTCGTGCGGTGGAAGTTCACGTTGCCACCAAGGCCCGCGAAGCCCTGGCTGACCGCTAGGTCCCAACCTGCCGACGGAACAATCGGATCGTTCGTCCGGTCCATCCGCAAGGTGTAGCCAACCTGCGATGTCAGGAACTCGCCGTTTCGTTCACAGTTCAGATCACGTTCAAAGCCGCGCACATCGCATCGATCAACACGGAAACCAGTCAGAGTGCCGATACTTCCATCATTAAGACGTACACGGATTGGAATAATTTCGATATCCGCACCAGGATTGGTGAAGTTGTCTTCGACGAAAGCGATCTGCTCGGCCTCAGAGGCATCTTGGAGATCCGGCGGCAGAGCCTGCGACGTGGTCAGCTCGAGATTGTCCCAACGCAAACCATAGTTCAGCAGAAGGCTCGAAAATTCAGAAACCGGGAAGCCCACGTTGAAGTTGGTGCCCACCGAATTCGAGACGAAACCCGCCTCTTCAAAGTCCGTCTCGTTGAGGAAGACGCTCGCACCGGCCCGCAACCGCCGGCCAAGGAACCAAGGCTCTGTAATCGAGAGCTGAACACGGTTCGTCCGCTGGGCGGCTTGCAAATCAAGGAGTACATACTGCCCACGACCAAGCAGGTTTCGCTGTTCGACCGAGACATTGAAAATGAAGTTGTCGTTCGAGCTGACGCCGCCGCCGATCTGGAACGCGCCGGTCGGCTGCTCTTCCACATTAACGTTCAGGACCGTGCGGTCAGGCGCGCTTCCCGCCTCTTCCTCAACGGTCACCTCGCTAAAGAAGCCAAGACCTTTCACACGGCGTTCCGATCGATCGATCAGCACACGGTTAAACGCGTCTCCCTCAATAATCCGCATCTCGCGACGGATCACGTGGTCCAGGGTTTGCGTGTTACCGTTGATGTTGATCTCTTCGACGTAGACGCGGGGGCCCTCATTCACGTCGAACGTCACGTCGACCGTCTTGGTCTCAGGATTCCGGTCCAAGCGGGGATTGACGTCCACGAACGCGTACCCTGCGACACCAGTCGCAAAGGTAAGCGCTTCTTCCGCCTTCTCCATCAGCTCGGAGTTGAAGGTCGTCCCTTCTCGGATAGGAATCCGTGCACGGAGAGCGTAGCCAGGCAGCTTGGACAGGGTCGTGTTCACATCGACCTTGCCAAACTTGTAGAGCGGGCCTTCATCCACCTCGAAGGTGATGATGAAGTCGTTCCGATCAGGCGTGAGCTCGGCAACCGCCGACGTCACAGAAAAGTCCGCATACCCATTTTTTGAATAGAACTGACGAAGCAACTCGCGATCGTATTCGAGCCGATCAGGGTCGTAGTTGTCGTTGCTCTCGAGAATGTTCCACCACTTCGATGGCGCCGTCAGGATCGCACCGCGAAGCTCAGCATCAGAGAACGCTTCGTTGCCGAGGAAGCTGATCGACTTCACGCCGGTCTTCGGCCCTTCGTCGATCTCGTAGACCACATCCACCCGGTTCTGGGCGAGGCGCTTGATTTTCGGCGTCACGGTCGCACCGAACCGGCCTGACCGGCGATAGACTTCGATGATGCGCTGAGCATCCGCCTGGGCCTTCGCCCGGGTGTAGACGGCCCGCGGTTCGAGCTCGATTTCTTCCGTGAACTTATCTTCGTCGGTGCGTTTGTTGCCGATGAAGACGATCCGGTTGACGATCGGGTTCTCCTGCACGACCACTTCGAGAACGCCGCGGCGACCATCGAAGTTGATCTGCGCGTCCTCAAAAAGGCCCGTCGCAAAGAGCGATTTCAGCGCGCTGTCGATCGTTAGCTGATCCACAAACATGCCCGCTTCGACGGGCAGGTAGGAGCGGAGGGTCTCACTCTCGATCCGCTGGTTGCCGCGCACGGAGATCGTTCGGATGAGCGTGGAGAATTCGCCTTGCACCTGGGGCTGCTGCGCCTGCTGTTGGCTCAGCTGCGCGTGGGCAGGCGCGAGCAACAGCGGCACCGCGAGCGCTACGGCTACGAGCGCTCGGAGCGATGCGGACTTCAGGGGAAGGATCGTCAAAGCCAAGTCCATTCTCGCCGCTAGGGCCTCAAAAGCCGAAGCACGTCGTTTGCCACCACAAACACGATCAGCGTGAAGACCAACGCAAGCCCGATCCGGAACAGGATGCCCTGCACCTTCTCGTTCATGGGTTTGCCTGCCACAGCTTCGTATCCATAGAACACGAGATGCCCACCATCCAGAACCGGAACGGGGAGCAAGTTTAGAAATCCGACAGAAATCGAGATCAGCGCCGCCACCTGCAGGAAATTCGTGCCGCTGACGAGGAACCGGTCCCAGAGCGAAGCCTCGGTGCCTTCCTCAAATCCGGACGTCGCAGCCTGCCCCGCGTACTCAGCTATCCGAATCGGACCGCCAATCTGGCTCGGATCTTCTTTCAAACGGATCAGACGTCCGAAGTAGCGGGCAGTGATCGCAATGATCCGGCCCACCTCGCGGGTGCCTTCACCGATCGACTGGAGGGGGCCATAGCGCACGCGCTTGAGGCCATCAGCGCTTGCGGAAACGCCGAGGAGACCTGCCTCGATCTCATTGCCAAACGCATCGGTCTGCACCGTCCGTCGCGGCGTCGCTTTCAGCTCGATCGCCTGGCCACCGCGGTCCACGTCAAAGGTCAGCTCAGTCCCCGAGGACAGCTTCACCCGCGCCGCCATGTTGTTAAAATCCCGAACGTCCGTTCCGTTCAGCTTCACGATCCTGTCGCCAGGCTCAAACCCCGCTTCTTCCGCAGCGCTGTCCTCAGCAACCGTCCCAACGATCGGCTCGATGATGACTTCGCCGAACGCCATGAAAATCGACGAGAGAAGAACGATCGCCAGCGCGAAGTTGGCCAGTGGTCCAGCGGCGACCACGCAGGCGCGTTGCCAGACGGGTTTGAAGTGGAAGCAGACCCGCTTCTCTTCGTCGGTCAGTGCATTCTCGAGCTTCTCGCGGTCAGAGCCGAACTGGGTGGTCCCTGCGCGACCATCGTTCTGGGAGGCGCCAGCGGATGCTGCGTTCGCATCGCCGAAGAACTTCACGTAGCCGCCCAGCGGGATCGCCGAGATCTTCCACACCGTCCCGTGGCGGTCCACCCATGACTTCAGCGCAGGGCCAAAGCCGATGGAGAAGGCATCGATTTTGATGCCGAACAGCCGGGCTGTCTGAAAATGCCCCAACTCGTGGATGAAGACGATCAGCGGCAGCATGACGAGGAACGCCATGACGCTGACAAACGTCGTCTGAAGATTACCCAGGATCGTTTCGATCATGCCCCGCCCTTAGCTCCGCTGCGCCAGCTCTTCGACCCGAGCCCACGCACGTTCGCGTGCGGTTTTGTCGGTGAGCAGCACCTCGTCAAGGTTCGCGCTGGAGTGATTGGGTCGCACAGTTTGAAGACAATGTTCAGTCACGTCGGTGATGTCCAGGAATGGCAGGTGACCCTTCAGAAAGGCGGCCACGGCAACCTCGTTGGCCGCGTTCAGAACGCAGGTCGCAACGCCGCCCTCATCGAGTGCTTCGCGGGCGAGACGCAAGGCTGGGAATTGCTCTTCATCGGCATCGAAGAAGTCAAACCGGCCGATGTCCACTAGGCTCAGCGGCTCCATCGGCGTGGGCACCCGGTCAGGCCACGCGAGCGCTGAGGCCACTGGAATGGTCATGTCAGGCCGCCCGAGCTGCGCAAGGACGGAACCGTCGATGTAATCGACCAGGCTGTGGATCACCGATTGAGGGTGCACCACGATCTCGATCGTCTCTTTCGGGACGGGGAAGAGGTAGGCCGCTTCGATCCGCTCCAGCCCCTTGTTCATCATAGTCGCGCTGTCGACCGAGATCTTCGCGCCCATGGTCCAGTTGGGGTGCTTCACAGCCTCCTCAGGCGTGACCCCGCGAAGGCTTTCCCGCGTCCGCTCACGGAACGGGCCGCCAGACGCCGTGAGGATCAAACGGCGCACCCTGTGGGGCCGTTCGGCGTCGAAGACCTGGAAGATCGCGTTATGCTCACTGTCCACCGGCAAAAGCCGACCGCCGCCGCGCTCCATCGCAGCAAGCACGGCATCGCCAGCGCAGACCAAGCATTCCTTGTTGGCGAAGGCGATATCCGCCCCGCGCTCCTCCGCGGCCAGCAGCGGCTTGATGCCCGCAGCGCCCATGATCGCCGCCATGACCCATTCGGCATCCATTTGGGCGGCTTCGATCACCGCCTCAGGACCAGCCGCTGATTTGATCCCGGTGCCGAGAAGGCGCTCGGCCAGCTCTTCGCCAGCATGGGGGTTCGCGATGGCTGCAAATTGTGCGCCTGAGTCGATGGCTGCCTGCGCCAACTCATCCACTTTCGAATTGGCCGTCACCGCGACGACTTCGATCTTCGCATCACCGCTGTCACGCGCGGCTTTGATCAGGTTGAGGGTGGTCTGGCCGACGGAGCCGGTAGCGCCGAGAATCGTGGCGCGGCGGTTGAGCATGGTACTGGCCCCTTCAGGCATTCTTTTGGTTAAATCACGCCTTGCAACAAAAGAACGATCGCCGCCAGTGCCAAGACCGCTACGAGGAAGCCATCGAGGCGGTCCAAAACACCCCCATGCCCAGGAAACGCGCCGCCTGTGTCCTTGATTCCGTACCGCCTTTTGAAACTGCTTTCGATCACATCGCCGAGGACGGACGCGGCTCCGAGAACGAGGCCGAGGAGGAACGATCCGCCCGCCTCACCCCGGTTGATGAGCAGCGCCAAGGCGAGCACCGCGAGCCCGGCGCCGAACACGGCGCCAATAGCTCCCGACCAGGTCTTGTTGGGCGAGATTTTTGGGACGAGCTTAGGCCCACCGACGGCCTTGCCCACAAGATAGGCCGCACTGTCCGCCGCCCAGACCGCTACAAACAGGACAAGGGTAATGTAGCCTCCCGCTGGCGCATCAAGCCTGAGCCAGAGCGCAGCGATGGCGGGGACGATGATGTAAAGCGCCCCAACGGCTGGCCAGCTTGGGGGGCTCGGCTTTGGCCATTCGATGACCGTGGCGACCGTCCCCCCAGCGAGTGTCGCTGCCAGTGCCCAAAGAGGCTGGCCACCTGCCGCCAGATAGGCCGCGAGCGCTGCGGTGGCTGACAGGACGTAGAAACCGCGGCGGAGTTCCGCCCCGTCAACCATCCGCGTCCATTCGAACAGGAGGAAAATGGTCATCGCCGCGATGACGCCCGCATAGAGGCGTCCGCCCGCATAGACAGAACCGAGAGCCAGAGGGATCAGAACCAGCGCGGTCAGGACCCGCGGGAGCAGGCCAGCTTTGCCCGGCGCTGCCCCTGCCTCAGAGGTCACGAAGCGGTGGCCGCCTCGCCTTTGCGCCCACCGTAACGACGCTCGCGACCGCCGAACGCCTTCAGCGCCTCGGTCAGTTGCTCCTTGCCGAAATCAGGCCAGAGATCATCGAGGAACACGAGCTCAGCGTAAGCCGCCTGCCAGAGCAGGAAATTCGAAATCCGGCTCTCGCGAGCGTCGTTACGGTGGGC
>JBCCTF010000106.1:0-13371 GCA_039198765.1 Pseudomonadota bacterium
CATCGCTCTCTTAGTGACCGCGGGGCTGGCGATCACAAACAAGAAACACCAGGCTGCTGTTTTGCGGACACATGTTTCACCAAAAGGCCTGCTGCGGGTGCGCGTCCTTGTCGGGTGCTACTGTATCGGGCTCGTCGCTGTGATCAGTGGAGAGCAATCGATCGGGCTGTCGCTCGTGACCGCTGTATTTATGCTTGCGGCTGCCTCTGTCGCCACTGCGCTTAGCCTAGCATACAAGCCGGCCGTTGTACGTTGCTTAGCGCTCGGCTTTGGTTTGTGTGCGGAGCGTGAACCGCTCTGAAGACAGCTTTTCGCCGGATGCCGCTTCAGTGTATACGGTGGGCCGAAGCTCTCGGAAACACGCAAATCCCACGACTGCTCCAGCGATCAGAACGGCGTCCGTGCCAGCCAAAGACCATAGGCTATTGAGTGACGCCTTGACGATATGATCGCCGGTGGTCAGCCAATTTGCCAAAACACACGTCAGGCCGGTGAGGCCAATAAACAGCGACTGCTCGGACCACGCGCGACCGCCTCTCGTGGCGCTGTGTACGAATGCTAGCGCCCAAACTGCGAGGAACGCCACGACCTCGGCATCGGACCGCGAAAGGGCAGGGCTCGACCAAGCTGCGGGTATCAGTCTGTTGGTCAGCATGAAGGCGGTGGTTGCAGCGATGAGACCGGTGGTCGAGCCAATGGTCAGCACTCTGACGAAAGCTACAGGGCCAGTCGCTTCTTCGTCTTTGCGAACCCGTGCGCGGATCCAGAACAGAAGGCCGCTACCGATCATGGTGCAGCCGCAGAGGCCGCCGAGGAAATAGAGCCAGCGGAGGGGCCAGTGCTCGAACTGCACGAAATGGAAGCCTGACAACCAGTTGACGGTCGACTGTGCGGGCGGCGACTCAAAGCTCTTCAGGCGCGCGCCATCGGAAAGCCTGAAGGTGCTGATAAATCTGTCCATTTCGATCCGGCGGCTGGGGAAAACCTGGCGGACTTCGAGATACGCCGTTTTGTCCTGGAAGTTCTTGATGCGGATGAAGTCGGCGTTCTCAACCTGTCCCGTGCGCGCTGACCATTCGGCTTCAGCTTGCTGGACCAGCGTATCGAGAGACACGAGTTCGGGCGTCGGCTCTCCGGTCCGTTCAATTGAAACATGACCTGACGCCTCAGCGCTATCGCTTGCTGCATGCGGTAGATCAAGCGACCAAGGCAGGTAGATCGATGCTATGATCAAGAGGCCCGACATTGGCATGATGATGTAGAAGGGGAGGGCGACAACCCCGGTCAGGTTGTGAAGATCAAGCGTTGAACGCCGCAGGGCCTTCCGTGGGCGGAAGGTGAAGAAGTCTGCGATGATCTTGCGATGAATAAAGATGCCAGAGACCGTCAGGCCCAGCATCGCCATCGAAGCGATGCCGACGATGTAGTAGCCGATGTTCTTCCATCCAAGATGCAGATAGAAGTGGAAGCCGAAGAAGAAGCCTGTCGCCCCTTGAGTATCCGTAGGCTGAATGATTGATCCATCGGCGGGGTTGATATGGATTTGTTGGTATGCACCATTTTCAGAGTAGCCGATATCCAGGGTCGGCTTGCGCCAGTTCGCTGGACTGATATTCACCGACTGAGCTTCCTCGATCTTGCTCAGATGAGGGCGCACCAGGTCGTCAAGCGAGAGAGCTTCTCCTGACCGGTCAAAGCGCAGCTCAGGCTTCATCCACTGGTCAATCTCGGCATCAAAAACCGTCAGTGTGCCCATCCAGAAGATCGCAAACAGGACAGAGGCAACGGCCACACCGAACCAGGTGTGTAGCCTGTGCATCGACCGCCGGAAGCTCTCTGTCACGGTGATCCGCACAGCTACGCCAGCTCCGCGATTAGCGGCGCAGCGAGTCCGAGTAAGGCAGAAATCACGACCAAACTCGCCGCGAGCATCACAGGTTTGGGGACTGCAAAGCTGGCGATGATCACCCCGAGATAGATCGGTACTGCAGACAGGGATGCGATGGCCGCCGCTTCACCAGTGGGGACTGCCGCCCACGCGAGCCCAGCGCCGATCGCAGCGGTGCCCGCTACTGTCAGCAAATAGCCACCTCCAACGGCCGCCACGATCCGCAAGATCCGCACGAACACGCTTTCACTGTCGATGCTGGTGGCGTGGGTTGAAGCCATAGTTCGATCTTGGTTTCCGTGATCACGCGCGAATAGGAATGCGAACCACTCGCGGCAGTTACCTACACTTCGTACGGTTTTCTGGCAACGGCGTTGTTGGTCGCTGTTACAACGATCGTTTCCACGGCTCCTAACGGAAGGTGGCCACCTCGAAGGGTTTCTTCTGTGGTCGCTAGATGACCTCTGGCGTGAGCATCAAACTGCTCATGCTTCGGGCGGCAGGGGCTGGTAGCTGGTGATGAACTTAAACACGCCTGCAGCTTCCGACGCCGATTTCACCTCGAAGGCGATAGAGTAGGGGCCGGTACGCTCAGCAAACGGAAGAAAGCTCAACAGCTCCGCATTCCAATGGTGCTTGAACGTCACGTGAACGGAGCACGCGACAGCGCCAGCACGAGGTTTCTCCGGCAGGCGGGACACGGCTTCCTGCGCCGCAGCTTTAATCCGCTTCTGCGCCTCGGCAGGCATAAGCGTTTGCGCCGAATACCGTCCGCATTCCGTCTTCACAGCAACCCTAACGACACCGTTCAGCTCTTCATCCGCATGCTGACACGTAGCGTGATCGCCCGTAACGAGGGCCACCGGCACGCCGAACTCATGGGCGATCATCGCGTTCACCGTCAGCTCTGAAGCTGGCTTGCCGTTGACCTGCACCGAAGCAATCTGCAGTCCACGGAAGGTGTGTGCTAGCACGCCGTCCGTATGATGGCCGCCGGTATGATAGCCGATGAAGAACGCCGCATCGAAAGAGCTGTCGATGCCCTGCATCATCGCCAGCGGCCGCGGCCAGGACCGCACGACCTCAACATCATCAGGTAAAGCATCGAGGAGCAGGTTGTCAGCACCCCCATGCCCATCTGCGATCACAAACGACGTTGCCCCCGCCGCTTTCGCCCCCTCCACCGCGGCGATCACCTCCTGGGTCATCCACCGGCAGGCATCAGTATAACCGTGGCCACCAGGGACCGTCGCGCTAGTCGTGGCGACGCCTGCGATGCCCTCGATATCAGCCGAAATGAAAATCCGCATTGATGCCTCTTGCGCCAAGGCGCTGACAGGCGCCAAACTCACTTACAGTATAACCGTACTGGAATTAACTATGGCTGACAAATGGCTCCTGGCCTGTTTTGCGCTCTTCGCCTGGGCCACAGCGTCCGCAAGCGAGACGCCGCAGTCGCTCGAAGAGTTGGACAGCGCGCTAGAGGCTTTGGTTGCGGACGCGGTGTTGCCCGGAGCCTCCATCGCCGTGGTCGAGGATGGCGAAACCGTCCTTGTCCGCGCCTATGGCAAGGCCGATGTCGCGAACGGCGTCGATGTGAGCCCGTCTACACTCTTCAAAGCTGGTTCTACCTCCAAAAACCTCACTTCCCTTCTCGCTATCATCCTTGCAGAGGAGGGCGCCTTCGATATCGATGCCCCGCTGTCACAGTACTTGCCTGATCTCGGCTTGGACAATCCGTTTACCGATCATCCGATACTCATCGCCCACCTGCTTGAGCACACAGCGGGGATCGAAGGTTCAACGTACAACGAGTACGCAACCTCCTCTCCTGATAAGTCGCCTACGGACTATGCCTATGAGATGGCTCCGAAGCTCAAGGTCAGGTGGGAGCCTGGGTTCTATTTCTCCTATGCAAATTCGGGCCACACCTTGGTCGCCGCAGCGATAGAGTCCGCTACCGGCGAGACCTACGATGATCTCGTCCGTTCAAGGATCTTCGAGCCTCTCGGCATGGGTGAATCCACCTTCCTTTGGTCGGAGGTTGACCAGACGCGCGTGTCAGAGAGCTATGCGGATGACGGCATAACGACCCAACCTGTCTGGGTAATGGAGATCAGGCCGAGTGGCTCCCTCGTCTCCACCGCGTCTGACCTTGCCAAGATCGTTGAGCTTTACGCCGCACGCGGAGGAACATTAGTATCCGAGGATTCCGTCGAACGCATGGAGCGCCCCGTCTACTCAGCAGCAGCGCGCGCGGGTATGGAGAAAGGCGGCTATGGCTTTGGGAACTTTGGCTTCTTCGAGGGTGAGCATCTGTTCCAGGGGCACTGGGGGGCGACCGAAGGGTTTCGCACGCACCTCGGCTACCACATCGACACCCAAAGCGGCTACGTCGTCATGGCGAACTCTGATGACGGCACCAGCCACAGGATCCGCGGACTGATCGCTGGCTACCTGACGAGAAACATTGCGCCCCCAGAGGAATTCAACGAGCTTGGTCCCGAAAGTGATCCTACGCGCTGGGTCGGCTGGTACCAGCCGTTCACGGAAGACATGCTCCTCCGATCGTGGATCTGGAAGACCTTCGGCAGCGTCCACGTTTCAGCTTCGGAAGGAAGCCTAACGTTCGACCCCGTGATCCCGTTCCTTCCGCAGCGTACCGTGAACACGGCCGGTGGTGCTCTCTACACGGAGGACGGTGTCTCCATTCCAACAATTGCCCTCGTTGAGAGCGCTTCGCGCAGGCCAGTTCTGATTTCAGGTCAAGGCTACAGCAAATCCAAATGGCTGGTCGCCGTTGTGCCATTCTACCTCGTCGCTGCGGGGCTGATCGCCGCCCTTCTCGCCACTGCACACGTGGTCGTTTGGCTTCCCATGATGGTCTTTGGGCGGATTAATCGAGAAGGCGCCGCAGTCCGCGTTTTTGCGCTTGTCAGCGGAGCGTCGCTGCTCGGCCTAGCGTATCTCTTTGTCAACACGGGCCTTTTGGGCGACTGGAATGCTATCACAGCGATGGGGTCAGTTTCCGCAGCGTCCCTCACCCTGTTGGTGCTGAGCCTTGTCGGGCCAGTGACTTCGGTAGCTGGTCTGGTATCAGTACACAGACTATCGGACGCACCCAAATTCAAGGTCTACGCCCTCGCCGTCGCTGTCGCGCTCAGTGTCGTCTGGTTGATCCTAGCTCTCTCAGGGTGGGTGCCGTTGGTCACGTTTAGAGGCTAGTCGATCAGAGCATCGACGAGCGCTCCAGCGCCAAAGCGAACGGGATCGGTAGCGGGCAATGCGACCTCAGCGCTCGCCTCCGCAATTGCTCTGTGTGCATCGCGTTCGCTCAGGTCGTTCGTGTTCAGACTCACGCCGACACACTTTGCGCCAGGGTTTGTCAATTGTGCCGCCGCTAGATGAGCGTCAATCGTCTCCCGTAGCGACGGGAGCGCTCGCCCGCTCAACCCTCTCATTTCCAAACGCCCGGCCTGGTGACACAGGACGAGCGCATCTGGCTGACTTCCGTGGATGAGCCCGGTTGTCACCGCTGCAAATGTCGGGTGAAGAACCGTTGCCTGTCCTTCGAACACATCCCAATGATCCGTAGGCGCATCAGGTGAGAGTGCTTCAGCGCATCCAGCGATAAAGTCTCCGGGCACGGCATCAAGCGCTATTCCAGAGCCAGCAATCAGCACACCTGTCTGGCCCGTCGGCCTGAAGGTGGCAGCCAAACCGCGCCTTTCCATTTCAGCATGGACGGCGAGTGCTGTGAACTTTTTGCCGACCGCGCAGTCGGTACCAATCATCAGTACACGTTTGCCTGTTCGCTTCGCCCCGGTTGCTAACGGAAGGTTTGCTGGAGGATGGCGAACATCGTGCAACTGTCGCCCAAAGTCTGCAGCAGCTCGAGCCAATTCAGGGACATCGGCCAAGCGCTCGTGGAGTCCACTCGCGATATCCAGACCCGCCTTAACTGCTTCTTCTAAATGAGGAATCCAGTGTTGAGGGAGCACGCCACCTCGATTGGTAACCCCGATAAGAAGTGTCCGCGCGCCTCGTTCCACAGCCTCCGAGAACGATAGATCTTTGAGACGGAGATCAACAGCGCAGCCCGGTAACCTCGCTTGAGCGAGGCAAACTTCGGGTCGCCAGTGGAGGACCCCTTGCGCTGTTTTCGCGCCAAACTCCGGTCCAGCGTCACCGAGATAGAGAAGGTAGGGCAGCCGGATATCGGGCATCAATGCCCCCAAATTTCCGGTCCTGGCGCAGGCAATCGTCCGTGTTCGTCGAGGCGGTGAAGTGGGCTATCCTCAGCCATCCAAAGGGGCCCATCGAGGTCAACGAACTGTGCATCGGGTGTCAGGAGAAACGCGGGAGCGATGGAGACGGTCCCGCCAAGCATACATCCGACGAACCGCTTTATCCCGCGTTCCTTCATCGCATCCGCGAGGCTGAGCGCTTCTGTGAGTCCACCCGATTTATCCAGTTTTATGTTCCCGTACTGAAAAACGTCGTTCAGCCGATGAATGTCGTGGCGGGTGTTTAAGCTCTCGTCGGCACACAGAGGAATGGGTAAGTTGAGCGACCGAAGGTATTCCTCTGAACCGGGAGGGAGAGGTTGTTCAAGAAGCTTGTAGTCCAGCTCCATGAGTACGACTGCAAGCTCGGGAAGTTGTTGGGCATGACAGCCGCAATTGCCATCGGCGATCAGCGTCGCTTCGGGAGCAGCTTTGCGAACGGCTCGGGCGCGCTCGATATCCAAGCCGTCATTCCGTCCAAGCTTGACCTTGAGGAGTTTTCGATCCGAGACGTCGAGCGTTCGCCGCGCCATGGTCACCGGTGCGGCAAGGCTTATCGTTGTAGCAGTGACCACCGCTTCGGGCCGTGCTTTCAGTCCGATTGAGAGAAACGCCGGCCTTTCGGGTCTGCTTTCCAGGTCCCACAGCGCGGCGTCGACAGCTGAGCGAGCCCCCGATGCTTGCATGACGGAGATCAGTTCACGGCGAGAAATACCTCTTTCAATCAGAGCTTTGAAGCCTTCAATCGAGGTCAGCATCGCCTCAGGCGTTTCGCCGCGATAAGCGATACCCGATGCCTCCCCGACGCCTGCTCTCCCTTGGTGTTCGATCTCGACACGGATCATCCGCTGGGACCGCCGGACACCACGGGCAGTGACGAACGGTGCCACCAAACGGCGCTCAATGATCCGTGCCGAGAGTCTCATGCGCTCTATTCGGCAGCCATTGCCACCGAAGGCGCAGAGTAGAAACTCTCACCCCTCGCGACCATATCGCGGAGGATCTGAGGAGGTTCAAACCGCTTCCCGTACTTGGCGGCCAACGCCTCACACTCCTGCAAGAATGTCGGCAAGCCAATATCGTTCGCATACGACAGAACGCCGCCAGTCCAAGGTGCGAAGCCCCAGCCGAAGATCGACCCGACGTCAGCATCGTCCGCCGCGGTCACAACTCCCTCTTCCATGCAACGCATCGTCTCGATGGCTTGGATGTGGAGGAAACGTCGCTTCAGCTCTTCCAAGTCGCGCGGCTCTCCATCCGACGGATACCGTTCGTACACGTCCTTCCAGAGTTGGGTCTTGTTGTTGTTGCTGTCGTAATCGTAAAAACCCTTGCCAGCTTTCTGCCCTGGGCGCTGGGCTTCTTCGACAACCCAGTCGATGACGTCGAGGGCGTGCCATGGCTCACCTTTCTCGGTCATTACGTCGCGACCGACCTCTTTGATTGTCTCGTGCGTAATCTTATGGCCAGTGTCGATGCCGACCATATCGATTAGTTCGAGCGGGCCCATTGGCATGCCGGTGGCCTTGCCAGCATTTTCGACGAGCGCTGGTCCAACGCCTTCCGTCAGCATGCAGAACGCTTCGCGGGTGTAGGTGCCAAAGACACGAGAGGTATAGAAACCTCGGCTGTCGTTCACGACGATCGGCGTCTTCTTGATCAGCTTCACGTAGTCCATGGCCACAGCTGCTGCGTGATCGGAAGTCTTCTCCCCGCGGATGATTTCGACGAGAGGCATCTTCTCAACAGGTGAGAAGAAGTGGATGCCCACAAACTCCTCTGGTCTTTCAGCGGCTTCTGCAAGGCCAGTGATCGGAAGCGTCGAGGTGTTTGTGCCGAAAACATGGCTCGCGTCGGTGGCAGCTTCTGTCGCGGCGGTGACTTTGGCCTTGATCCCGCGATCTTCGAACACGGCCTCGATGGTGAGTTGAGCACCAGCGAGATCGTTATAGTTCGTTGTCGGATGAACCCGGGCGACCACCGCGTCGGCTTTTTCTTGGGTCATCCGTTTCTTTTGAACCTGCCGGTTCATATAGTCGCGCACGTGCTGATGCCCGCGTTGCGCTGCCTCTTCGGAAATGTCGAGAAGGACGCAGTCGCAGCCCGCCATCGCGGTACAGCTGGCAATGCCTGCACCCATGACGCCGGCACCGATGACACCAACCTTGCTAAACTCCGTATCCGGCACACCGGCGGGGCGCTTCTCGAGTTTGTTCGCTGCGTTCCGACCAAACCACAGGGTGCGGATCATTGCGCGGCTGACATTGCCCATGAAGAGTGTCGTGAACTGACGACCTTCAAGGCTGAGCGCCTTATCGACGGGCAGCTGAAGGCCGTGGTAGACGGAGGCCATGATCCGCTCGGGGGCAGGGTAGTTGCCCTTCGTCTGCTTGCGGAGCATTGCGCCGCCCGCTGCGAAGACTTCTTGCCAACCGGACGTACCCGGACGATCGCCCGGAACCTTGAAGCCCTTCTCATCCCACGGTGCTTTTGCGGGGACCTTGCCGTCGCGGATCGCTGCCGCGGCGACGTCAACCACGTCGTCTCGCGCAGCGGCGGCGTGCACGACGCCTAGGCTTAAAGCCTTAGCAGCACGAAGGTTTTTGCCGGTTGTGAGGTAGGGAAGCGCGTCCCGCGGGCCGATCAGGCGGGGGAACCGCTGCGTTCCGCCAGCGCCCGGCAGAAGGCCGATCATCACTTCAGGAAGGCCCAACTTCGCATCCTCGGCGAGCACGCGGTAGCGGCAGGCGAGGGCCAGCTCGAACCCGCCGCCAAGTGCATCGCCGTTGATCGCTGCGACTGTCGGCTTCTTCGCCGTTTCCATCTCGCGGAACAGGGCGTGCAGTTCTTGGTTCTGGGCAAACACCTGCTCAGCGCTCATCGCCTGCATGGTTTCAAGCCCACCGATGTCGGCACCGACGATGAAACTGTCCTTGCCGGAGGTCACGACAATGCCGTCGATCGCGTCGTCTTCTAAGAACGCGCGCCATTCTTTCTCAAATGCGCGGAGTGAGGCTTCACCAAGAGTGTTCGTGGACTGATCTTCCATGTCCCACGTGATGATGCCGATCTTGTCTTTCGTTTCTGTACGGACAACCGTGCTCATGCGACTTCTCCCTCAGACCCGTTCAACAATGGTGGCAACGCCCATACCGGCGCCGATGCACAAGGTGACGAGGGCGGTTTCTTTGTTGGTTCGCTCCAGCTCATCGACCACGGTGCCGAGGATCATCGCGCCCGTTGCGCCGAGGGGGTGACCCATGGCGATGGCGCCGCCGTTCACGTTGATGTCGCTGTGGTCGATTTCGAGCTCGTCCATGAATCGCAAGACGACCGAAGCGAACGCTTCGTTGAGCTCCCAGAGATCGATATCGGACGCTGTCATGCCCGCACGATCCAGCGCGCGCTTGGCCGAGTCGGCGGGACCCGTGAGCATAATTGTCGGTTCACTGCCGATCGTGGCGAAAGTCTTGAATTTCGCCCGCGGTTTGATTCCCGCTTTCTTTCCAGCATCTTCAGAGCCGATCAGGACGGCCGCCGCGCCATCAACAATGCCTGAGCTGTTGCCGGCGTGGTGGCGGTAGTCGATCTTTTCAAGCTCAGGATAGCGTTGGACCGCGACGTCGCCGAAGCCCGCCATCTCTGCCATCATCGCGAAGGAAGGGGCCAGCCCACCGAGGCTCTGCATGTCCGTTTCGGGGCGCATCAACTCGTCATGGTCGAGGTAGGTGAGACCGTTTTCGTCCTTTACAGGGACCACGGACTTTCCGAAGCGGCCATCGTCCCAAGCCGCCTTAGCACGCTTTTGGCTGTGTACGGCATAATTATCGAGATCATCCCGGCTGTAGCCATACTTTGTCGCGACGAGGTCGGCCGCGACACCTTGCGGCACGAAGTAGGTGGGGAGTGAGAGGAGCGGGTCTGAGGCGAGGGGCATGCCGCCGTCGCCGATGGACACTCGGCTCATGCACTCAACGCCACCGCCAATAGCGAAATCAGCTCCCGCCATTACTTTGGCAGCCGCCGTGTTGCAAGCTTCGAGGCCTGAGGCGCAGAACCGATTGATCTGCATACCGCCGACTGTCTGGTCGTAATCCGCTGCCAAGACGGCTGTTCGTGCAACGTTGCCGCCTTGCTCGCCGATCGGCTCAACCACGCCGAAAATCACGTCTTCGACCTGCGACGTGTCGAGCTCGCTCCGGTCACGCAAGGCCACGAGAACCTGGCGGCTCAGCTCCGTCGGGCTCACCTCGACAAGGCTACCGTCTTTCTTACCTTTGCCGCGAGGGGTGCGCACGGCATCGTAGATAAAGGCTTCGTTCATTCTTTTCTCCGTCTCAGGAAAATTCGTAGGCGTTGTAAGTTAGAGGGTGCGCGCGATGATCTCTTTCATGATCTCGGTCGAACCACCGTAGATCCGCTGGACGCGCGCGTCGGCATAGGCTCGAGCGATCGGCGTTTCCCACATATAGCCGTAGCCGCCGTGCAGCTGGACGGCTTCATCAACAACCTTTTGCAGCATGTCCGAGCACCAGTATTTCGCGGCAGCAGCAGCCTCGACACTGAGCTTTTTCTCGAGCTCCAGCTCCATGCACCGGTCGATATAGGTCTGGCCGATCCCGATCTCGGTCTTCATCTCGGCCATCTTGAATTTTGAATTCTGGAACTTCGCAATCGGCCTCCCGAAGGCATTGCGCTCGTTCGTATATTCCTTCGTGAGATCAAAGGCATACTGCGCAGCAGCCACACAGCCGATGGCAATCATCAGCCGCTCCCACGCGAGCTCTGTCATGAGCATCATGAAAGCCATGTTCGGGCCGCCGAGCAGGTTTTCCTTCGGCACACGGACATTGTCGAAGGTGAGCTGGCAGGTGTCTTGCGCCCGCATTCCGACTTTCTTGAAGGGTTTGTCCTTGTGGAAACCATCGCTTTCCGCATCGACAACGATCAGCGACATTTCTTTCGCACCGCCTGACTCGCCTGTCTTGCAGGCGACGATGGCGAAGTCACAGTTCCAGCCGTTGGTGATGTAGGTCTTGGCGCCATTGATGACGAAGTGATCGCCATCTTCCCGCGCGGTTGTGGTGATCGCTTGGAGATCCGATCCGGTCCCAGGTTCGGTCATTGCAATCGCGCCGATCTTCTCGCCGGTCGCCATCAGCGGGAGGTAGCGCTGCTTCAGATCTTCGGACCCATAGTTGTTGATGTACGGAGCAACAATGTCCGAGTGCAGAGCAAATCCAACACCGTTGATGCCTCTGTAACCCTGCTCCTCAAGAAGCACAGCGGAGTACCGCCGATCCACTGCGGAGCCGCCATATGCTTCTGGCATTGTTGAGCATAAGAGGCCCAGCTTCCCGGCCTTGGTCCAGGCATCGCGATCGACGAAGCCTTGCTCTTCCCAACTGTCATGGTGCGGAACGATTTCTTCATCGAAGAATCGCGAAACCGTCTTGCGAAAAAGCTCGTGCTCTTCATCGTAGAGGTTTCTTTCGAGCATCCGTTATCCTCCCATTTACATGCAGTACGTACTGTATATATGTTAGCGTCGCAAGCGACGTTTTTGCAGACTAAGGAGGAGGGCTAAGCAGAAAGACGATGCAAGGGGTTATGGCAGAAGCAGTACCGGTTCGCAGAACCCAGGAACAGCGCAGGGAAGCCATGCGCGAGCGTCTGATCGATGCTGCGCTCATGGTGCTGAAGGAAGAGGGTTATGCCTCCGCATCGGTGAGCCGGATTGTGGAGCGTGCAGGGGTGTCGCGCGGTGCCTATCTCCATCACTTCCCAGCGAAAGACCTTCTGCTTCAAGAAGTTGGTGATCGCGTTCTGCGCCGCGTCTACCGGATCGCGGGTGATGTTGCACTCAGCTCCAAGAAAAAAGAGGACCGCCTGTCCGATCTGATCTGGTTTATCTGGCGAGATGTCGTGCGCGGCACGGAGGGCGAAGTCCTGCTCGAGCTATTCCAGGCTGCGCGGACGGACAGCGACCTCGCTGAGAGCCTCCGGCCCTTGGCGATTCGGTCGATCGACTTGTTTCAGCACGCGGCGGAGTATTATTTCGCACCCGCGTCACCATCATCGCCCAGTGTCGCAAACCTCGTTTTCCTCGTCCAAGCATCCCTCCGCGGGTTGCTTCTCGATGCGCCATTGGTCCGTGACGAGCGGTTCTACGACCACAAAGTCGAAGCGCTGATCGCGGTCATGAGCGTTCATATGGTCCCTCGTGATGTGGAGGGACCTCCGTCGAAGATCCCAGCTTGGGATCAAACGGAAGGATGACGAACGCGGTCCCAAAACCAGAGGCTGGGTCGCTCCCCGAGTTGGTCAGGCGTGCAGCTCTGACGTATGCTGATCAACGTGCTTTGTCCTGTGTCTTGCCGAACGGTTGGATGGCCTCACTCACATACGCTGAGCTTGATCAGATGTCGGATCATATGGCGGCTTGGTTTTCCCGCATTGCGGGGGTCAAGCGGGGAGATGTCGTCGCGATTCAAGCGCCCAACATTCTCTCCTATCCGGTCGTCCTTCTAGGCGCTCTGAAGGCGGGTGCAGCTGTTTCGGGCATCAATCCGCTTTACACGCCGCGAGAGACAGAGCGACAGCTCGAAGATTGCGGCGCGAAGGTGTTTGTCGGCTTTGACGTCTTCGGCGAGATGGTCGACACGGTCGCCGCATCGTTCCCGGAGACGCCGGTGCTGATGCTCTCGGCATCCGATGGGTTTTCGCCATTTCGCCGGACGGTGATCGATGTCCTCGCCAAGCGGGTCAAGCGCGTGGTGCCACCGATCCGTACACTGCACACGACATTTCGCGATGCTGTTGCCCAAGGGCGAAGCCTCACCCCGCCGGATATTGACCAGGCCTTATCGGGCGCAGACCCTTGTTTTCTGGCCTATTCTGGCGGCACCACGGGCGTTCCAAAAGGCGTTGCGCTGACCAGCGAAGGCCTTCTCACCAACGTTGCGCAGGTTCAGGCGCTCAGTCCGGAAGTGCTGAAGAAGAGTGGCCGCAACGCGCTGCTCATCCTCCCGCTCTACCACATGTATGGCGGCTTCATGTTGGTCACCACACTGACGACTGGCGGCCACCTCGCGCTCGCCCCAAGCCCTCGGCCACTCTCCAACCTCAAAGCAGGTTTTGAGAAAGTTCGGCCCGACGTTTTCCCCGGTGTGAACACGCTCTTCGCAGGTCTTCTCG
>JBCCTF010000107.1:0-13201 GCA_039198765.1 Pseudomonadota bacterium
CTTGCGCGAGATGCCGCCGCCACGTGCGGTGTTGGGCATCAGCACGCCGTAGCGGCCAGCGAGCGAGAGATAGGTGGTCAGCGCCGCGCCTTTGTTGCCGCGCTCTTCTTTAACGACCTGGACCAGCATGATCTGGCGACGCTTGATGACCTCTTGGATCTTGTAGGCGCGGAGGAGGCGGTTGCGGTCGCGCTTAGCCTCTTCGTACCGGGCACGCAGCTTGTTGATCTCGGCTTGAGCGGCCTTGGCGGCGGCATCTTCCTCAGCCTTCTTGTCCACCTCAGGGTAGAACATTTTGGCCAGCTTCGGCTCCGGCTCAGCCTCTGCTTCGACATCGTCAGTTGCCGCGTCGGCCTCGTCTTCAGCGGTCGGTTCAGCGAGGAGTTCTTCCTCTTCTTCTTCCTCCTCGCGCTTGGCCTCGTCTTCCGAGATGGAGACGGTGGTCATGAGATCAGCGTCAGCGCCGTGCCAGCCGCCGACGTCCTGCTCTTCCGTCATCGGCGCGTAGTCAGGCGCCGTCGGTTCTTCCGCAGGGGTCTCTTCAGTCTCGGCGGAAGCCTCAGCCTCGTCGGTGTCAGCGTCAGGCTCATCACCTGAGGAGGTGTCTGCGCCAGCAGCTTCTGCCGCGGCTTCGTTGTCGTCAGCGGACGCGCGGAGTTCGTCCTCGTCCGGATCGATATCGTCGTGATCGTCGTTGGAAAGATCCGCCAGCTTCTGCGCCAGCTCGACCTCGAGGGCTTCCGCTTTTCGCAGGACCTCGCGGTCAGCGACCGGGATCTGGTAATAGTCAGGATGAATCTCGCCAAAGGCCAGGAAGCCATGGCGGTTTCCGCCATACTCAACAAAGGCGGCTTGGAGGCTCGGTTCGACCCGCGTCACGCGGGCGAGATAGATGTTTCCTCTGAGGGGCTTACGGGAGGCGTACTCGAAGTCGAAGTCTTCGACCTTGCCACCTTGAAGGACCGCGACGCGCGTCTCCTCCCGGTGGTAAGCGTCGATCAGCATGGTTTTGGGCATTAAGGTCTCCGGGGCTGCGGCTTGTCGCCGGGCCAGCCTGGTTCGTTGATTTGGTGGAGGCGATCGACCGAACAGCCGCCACCGCGCCGCCTGTCAGGCAGATCGCAGATGGGGTCGAAAGCAAGGTCATCGCGTGTCTTTCGGATGCGCAGCGTTCAGGCGTTAAGGCCCAGGGTGCGCTTCTGAGGGGTGGTGCCTCCCAACATGGAAGACGCCGCGGGTGCCCATGTGTCCACTCGGCGAAACTGCCTATCCACCGCGCAAGGGCTCGCCGCGGGGGAGGTCGTGGGGCCGGCGCGACACCAAGGCGCGCGCTGAAAATCCGACCTGAACAAGAATCCTTTGCGCCCTTTCCCGAAGAACTTCAAGAACGATGGAAGCGAAGGCCTGTTCACAAAGCCTCGCTGGACAGACTTAACGCCGCATTAATCGAAGGTGTGCGACCGCGAAGGGTATTCTGAGAGTGTCGATGCGCCGCCTCCTTGTTCTTCCTCCTTTGGTGATCCTGCTGCTCTGCGGTTTCCTGGCCGTGGGCGATGATCCTTCGCGCAGCGTTGAGGTGGCGAGCATCCGACTGGGTGAAGACGGGAAGGGGACGACGCGAATCGTTTTCGATCTCGACGCGCGACCTGACTATCTGATTGGTCCCGTCGACAGCGGCGCGCCTGAGCTTGTCATCCATCTCGACGGCGGTCGGTTTACAGTTGTCGGCGGTTCCGGCTCGCAAGACGGCAAGGGGCTCGTTGATACCGTGCACTACGGTCCGAACGTGGTGCGCCTCGAGCTGAAAGGCTCAGCGCTACCGTCCCGCAGCTTCATCATGCCGCCTAGTGGCGACATCACGTATCACCGCCTGGTTATCGACGTTGAGGCCGCCGCCCCGCAGGTGTTTGCCGCTGAGGCCTCGAAGTTTCAGGCGCCGCTGAAGGAACCGCAAACCGAGCCAGCGGTTCAAGTCGCTGAACTTGCTCCTCAAGCGGCGCCAGCGACCGCCAAGAAGCTTCCCCCATCGCCATCGCTCAAACCGAGCCGGGCTGAGGTGATCCTCGCCGATCTGCCGCCGCTTCCTCCTGTGATGGCGCCAACCATCGTCAAGGCGCGTCCGCTCATCGTGCTCGACCCTGGCCATGGCGGCCGAGACCCCGGCGCCATTGGCGCAGGCGGCACGCTCGAGAAAGACATCGCGCTGAGCTACTCCCGAGCTCTGAAATCGACGCTCGAGCGGCGCGGGTACGACGTCATTCTCACCCGCAGCGACGACACCTACGTTGCCCATGAGGACCGCATCGGTCTGGCGCGCGATCGCGATGCAGACTTGTTCCTGTCGGTTCACGCTGACAGCAATACTGACAAAACGCTTCGAGGCGGCTCTGTCTACACCCTCAACCCACGCAGATCGGACCGGATGGGCGAAGAGATCCGCAGCACGGGAAACTTCATCCTCTATGATGTTGAGGTGACCACCGAGGACGGCGTGGGCGACATCCTCCTCGACCTCGCCCAGTCCACGACCCAACAGAACAATGATCGCCTTGCGAGAGCCCTGGTGGCCAGCATGCGCGGGACGATGCCTCTGGTGAAAAATCCCAAGCGGGACGGCGCGCTGCTCGTGCTCCTTGCGCCTGACGTGCCTGCGGTGCTGGTGGAGCTCGCGTTCCTGTCGAACAGCCGGGATGAGGCCAATCTCCGCTCGACCACATGGCGGCGGTCCGCCGTGAACGCGATTGCTGACGGTGTGGATTCCTACTTTGACGAAGCTGGTTTGGACGGACGCCTTGCCGGCGGCCTCGCCAATTCAGGCTAGCGCCGCGACGGTGCTTCAGCGATCCGATCACAAGGGGTGATTGTGACCATGGCCAGTGCGTGCCAGACGGCGCCTATGATCTTTCGTCTTTCTCTTTTGATGGTCCTCGTGGCCGCCTGCGCCTCTAACCCCTCGAGCACGTCTCGTCTGGCTTTCGGTGATGATTCATCCCTGTCGGGCGCGTACCTGCAGGGCCGTTACGCAGCGCAGGATTACAACCTGCCGAAGGCTGATGAGGCCTTTAAAGACGTGGCGCGACGCAGGGATGATCTCGATGCGAACCGACTTGCGTTCTCCTACGCGCTCGCCGCGGGCTCGATGGATGAAGCTGAGCGCCAGGCCCGGATCATCGTCGGCAAGCCGATTCCCCCCACCGATGGGTTCCAGCCCGGTCTCCAGGCGGATCTCCCGCGGATCACCCTGGCCGCAGCAGCCATGCGAGATGGCGATTACGATGATGTCCTCAATTGGTTGGAGGCAGACCTTCAATCACCGCTCGGTCAGTCCCTCGCCGTCCTCCTCCGCAGCGCTGCCGCTTATGAAGCCTCGGGGTTGGAAGAGGCGACGAACATTCTTGCGGCTCAGGCTCCTGGCACATTCCGCGGCCTGGTCCCGATGCATGTGGCTGCTCTGCTCGAAATCGAAGGCGATCCCGCCGGTGCAGAGACAGCGTACCGGCAGGCGCTGAATGCTCCGCGTAATGAAATTGCCGCGATCGCCTACGCACGCTTCCTGGAAGATACGGGGCGTACGGAAGATGCCCAGCGGATCTACAGCCGGATGCTGCAGGACGCCGGTCTCTACATGCGGGCAGGGCGAATGGGCATGACCCGGACTGGCGCGCTCCTCGGTCAGTCGCGCGCATTCGTGCGCAGTGCTGAGCGGCAGCCGAAGATCGTCCGTGATGCCCGTAATGTCTTTGCTATGGCGCTCGAAGGCTTCGCATGGCTCGGCTTTGAACAGGCGCTCAACACCGTGATGCCCGGTCCCGGCGGAGAACTGGCGCGGCAAGAGGAACTTGTCGTGCCGCTGGCGCTCGCCAACCTTGCGCGGAGCACCGACGACGGAAACGATATCGGCGACTACCTCGCCATGCTGATCTTCGGATTCTACGAAACCGCCGACGCTGCTGTCGCGGCCGCAGATGCCATCCCGCGGGAAAGCTGGCTCTACACCTTCGCTCAGCTCGAGAAAGCCACCGTCCGTGCTCAGACGGCTGACGATGCAAGCCTCGGGATCGACGTCTTGCGAGAAGCCATCCGCAAGGATGGCAGCAGCAATCCGGCCTGGGGACTGCAGCTGCACATCTTCCTCGCCGCTGATGGTCAGTATGCGGAAGCCGATCGTTATGCCACCGAGGCGATTGCGGCGGCTGAGGCGTGGAATGTCGATCCGCTCTCCCTCTGGCGCTACTACTTCGCCCGCGGTGCAGCGCGCGTGGAGGCTGACCGGTTTGAGGAAGGGACGGCGGATCTCGAGAAGGCGCTGGAACTCGCGCCTGATGAGCCGATCATCCTCAACCACCTCGGCTACACTTACGTTGAACGCGGAGCCAACCTAGAGCGTGCCTTCGCCATGATCGAAAGCGCGCTGGAACAGGAGCCCCAGAACGGCGCGATTGTCGATAGCCTTGGCTGGGCGCATTATCAGCGGGGGAACTATCAAGACGCCGTTCGTTACCTCGAAGAAGCCGTTGGGCTTCAGCCTGACGATGCGGTGATCACGGATCACTTGGGCGATGCCTATTACATGGTCGGCCGCGATCGTGATGCGCGGTTTGAGTGGCGGCGTGTGCCCGAGCTCGACGATGCTGACGATGCCCTTCGTGCTCTCGCAGCGCGGAAACTGGACGGTGACTTTTCAGAGAGCCCGATCTTGTCGGGGCGGGAGACTGCGCGGTGACCGCGTCGATCTTTGCGCCCATCAAGATCAACATCTCGCTGCATGTGGGTCCTCTGCGCCGCGATGGATACCACCCCGTGGATACGCTGTGCGTCTTCCCGACGATTGGCGATGTGTTGAGCTACGATCCTGAAGCGGAGACGGGTATCGATTTCACTGGCCCGTTCGGTGCTCAGCTTGCGGAGGAATCTCTCCGCGGCAACCTCGTCTGGAAAGCCTTCGGCCTCCTCGGCCTCGCGCCTCAGGGGCGTTTCCTTTTGTCGAAAGAAGTGCCGATCGCCTCGGGTGTTGGGGCGGGGACAGCAGACGGGGCGGCAGCGATGCTGCTTGTCAACGCACTGCTTGAGCTTGGATTGTCCGCTGATGAATTGATCTTCGCCTCCCGTGGCCTGGGTGCTGACGGCCCCGTCTGTATGGCAGGCCAGATCGCAGGCGGCGGCCTCTGGCGGGCTGAAGGCGCAGGGGAGATCATCAGCCAAGTGGGTGTTGTCGAACCGTCGGCCATCGTGGTCGCCAATCCCGGCTTCGGCATCTCCACCGCAGCGGTTTTCAAAGCCTACGATGCGAACCCGCGGCCGCTCACCAGCTCGGCCGCTTTGCGCGGCGCCCCGCTCGTTGAAACACTCGAGCGCACACGGAATGACCTGGAGCCGCCAGCGCTGGCGCTTTCCCCTGAGATCAGTTCACTGAAAGACCGCTTGCGTGGCCAGCGCGGCGCGCGTGCTGTGCGCATGTCCGGCTCAGGCGCTACGTGCTACGCCCTTCATGCCGGGCCAGCGTCCGCGTACAACGCCGCCCATGCGCTTCGTTCTCGAGGGATTTGGGCCGAAGCGGGTACGTTGCTCCCTGGGAGCATGAGCTGACGTGGTGTGGCCGGCGGAGAGCGTGATGGGCCTGACAGCGGCGGCGCTTGCCGCGCTGCTTTCCTATGCACTTTGCCTCGCCGCTGTGCGCGCGCGGTTTGGTCTTGATCAGATCACGGAGCGGTCGAGCCATACGGTTCCGACCCCGCGCACGGGCGGCCTGATGGTCCTGACCAGCCTGCTCCTCGCCAGCGTGCTGCTCCTTTTCAGCGGGCTTATGGAGCGTGAGGTGGTGGTCCTCCTTGGGCTGACGGTTGGCGCGGGGATGCTTGGCCTCCTTGATGATTTTCTTCCTCTGCCGCCATTGGTGAAGTTGGCGGTGCAGGCAGCGCTGGCGTTCCTTGCCGCGTTCCTCCTTGGCCCGGTCCAGACCGTGCCGATTCCGCTCTTGGGTTGGCAGACGATCCCTCTCTCCCTTGCCCTGCCGCTGACGGTGTTTTGGATCGTCGGTATGATGAACGTTGTGAACTTTATGGATGGCCTCAACGGCCTCATCGGCGGCTTCGCGATCCTCGCCCTCGGCGCAGCGATGACCGTGGCAGGCGTATCGTTCTGGATTCTGCTTCTCGCAGCGGGGAGCGTTTTTGGCTTCCTCCTCTGCAATGCCGTCCGTGGACGCATTTTCCTGGGTGATGCCGGCAGTCTTTCCCTGGGCTTTTTGATCGCTACGTCAGGGCTGCTGACGGAAGGGGGCGCCTACGGGTTTTGGCTTCTGCCATTGGTGAGCTTGCCGCTGATTATGGATGTTTTGGTGACCCTCGTTCGAAGGGCGCTGCGCGGTGCACGCCTGACAGAGCCCCATCGGGAGCATTACTACCAGCTCTTGAAAGCCCACGGCTGGTCCCATCAGGCTGTGGCGCTCAGTCTTTTCTTCAGTGGGCTGATCAGTGCGTGTCTTGCGCTCAGCCTTGGCTTGCTCGGGGACCAACCGCCGCTCTTCTACTGGCTGATTGCGCTGCTGATTGCAGGGGCTTGGTGGGCCGTGATGGCGCTGATGATGGCGGTGAAGAACGAAGCGACAGCGCGGTTAGAAGGGCCGTTCCGCTGAGGACGCGGCGACGCTGACCAAAAGCTCTTTAAGCGGATGATCTGGCAAGCTGCTCAGCGATTCTGCTGCCGTTGTTGCGTAGCCGTGCGCATGGCTTAGTGCCTTCTCGCCAATACCGTCGCGCTGGATCAGCGCTTGGGCTTGGGCGAAGTTGGCTTCCTTGCCGCTGAAGGCTTCACGCCAGAAGGCCCTCTCCTGGTCGTCACGGGCTGCCTCGTAAGCCATGATCACCGGCATCGTCATCTTCCGCTCACGGAAGTCATCGCCGCGGTCCTTACCGATGTCGAATGTCGAGTGCCCGTAGTCGAGCGCATCATCGACCAGCTGGTACGCGATGCCAAAGTTGAGGCCGAAAGTCGCCAGCGCCTCAGCGTGATCTGACGGTCCCACCGCGAGGGCACCAACGCGGGCGGCCGCCTCGAACAGGGTGGCCGTCTTCGCTTTGATAACGTCGAGATGCATGTCTTCCGTGGTCTCGATGTTCCCTTGGGTGGCGAGCTGCAGCACTTCGCCTTCGGAGATCGTGCAGCTCGCGCCGCTCAAAATATCGAGGACAGGAAGCTGGCCCGTTTTCACCATCAGCTCAAAGGCGCGCGCGAACAGGAAGTCGCCGACCAGGACAGACTCTTTGTTGCCGAACACCACATTCGCAGTCTTGAAGCCCCTGCGCGTGTTGCTCTCGTCCACCACGTCATCGTGCAACAGCGTGGCGCAGTGAATGAGCTCCACCGCCGCTGCGAGATAGCGCGGATTGGGGCCGGTAACGCCAGCGATCTTAGCAGCAGCCAGGGTGATCAGCGGGCGCAAACGCTTGCCGCCAGCGCTGATCAGGTGCGATGCGACCTCGGGGATGAGCGGCACTCGGCTGCCCAAATGCTCAAGCACCACCGCATTGGTGGCCTCAAGCTCATCTGCCAATGCGGCCTTGAGCGCTGCCGCTGCCTCAGGGAACGCCAAGCCCACAGGGGCTTCGTGCGACTGAACGGCAACCGACATGGCTTACTCCCAAAAGCTTCATCCGCTTATGTGCGTTCTTTTCATAAGGTTCACACGCGGCAAAGCGCGCCTTACGCCGGTAAGGCCCACTGTTGAACCCTTCATCGCCATTGGATTAGGAGCCCGCGCCATGATGCGCCTTTTGTCAAAAATCCGCGAGTCCCTGCCGTTCGTCGGTGAAAAGAAACCTTCCGTGACGGTGGTTTCGCTCTACGGCGCGATCGCCGTGGATGCGCGCCCAGGTCGCGGTCTGTCCGCCAATGGAGTGGAAGAGGGGCTGCGCAAAGCCTTCAAGGACAAGTCATCGAAGGCCGTGATTCTAGCCATCAACTCGCCGGGCGGTGCGCCAGCCCAGGCGCGGATGATCATGGAGCGGGCACGCCATCTCGCGAAAGACGCTGACGTGCCGGTGATCAGCTACATCGAGGATGTCGGTGCATCGGGCGGCTACATGATCGCGTTGGCTGGCGAAGAGATCTGGGCTGATCCCTTCGCGATCGTGGGGTCAATCGGCGTCGTCTCGGCGGGCTTTGGTTTTCAAGAAGCGATCGAGAAAATCGGGGTTGAGCGGCGGGTCTACCACGCGGGTGATAACAAGGTCCGACTTGATCCCTTTAGGCCCGAGAACCCTGAGGACACAGCGAAGCTTGAGCGGTTGCTTGGCCAGACCCACACCCTGTTCATCGACATGGTGCGCGAGAGCCGCGGGGATCGTTTGAATGCACCTGACGAGACGATCTTCAGCGGTGATTTCTTCTTGGCTGACGAAGGCAAGACCCATGGCCTGGTCGACGAGGTTGGCGACCTGCGGACGCTCATCAAAGACCGGTACGGCGAGAAGACGAAGGTTCGCCTGATCTCGGGCAAGCGCGGCGGCCTGTTCAGCGCCCTTGGCGCGAGCGTTGGCCACGGCGTTGTCAATGCTCTGCGGACCGCTCTTCGTGAAGAGGACTTGCGGGCGCGTCTGGGCCTCTAAGGATTTGTCCTGACGCGGTGCAGCATGACAACGACAGCTTATCGCGCTATGGTTGCGCCATGAACCCACTCGTTGCCGTCATCGCCACCGCTGCGGTTGCTGCGGGCTCCGTCAAAGCCGTTCAGGCCATTCAGAAGCGCCTGCGCGAAGCCCCTGACCACGTGAAGTGGCTCAGGAAGCGCCGCTCCGCTCGCGAGGATGGCGCTGTCGTCGATCTGGAACAGGACACGAGTACCGGCGTTTATGCGTTGCGTGATAGGAACTGACATCTCCGCCTGAGCGAAATTGTGCACTGGCGAAGGCGTTTGACGCACGGGTCAAATCCAACAAATGAGCCCGGCGTTGTGGAGGAGCGAACGAGTTTATGACCGCATGTTTAAGCGTGTTGAGTTGTGGCGCAGCGCCCGAAGCTTGGCCCATCGAAGTCGCCTGGTGCACCAAGGGCGAAGCGGTCAGAACCATGCTGATCAAGCCCACGGGAGACTGGGGCCTGTCGTCCTGGGATAAGGGCTGTGAGGCAGACCACCGAGTGAGCCTGGAGAAGCTCCTGAGCGAGGGGAAGGCGCCCCTCGATGCTTGCCTTATCCTGAATGCGGCTCTTGGCGGGAGCGAGGTGCTCTCCGCGGCTCCAGAGACGGACAGTCTTTGGCTTTTCAAACTCTACCGCAGCGCCAAGGTCGAGCCGAACTACCGGCTCGTCGCTGCCAACGCAGGCCTGCCCAGCGATCTGCCGCGGGCAACGGATAAGGTGGAGGCCTTGCGCCAAGCCTTAGGCTTCGCCCAAAGCGCCTGAATGGCCGAACCTTCGATGTTTTTCCGCGCCTTGGGATCCAAGGGGCGGGATGGGACGCTCGTCTTTCTGAACGCAACGGGTCTCAACGCCTCTGCGTATCTGCCCCTCTTGGAGCAGCTCTCGTTTGATGGGCTGATCCTCGCAGGCAGCTTGCGGGGGCATGGCGCAACCGATTTGCCCGCCAATCCCAAAGAACTGCAGAGCTGGGAGCTGTTCGCCGAAGACGTCGCGACGGAGCTGGAAAAGCGCGGCGTCGATGGCCCACTGACCCTCGCAGGGCATTCCGCAGGCTCCGTCACGGCGCTCCTGACCGCGAAGCGGTTGTCGACCCAGCAGGTCATCATGATCGAGCCTGTGGTGCTGCCTGCGTTCGCCGTCTGGCTTGCGAACACGCCCCTGAAGGCGTGGACCATCGACCAGAACCCGCTGGCCCGCCGCGCCGCTGCGCGCCGCTCGCATTTCCCCAGCCGGGAGGAGGCCGCCGCCGCCTACCGCCGCAAAGGCTTCTTCAAGTCTTGGGACGAGGAGGCGTTTGCTGGGTACATCGAAGAGGGGTTCCGCGAAGCCGGAGAGGCTGGCGGCGTGGTTCTGTCATGCGATCCTGCGTGGGAAGCCGCCTGCTTTGGTGCGCAAGCTTCAGGCTTCTGGCCCCACCTGGACACGGTGATCAGCCGCGGCACCCAGGTTGATATCCTAGGCGCTGAAGTCGCCTCAACCTTCACCACCACGGACCGTCAGCGCGCCCGCGATAAAGGCGCCAGTGTCCTCGATATGGACGGCTCCCACATGCTGCCGGTGGAGGAACCCGCGCGGGTTGCATCATGGATGTCCGATCGTCTCTCAACCATAGAAGCACTGGGGGTTTGACGTGAGGCACGCGTTTGCTATCCGCGATCTTCAAGAATCCGAACAACTGTCAAAACGAGTGATCAACCATGAGCCAAACACCACCTGATAGCGCTGCGCCGACCGTCGAAGGCCAGATGTACCTGTTCCGCCGCGCTGAGCTTGTGACCCGTGAGGCTCATGCCGGCATGGGCATCTCCAAGCCAGAGAATGCTCTTGGCTTCTGCGCCCACGCGCGCGCTGTGCCGATAACGCTGTCGGAAATCACGACGGCGATGCGCTACTATCCGATCATCTTCAGCTCGTCCGAAAATCCGGTTCCGCTGGCTGTGCTCGGCCTGATGGATGACGTGAACCTGTTCGTCGAAGACGACGGTAACTGGACCCAGGACTTCTACATCCCTGGCTACATCCGCCGCTATCCTTTTGCTCTGGCCACGGACAAAGACTCCGATCCTGAGAACATGCGCATGGCGATCATTGTCGACGCTGGCTACGAAGGCATGACGAACGAGCCGGAAGTGCCGTTCTTCGAAGGCAACGAGCCGTCCGAAGCGATGAAGCAGGCCATGGAGTTCTGCCAGAACTACGAGCGTGATCGTCTGCAGACGAACCGTTTTGCCGAGACCCTCAAAGGCTTCGACATCCTGGCCCAGCAAATGGCGCAGTACACGCCTGAAGGCCAAGAGGCGCAGGCGTTCGCCCGCTACGTCGGTGTGGACGAAAACAAGCTGAACGGCCTGACCGACGCCCAATTCCTTGAGCTGCGCAAGTCGAACATGCTGCCGATCCTCTACGCGCAGCTGATGTCGATGGCGAACTGGCGTTCGATCCTTGATCGCCGCGCGCGTCGGTTTAACCTGACTGGTGAAGACGTCATCAAGCCGCTGCCGAAGTCCTAAGGGTTTGCGGCGTTAGCGAAGGGCAGGGGCCTTGCTTGGGTTTCTAGAAACCTATCTTTGGCTCCTCGGCCCCATGCTGCTGCGGTATCTGATCATAGCCGGCGCTGTGCACGGCTACTTCTGGGGCAGGCGCAAGCCTGCCTCTTTTGCGTTCCGGCTCGCAAAGAACCCTCCGCGTAAAGAGCATGTCTGGCGTGAAGCGCGGACGGCGCTCGCCGCGTCGATGATCTTCGCGTTCCCCGCCGCGGTGCTGATCGACGCGTTCGAGGATGGCGGCACGGCGCTGTACTGGCGGATGCCTGAAGGGCCGCTGGAGTGGATGTGGATCCCAGGGGCGATCCTCTTCCTCCTGATTGTTCACGACACGTACTTTTATTGGACCCACAGGGCGATGCACCTGCCGCGGTTCTACAATGCGACCCATCACACCCATCACATCTCTAAGCAGCCCACGGCATTCGCAAGCTTCGCCTTCCACCCGTGGGAAGCGATCATATCCAGCTGGCTGATCCCGACGCTCGCGTTCTTTATCCCGATGCACGTGGGCGCTTTCGGCGGCTTCGTGATGCTCGCGACGATCTCTGCCGTCATCAACCACGCAGGGTGGGAGATCTTCCCGAAGAGCTTCCTTGATGGGCCCGTGGGCCGTTGGCTGATCACCGCACGGCACCACAACTTGCACCACACCAAATTCCAGCGGAACTACGGCCTCTACTTCCGCTTCTGGGACAAAGCGATGGGCACGGACGATATGTCAGGCGACCCGATGGGCGCGCCGGTGCCGAAAGCCGTGCCTGCCGAATAGGCGGTTAGTGCTCGCCCTCATAGGGGCCGTGGTCCACCGATAAGCTCTCATCGAGAACGAACGTCTCTCCCGTCCACCGCCAGGCGTGGATGTAGCGGGCCTTGCCGGTCTTCACCCACGGCCCACCGCCATTGCTTTCCATGAAGATGTGGTGGCCTTCTTCAAGCGCGCCCCAATCACCAAGCAGCTGCACCTTCCGGCTCCCCTCCACGTGCTCTCGCTTGTTCCGGTAGGCAGCTGCGACCTTGCCTTGGCAATCGCTCGCGTAGTTCTCGACAAACGCATCCGCCGTTCCCGCAACCCGTCCGCCCAGATCGTGCAGCATGCGGAACTTGTCATCCAGCATCCGGCGCAAGGCCTCCGGCTCGCATTTCTCAAATGCGATCTCGAACAGCACCGCATCGCGCTCGGCGATCATCGCAGTGGTGTCTTCGAGGTTGGGGAGGGGCGACCCGAGGGCCAGAACGGATAACAACAGCATAGGACAAACGCTCCTTTCATGCTCACATGGGGAGCCGTCCGCGATCACCCAATCGGTTTTGCGACGAACGGTCACCAGGCTCGGATTAAGGGAGGAGCCCGCCATGCCCCCTCGCGTCATCAGCATCGCCGATGCCGCCGAAGTGCAGATCACCACGCTGTTCGACCCCCACGTGGTGGGCGACGTGAACGAAGCCCAGGTCAAGGTCGCCAAGTTCGGCCCAGCCTTCGACTGGCACGCCCACCCCGAAGAAGACGAAGCGTTTCTGGTCCTGAAAGGCCGCATCGCCATCGACTTCCGCGACGGCGTTCAAGAGCTAGGCGAAGGCGACTTCCTCTGCGTCCCCAAAGGCGTGGAGCACCGCCCCCGCGCCCTAACCGAAGCGCCCATCGTCCTGATGTTCGAACGCGCCTCCACCCTCAACACAGGTGATGCCGAGAGCAGCTTCAAGGTCGACAACCTCAAGCGCCTAGAGCCTGCGGTCGCGTCTTAGGTTGAACTCACTGCTGCACTTTACGTCTGACGGCGGCCTTTTGGTTCTGGTACAGCGTTGCCGATCACGTCAGCGGAGCGCTTGTCCTCTCGGGGCGTTAGGCGTCTGAAACGGTTTCCACGTCTTCCCACAGACGACCGGGCCGCACCACCTCGCAGAAGTAGCAAGCGGAGTGTTCGTTATCGAGATTGTACCACTCGTGCCGGCCGCCGTGGGCCTCGCAATCATGCCCTTTTGCAAAGAGGCCAAGTCGTCCGTGGAGGAACGCGTAGAGC
>JBCCTF010000108.1:0-13195 GCA_039198765.1 Pseudomonadota bacterium
ATTCACCGCTCATAGAGCCCGTTTCGCCGCAAATCAGTTGAGCGCGATTGCCCACCTGTCCACGTTATCACTTCGACGCTCCGTCAGAGGGCGCGTAGGGAGGTTGCGTGTGACCGGCATTATGCTGGCCATTGTGAGTGCGTGGGGACTTGCGACCGCGGCAGAAGCTGCCGCTGCGCCGCAGTGGACACTCGTTTGGTCAGACGATTTTGACGGCAAGCGCCTCGATACCGCCAGCTGGACTCCTGAGCAAAGCTGTTGGGGCGGCGGTAACAAAGAGCGGCAGTGCTACACGCCGCGCAAAGCGAACATTGAAGTTTCCGACGGTGTCCTTCGACTCAAGGCGCGCGAAGAACGCTACAAGGGCCGTACCTATCCAAAAGGCATGTCCGGAGTATCGCTCCGGGACCGTCGGATGCAGCCTTACACCTCCGGCAAGGTGAAAACACGCGGTAAGGAGAGCTGGCTCTATGGTCGGTTCTCAGCGCGGATGAAGCTGCCTGCAGGGCAGGGCACGTGGCCTGCTTTCTGGATGATGCCCGAGGACGACATCTACGGCACGTGGCCTCTTTCAGGCGAAATCGACATCATGGAAGCGGTGAATCTGGGCACCCCATGCGAGGAGTGTCCAGGCGGGATTGAAGCCCGGACAAGCGCTGCGCTCCACTTTGGCGGCTTGCAGCCTGACAACACCTACTGGATGAAAAAGACCGAGGGAACGCGCAGGCCAGCGCCTGATGCTGAATGGCGTGTCTACACGCTCGAATGGGCTGAGGGTGTGATGCAATGGTTCGTGGACGGAGAGCTGTTCATGCGCCTCACGGCCGACCAGTGGCACACCCAGAGTTCCGAGGCTGACGGGCGGCCCTACGCGCCGTTCGACCAGCCTTTCTACCTGATGTTCAATTATGCTGTGGGCGGACGGCTTCCTGAACAGTCGAACGGTGCAGGCTTTGAGCCTGCGTCTTTTCCGTCCGAATTTCACATTGATTGGGTCCGCGTTGAGCAATGCACGGGCGACCTGGAGACAGGCAAAGCCTGCCTCACCCAAGCCGAATGGAACGACACGCCAGACGGTCCGTGGGAACAACAAGCGCGGTGACAAACCGCGTCCATCATGACGTTTGCCAATAGGGAGGGCAGAATGAAAAAAGAGGATAAATTGAGAGGGCTTAAGGGCTCTCTAGCGCTGTTGTCGGGGGTTTCGACCCTGGCCATGGCGAACCCTGCGTTCTCGCAGGCGGTGGTTGAGGATGAAGAGGGTGATGTCATCATCGTCCGCGGTATCGCCTCATCGCTGAAAGCTTCGCAGGACCTGAAACGCGACTCGCAGGGCGTTGTGGACGCTCTGACTGCGGAAGATATCGGTGACTTCCCCGACACCAACCTCGCTGAATCGCTTCAGCGGATCACGGGTGTCTCAATTGACCGCCGGAACGGTGAAGGCTCGAGCGTCACGGTTCGCGGCTTCGGCCCTGCGTTCAACCTCGTGCTCTTGAACGGTCGTCAGATGCCAACCGCGTTCATCGAAGGCGGCGCGCCTTCGTCGCGGAGCTTCGACTTCGGCAACCTCGCATCGGAAGGCATTGCGTCGGTTGAGATCTACAAGACCGGCCGCGCTGACCTGCCAACGGGTGGTATCGGCTCGACACTGAACATCAAGACCGCGCGTCCTCTCGATGCGCCTGGCTTGCGGTTCTCCGCCGGTGTGAAGGGCGTCTACGACGACTCCGTCACGTCGATTGGCGATACCAGCGTGACCCCCGAGGTCTCAGCGATCTTCTCGAACACGTTCATGGACAAGCGCGTCGGTATCGCGCTGGTAGCCAGCTACCAGGACCGGGAGAGCGGCGTTGCGCAGTTCGGTACGTCGAGTGGTTGGCGCGGTGCGTATCGTGGTGACGAGAACAACTGGGGCACTCTGCCTCCGTCCGACAGTGGCCGTGTTGAGAATCGCCCGGGCGATGATGACATTTACTCTGTGCCGCAGAACGGCAACTACGGTCTGTCACAGATCGACCGTGAGCGGATCAACGGTCAGGTTGTTCTCCAAGCGCGTCCTATTGATCGCGTGACGGCAACGCTGGACTACTTCTACTCACAGAACAAAGTTCAGACGGACACGAACGATCTTTCGGTTTGGTTCAACCATGGCAACACGGAAAGTGCGTGGGGCAATGGTCCGATTTCGGACATTCTCTTCTACAACGAGACCTTCTCACCGGGCTTCTCTGACCTGTCGATGGGTGCGTCGCGCAACGCAACGATCAGCGAAAGTGACTCGATTGGTATCAACGTTGAGTACGAACTGACGGACAACTTTACGCTGACAGTCGATGCGCACAGCTCCTCTGCTGAGTCGCGTCCCGACAGCCCGTTTGGTAGCTCCGGCGTGATCTCAACGGCAGATTTCGGCCTTGGTTTCCAAGGGCTTGATTTCCGTAATGAGCTTCCGGTTCTGTCGCTTGGTTTCAACGATGGCGCAACGGACATCGCAGAGAGCCGCATGCTCGGCACCGGTTCGACTTTCCAAGCTTCAACGATCCGTACAGAGATCGACCAGCTGCAGGTCTTCGGTAACTACGAGTTCGATCAGTCCATCGTGACGAGCATCGATTTCGGTGCGGCCGTGACGAAGAACGACTTCCGTTCGACGTTCTCCAACAACCAGCGCGACAGCTGGGGCGGTGTTGGTACGCCGGACGATTATCCGGATGACATCTGGCAGCGCGCGAACCTGGCCGACAACTTCGACCAGCTTTCGGGCTACCAAGACACGTTCCAAGACTTCTTCGTGGTCGATTTCGATCGCCTGATTGAAGTGATGGATGATCCGAACTTCCGTCCGTACGTTGCCGACGGCGTCGGCGTAGGCTTTGAGCCGCTGTGCGGCGGTGACGGCGTGTGTACGGCAGATACGGTTCAGGTTGATCGGCGTACGGAGGAAGAAAGCTTCTCCGCCTTCGTTCAGATCAACACTGAATTCGAAATCGGTAACATGCCTTCCGCGCTCTTCGGCGGTGTCCGCTACGAGCAAACGGATGTCACTTCGGAAGCGCTTGTTGGCTTCCCGACCGGGACCGTTTGGGTCGCGGCGAACGAGTTTGGTTTGACGGGTCTGAACGATCCGGCAAACCGTGACTTTACGCGCCTGGAAGGGGACTACGACTTCTGGCTCCCAGCGGTCGACTTCCAGGTCCAGCCGATGGACAACGTGCTGCTTCGTGCATCGTACAGCCACACGATGACGCGTCCTGGCTACGCTGATATCCAAGGCGGTCAGACGGTGGATCAGCTGTTCCGTCTCGATGGTGGTACGGGGCGCCGGGGTAACCCAGGTCTCGAGCCGTTCCTGTCGCGGAACATCGATCTGTCTGCTGAATATTACTACAGTGACAGCAGCTACATTTCGCTCGGCTACTTCTACAAAGAGGTCGAGAACTTCATCGGTACCACGGTTGTCGAAGGTCAAACGCCGTTCGATGTGGCAACGCCGATCGGTGGCCAACGCTTCAACGACGCTGTGGCGGCAACGGGCTCGCAAGACTCCGATGTCATTCGTCAGTGGATCTTCAACAATTCCGATCCTTCCACGTTTGAAGTCTTCTTCGTTGATGGAAACGGCTTCGTCACCGGCAACATCTTCGGTGTGCCCGGCGAGGATCCGCTCGTTCCGTTTCGGATCGAAGAGCCGGTCAACTCGGACGAGACAAAGTCCGTAGACGGATGGGAATTCGCTTGGCAGCACCTGCTCGGCGACTCAGGCTTCGGCTGGATCTTTAACTACACGATCGTCGATGGTGACGTGACCTTCGACAACAACACCGTGCCTTCGGATGGCATCGTTCAGGAGCCGCTCATCGGCCTCTCGGACAGCTACAACATCCAGGCCTTCTACGATAAGCATGGGTTCCAGGCGCGCCTTGCCTACAACTGGCGTGATCAGTTCCTGACGTCGTTTATCGGCGTGAGCGGTCTGGCTGGTAACCCGCTTTATGTGCAGGAGTTCGGTCAGCTCGACTTCAATGCGAGCTATGACGTGAACGAGAAGCTGACCGTCTTTGTTGAGGGCATCAACGTCCTTGATGAGACACGGACCGTGGTGGGTCGGAGTGATGCTTACATCAACTTCGCAACCCAAACGGGCGCACGCTACCAGTTCGGTGCGCGCTACCGCTTCTAGTCTTGTACGTCGGTCGGCGTCATCGTCCTCCATCGGGCGCCGGCCTTTAGGCAAACGTGCACAGGATGCCACGCTCACTTTTTCGGTGAGTGTGGTATTCTGCTATTATAAGAACAAAAAAGCGTACGGAGTGAGCGTTCAGTGAGTGGCGACAAGCCCATAACAAGTGTTGTGGTGGTAGGCGGAGGAACGGCCGGATGGCTGACCGCGTCGATCCTTGCCGCTGACCACTGCGCCTCTGAACCAGACGGACTTCGCGTCACGCTCGTTGAGTCGGAGACCGTGCCGATCCTCGGTGTGGGGGAGGGGACGTGGCCCTCGTTGCGCGATACGCTCCGTCGGATTGGCATCAGCGAAACAACGTTCATCCGCCGCTGTAACGCAGCTTTTAAGCAGGGTTCGCGGTTCAACGGCTGGCGCGATGGGTCGGCTGCTGACAGCTATTTCCATCCGTTTGAAGCGCCGCCGAGCCAAGATGATGCTGATCTTCTCAGACTCTGGCAAAGTGCGGGTACGGATGTTCCGTTTGCTGATGCTGTGTGCCATCAGCCCGCTGTCTGCCGCGCTGGCTTAGCGCCGAAGCAAGCTGGCACGCCTGAATATGCGGCGGTGGCCAATTACGCCTATCACCTCGACGCCCCTGCATTTGCAGAGCTCTTGTGCGAGCATGCCACGGAAAAGCTCGGTGTGCGGCATATTCTTGCTGATGTGACGGGTGCTGAACGAGGCGAGAATGGTGATATTGCCCGGGTGACCACCGCCGAACACGGGCCAATTGCTGCGGATCTGTTCATCGACTGCACCGGAAGCCGATCGTTGCTCGTTGGCGATGCACTCTGCGCTCCGCTGACCGACGTTTCGGATGTGCTGTTCAACGACCGCGCTTTGGCTTGCCATGTTCCGTATCCAGATCAAGAAGCGCCTGTTGCATCAGAGACCCATGGCACTGCGCTCAGCTCCGGCTGGGTCTGGGACATCGGTCTGCAAACGCGCCGCGGTGTTGGCTATGTCCATGCTTCCAACTTCATCTCGGAAGACGACGCTCGCCGAGATCTGCAAGGCTATCTCGACCGCACGGCCCCGGGACAAAATCTGTCTGCTGACGATGCGCGTCTCATCAAGTTTACCTCGGCCTATCGCGAGACCCCTTGGGTCAAAAATTGCGTGGCAATCGGCATGTCCGCGGGTTTCGTAGAGCCGCTCGAGGCCTCAGCGATCGTGATGATCGAACTCGCCGCGAGTATGGTCAGCGAGAACCTCCCGCCGACACGCAGCGCGATGCAGGGAACAGCAAAGCGCTTCAACGCGCGCGCATCCTACCGCTGGTCACGCATCGTCGACTTCTTGAAGGCGCACTATATCCTCAGTGAACGGAAAGAAGCCTATTGGATGGCCCATCGCGATCAAGCGACGTGGACCGATCGCTTGGTTGAGCTGATGGAGCGCTGGAAGGCCGTGCCGCCGTCGCGAGAGGACTTCACTCAGACTCAAGAGATTTTCCCCGCGGCAAGCTACGCGTACGTCCTTTACGGCATGGGATTCGCAACGGCGATGCCAGCGACAACGCGGCGCCGGGGACAAGAAGCCCTTCTGCGCATGCACCGCGACGCCATCAACACCAAACAGCGCCGCTTCTCCGAGGGCCTGCCAGGGCACAGGCAGTTGCTGAACCATATTCAAAATCATGGCCTTACGCGGTCATGAGGAGGCAAAGACCATGAGCCGCCACGTCCAACTCAGCCCGATTGAGCATAAGGCGATCCGTGTTCGGACAGAGCGCAGCGCACTCCTGGGCGATAGCATCATGGCTTGCCCGGTGTTCCCGCACGAGTTCCGCAGCCTTCAGGCGAGTTATCCCGTCGTCTTCGCGAAAGAGGGCGATACAGGCCTCTTCCGTCCCACGGCGCTCTTTGGTTTTGAGCGGAGTGAGAACGTCTTCCTCGATGGCGAAAGATGGAACGCTGATTATCTCCCCCTTGGCGTTCGTATGCAGCCCTTCCTGATCGGCTTCCGTGCCACGGACGGCGGCGAGCCAGCGCCCGAGGTGCACATCAACCTCGACCACCCGCGCGTCAGCGAGAGCGAGGGTGAAGCTCTGTTCACTGATGATGGTGAGCAGACGGAGTATCTCAAATCCATCTCGAACCTGCTCGCTGAAGTCCACGGCGCCCACACCCACGTCACCGCTATGTCAGCCATGTTGACGGAGTTTGACCTCGTTGAGCCGTTTGCGTTGGATGTGACGCTTGACGATGGCACGAGCGGCAAACTCGAAGGCTACTACATCATCAAGGAAGAGCGGCTGGCTCAGCTTTCCGCCGCCGAGCTTGAGCGCCTTCAGGCGGCGGGCATGCTCCTTTCGCTCTTCATGTCCGTCGCATCGATTGCGCAGTTCTCCGGCCTATTGCGCCGTAAGAATGAACGTCTGCGTACTGCTTAATGTCCGAGGATTTCCTCTCTTTCCCGGCGCATCTGCCCCAGCCCACACCTGTGGAAACAGCAGAGTATGAGCCAGGGATAGCTCTTCCCGAGGAGGTCACTGAGCGTAATACGCCTCTGATTTTAAAAGGCTTTGTTGCGCACTGGCCGCTGGTTTCTCAGGCCATGCGGGATGTTGAGTCCGTCCATTCGTACCTGAAGCTCTTTGATCGCGGCGCTGTCGTTCCGATTGCGGCAGGTTCCTCTGCGATGGACGGCCGCATCTTCTATAACGATCAGTTCAGTGGGCTGAACGTTGAGCAAGGCCGAGCACACCTTGGCGAGGTTCTGGAGAAAATCGCTGGCGCGACGTCCGCTGGGGAAAGCCCGTTGATCTACCTTGCGTCGGCGGAAGTCGATGAAGTCCTACCCGGCCTCCACGATGAAAACTCTGTTCCGTTTCCTGATGACCTTCCCCGTGCCAGTGTTTGGATCGGCACGAAAACCCGGATTGCGGCCCATAACGACCTTCCACGAAATTTAGCCTGCGTAGCGAGCGGTCGCCGCCGGTTCACACTCTTCCCGCCCGACCAAACGCCGAACCTCTACGTCGGTCCATTTGAGCTGACCCCGGCTGGTCGGCCGATCAGTCTGATTGATTTCGCGCAGCCTGATTTTGAGAAGTTTCCGCGGTTTGCGCAGGCGTTTGAGCATGCTCTGTATGCGGACCTTGAGGCGGGTGATGCGCTGTTCATTCCGTCAATGTGGTGGCACCACGTGGAATCGATGCGCGGTTTCAACATCTTACTCAACTATTGGTGGCGGCCTGTCCCAGCCCATTTGGGCACGCCCCAAGATGTTCTGAACCATGCGATGATGACACTCCGCGATCTTCCAGAGGCCGAGCGAAAGATCTGGAGCGATCTTTTTGATCACTACGTGTGGTCAGGGAAGGCAGGCCAGGGCGATCACGTTCCAGAACATGCACGTGGAATTCTGGGGCCCATTGACTCTGGCACAGCGGATAGAACCCGAGCCTATATCGTCAGTAGGCTGAATCGTTAGGGGGTAAGGGATGACTGAGAAAAAGAAAACCAGGGTCGTTATCGCCGGGGGCGGGACAGCAGGCTGGATGGCCGCTGCGGCCCTCGGGCGTACTTTAGGTAAGGTCGTTGACTGTACACTGATTGAATCGGATGCCATCGGTACGGTGGGCGTTGGCGAGGCGACCATTCCGACGCTTCTCACCTATAATCGTCTCTTAGGAATTGATGAAGCCGAGATGATGCGTGCGGTGTCGGGAACGTTCAAGCTCGGCATTTCGTTTGAGAATTGGAAACAGGTCGGCCATCGCTACATCCACTCGTTCGGCGTCACCGGTCAGGATCACTGGTCTGCTGGGTTTCAGCATTTCTGGAAGCGTGGCCAGCAATTGGGGCGTGCGGAGGAATTTGGCGACTACTGCCTAGAGCTGGTTGCGGCGGAGGAGAACCGGTTCGCGCACTTGCCCAAATTGGGTCTCAACTACGCCTACCATATGGATTCGTCCGCACTCGCCACGTTTCTGCGGTCGATGGCCGAGAAACATGGGGTCAAGCGGGTTGAGGGGAAGATTGCGGACATTAAGCGGCACGACACGGGTGACCTGGCCAGCTTGACGCTGGACGACGGGTCTGTCCACGAGGGCGATTTATTCATTGATTGCACCGGCTTCCGTGCACTGTTGATTGGTGAAGCGCTTGGTGTTGGGTACGATGACTGGACCCACTGGTTACCTTGCGACCGAGCAATCGCTGTGCAGACGGAGTCGGTTCGCGACCCTGTTCCGTATACGCGATCGATCGCACACGGAGCAGGCTGGCGTTGGCAAATCCCACTGCAACACCGAACAGGCAACGGCGTTGTGTTCGCAAGCCGCTATATGTCAGAAGACGAAGGGATGGCGCATCTTCTGGAGAGTGTTGATGGCGAGACCCGATCAGAGCCGCGGGTCATTCGCTTCCGCACGGGGACGCGCCGTGCCCATTGGCATCGAAACTGTGTTGCGGTCGGTTTGTCGTCTGGGTTTATTGAACCGCTTGAGTCGACGAGCATTCACTTGATTCAACGTTCAATCCTCCGTCTGCTGCGGATGTTCCCGCAGGATGGTGTGAGTGCGGCAGACCGCGACGAGTTCAATGCGCAGACCTTCTACGAACTCGAACACATTCGCGATTTTATCGTGCTGCACTATAACCTCACCGACCGGACCGACACGGAATTTTGGCGGCATGTGCGGTCGATGGAAATCCCAGAGAGCCTCAAGCACCGCTTGGACCTGTTCAAAGAGACGGGCCGGGTGTTCCGCGAGAATGATCAACTGTTTGCTGAGAACTCATGGACGCAAGTGATGCTGGGTCAAGGTCTCGAGCCTGAGACCTATCATCCGATGGCTGATCAAATGGACGACGATGAACTTGTTCGTCTGCTCCGTCACATTCGAGAGAATGTGGTCAAGACTGTTGGCACGCTGCCCAGCCATAAGAGCTATATCGATAGCTACTGCCGCGCTGGCTAACGCGCCAACGCAGCTGGGTGATCTCTGTACGGATCAGGATTGATCCAGAGGCTTTGTTCTGTCGACGAACATGACTGCGACAGCCCCGATGCACAGGCTTACACCGCCAATTGCGAGGGCCAGTTCGGCACGCCCGTCGAGGAGGTCACGCACGATTGGTCCCATCGTGCCGGATACGATGATTTGTGGTAGCACAATGAAAAAGTTGAAGATTCCCATGAAGATGCCGAGCTGATTCTGCGGCAGGGCATCGGACAGCATCGTGTAAGGCATCGTCAGGATTGAGGCCCAAGCCATGCCAATGCCAACCATGGAAAAGAGCAAAAACGTCGGTTCACGGATGAATACGAATGACGCTAAGCCCAGGCCGCCAGCGATCAGGTTGATGCTATGCACCGTGCGGCGGCGGAACCGGTTGGCCATGGGCGGCAGGCAGAACGCGTAGACGGCCGCCACGATGTTGTACGTGCCAAACAGCCAGCCGACCCAGTTTGCGCCTTCGTTGTAGAGTGCCGATGTTGGGTCTTCCGAACCGAAGTGGAAGCTGGTCACGGCTGGAGTGGTGTAGATCCACATCATGAACAGTCCGGACCAGGAGAAAAATTGGACGACCGCGAGCTGCTTCATGACGCGAGGCATCGAGACGAGGCTGCCCATGATCCCGGAGAGCGATCCTGAAGCTCCGCCTGCGGAGAGAAGTCCTCCATTCACCAGGAAAAGCAATCCTAGGACGATGACGCCGCCAGCGAGGATGAAGAACTGCTTGTCGCCGCCGCATGCCAAGATGGCCCATGTCGCGGCCGCGCCAACGCCCACAGCAATGGCGCCCCATGTGGCGAAGAAACGTGGGCGGGTAGCATGAGGAGCGAGGGTGCCTTCGCTTTCGCCGACGCCTTGTGCTTCGAAGGACGCCATTTCCTCCGGCGAGTATTCCTTTGTGGTCAGCACTGTCCAAGCCAAGGCAAAAACCAAGAGCACGGCGCCGATATAGAACGCATACGTCACACTCGGCGGAATGACGCCTTCGGGTGCTGTGTTGGCAACGCCCATGACTTCGGCGAGGAACCATGGCGCGAGAGAGGCCAAGAACGCACCGCTTCCGATGAAGACCGTCTGCATGGCAAAACCTGACGCACGCTGACGACTGGGGAGAAGGTCACCGACGAAAGCGCGGAAGGGCTCCATCGACACATTGATCGCTGCGTCGAGAATCCACAGCATGGCCGCGGCCACCCAAAGCGCCGGCGAGTTCGGCATGATGAACAGCGCGGCTGTCGCGAATATCGCGCCCGCCAGGAAGTAGGGTCTCCGCCTGCCAAGCGGCGTCCAGGTCTTATCTGAGAAATAGCCAATAATCGGCTGGACCACGAGACCTGTAATCGGGCCAGCGATCCAGAGGAGCGCGACCTTGTCGATGTCTGCGCCGAGGGTTTGGAAAATCCGGCTGACGTTCGCACCCTGCAGGGCGAAGGCCATCTGGATGCCGAAGAACCCGAACGACATGTTCCAGATTTGCCAGAACTTCAGGGCGGGTTTCTCGCGCAGTGTTTCGCCCGCGGCCATGCTGATTCCTGCACCTGCCATCAGACGCGACCTCGCGTGCATGTATCGGATGCTGCCAAAACGCCTGGCATAGCGGTCCCTCCCAAAGGTCACTGTCTCCGCGTCGTTGCGCGGTGCTTTTGACCTTTGTGACGTTTTTCATGCCATCCGCCCAGCCTTTGACAACGGTTGCAGGTGCCCTGCGACCGATGATTATGCAGCTTTTTTGTGCTGAAGAGCGGATGCTGGCGCTTAGGGCGGCGCGACAGCGGGCTGGCGATCAAACATCGCGTGGGCGCCAAGCGCTGCTTTCGTGCGGCCGCCCAAGACCGCCGCGTAGTGTTGGCGGAGGGTGTCAGTGCCGTAGGACGGCGTTGCCGAGGCGTCATAGGCGCCTGCTTTGGAGTCCCACACGAGCATCGAATGCGTTGCGTAATAGTGCGCGATCTCGAGAAGGGCTGCCTTCTTCTTCAGCGGCGGCACAACCAATCCCATCGTGCCAAACAGCTTGGCAAGGATAGAGAAAATGCGCGGCGAAACCGATTGGAACCGGGGTTCTTGTCCCGTCAGCTCAAACAACATCTCGCCCTGCGCACGCAGCGTCATCGCTTCACCCGGCCCGCCAACGGGCAGGATCGCGTTGTGGCGGGCATGATCGTCGATGCATCCGGCGATGAACGCAGCGAGATCGCGGTCGCTGATCGGCTTGCAAGCGGTAAGGGTGCCATCGCCAAAGAGCAGGAAAGGCTTGCCGGAGCGGACCCGTTCAATCTGTCCACTGAGAGATTTGAAGAACGCCGTTGGACGAACGATGGAGTAGGTGAGGCCGCTGCGGATCAAGCTGTCCTCGAACGCAAGCTTGGCGCGCTGAAACGCGAGCTCAGGCTGCTGGATGCAGAGGGCGGAGAGCAGCACCATCTGTTCGGCCCCGTGCTGTTTCGCGAGACTGAGGACCACTTGGTGGGCATCGTGGTCCACCGCCCAAGCGTCTTCTGGTGCGCCCGTTCGCGAGGCCATGCAGGAAACGATGATGTCGGGTGACGAATCCCCGAACGCAACGGCCTCCAGTGACCAGCGATCCGCGGGGTCGGCAACGATCACGGAGGTCCCGATGAAGTCATCGTCATCCGCAATGGCGTCGTCTCGAACAAGGCAGGTGACGTCGTGGCCAGCCCGGCGAAGAGCTCGTGCCGTCGCACGACCAATGGTCCCCGTCGCGCCCAGGAGGAGGACGCGTTTACGCCCACTGCCTATCGCTTGAGATGCTCCGGACACGCTGCAATCTTCTCCCATTGCGCTTCATCGGAAAGCTAGAGCAGCGATCTCAATCGGCAATGGCGGGTGCGACAGAATCGTCGATTTCGCGCACCTCGTGTTGCCGAGGCGTTCTCCCGTTCTAGCTCGCCAACTAGAGCGGCCCAGGATGCGCCTTTGAGGGACGTTACCGCCGCCCTGCGTGTTGTTGAGGAGAGAAGTCTATGCCGTCAGCATCTTTGCCAACCGTCATCATCACAGGGGCTTCATCGGGGGTCGGTCTTGCTGCTTCCAAGGCGTTGGCTGATCGCGGTTGGCGGGTCGTCATGGCCTGCCGTAACCTCGTTCGTGCTGCCGAGGCGGCGGACGAGGTGGGCATTCCACAGTGCTCGCGGATCCTTCTCCCGCTCGATCTTGGCTCGCTGGAGAGTGTACGGATTTTCGTTCGAAGCTTCAGGAAGATGGATCTGCCCCTCGATGCGTTGGTGGTCAACGCGGCCGTCTACTTGCCCCTTTTGAAGCAGCCGCGCCGTTCGCCAGAGGGGTATGAGCTGACCGTCGCGACGAACCATCTCGGCCACTTCTTGCTTTCTCGATCGCTGTTGCCTGATTTGGAGAAATCGAAGCGCCATCCGCGCTTGATCACGCTTGGAACGGTGACCGCGAATAGTGAGGAGTTCGGCGGCAAGATCCCTATCCCTGCACCTGCTAATCTCGGTGATCTTTCGGGACTTGAAGCGGGATTCCGCGATCCTGTGGCGATGATTGACGGCCGGCCGTTCCGTGCAGGCAAGGCCTACAAAGACAGCAAGCTTTGCAACATGATCACCAGCCGCGCGTTGCACCAGCGGTACCACGGCTCATCGGGCATCGTGTTCTCGTCGCTCTACCCCGGGTGCGTTGCTGATACTGCACTGTTCAGGGCGACGCCGCCGCTTTTCCAGAAGATCTTCCCGTGGTTCCAGCGCAACATCACCAAGGGCTATGTCTCCCAGGAACTGGCGGGCGGCCGCTCCCAGCATGCCATTCGTTCCATGAATCAGCGGGACAACCTTCACGTCGTCCGGCAGCAATGGTTGGTCATGCGTGACATTGTACTCCCGGCACTTGCGGACTTCAGCACAATGGACTTCCTGCAGGGGGTCCATTTGCGCAGCAGGGCATATGTGTCTCACGTCCAACGCATACTGTCTGCCATCCGAAGTTGTACACAGGACATCTGCGCGCTTCACCGGGCCATG
>JBCCTF010000109.1:0-13178 GCA_039198765.1 Pseudomonadota bacterium
ATCGTGTGATTTCGGCCCCATTCGCTGAGACAGATCCGGCCACGCGGGAGTTTTCTGACAGCTATTTCAAGCCGCACAACATCAAGTCCTTGCTGGACGCCCCATTGCAGAACCATTCAGGCGGCTTTGGTGTGATTTGCTGTGAGGCTGTCGGGGAAGTGCGTGAGTGGCAGGCCGACGAGATTGGCTTCATCGCATCCATTGCACAGCTCATCAGTGCACAGATTGATGCAAAGCATATGGCGGAGCTCAATCGAGAGATCCAGGTCGCGCTCACTGCTGCTGAAGCAGCAGGGAAGGCCAAATCTGGTTTCGTGGCAACGATGAATCATGAGCTCCGTACGCCAATGAACGGCATTCTGGGTGCTGCCAACATTCTCGTGGACGGGGATCTTCAGCCTAAGGAACAAAGACTCGCTCAAGCGATTGTCCGCTCTGGCGATACCTTGATGTCGATCTTGAACGATATCTTGGACTTCTCAAAATTCGACGCTGACATTGTCGAAGTTGAGGAAATCCCATTCTCGCTCCGAGAGGTGATGAGCGAGATCCAGTCAATTCACTCGATCTCTGCGAAACAGAAAGGTGTGGAGCTTGCGGTCGAGCCGGCGCCTAGCGAGGCGGGCACTGTGATGGGCGATCCCCAGCGCATCAAGCAAGTGCTCCACAACCTCGTTTCGAACGCGATTAAGTTCACGAACAGAGGTTCGGTCGTCGTCAGATGCTCGCTGACCGACGCGGGCAATCTTCAGCTAACTGTGAAAGATTCTGGTATCGGCATTGCGCAAGACCGGCTGGCCGAGATCCGCCAGCCGTTTGTGCAGGCCGACTCGTCGATTACGCGTCAGTACGGAGGGACAGGGCTCGGGCTTTCGATCGTCGATCGCCTTGTCGGCGCCATGCAGGGTACGGTGCAAATCACCTCCGCACTGGGGCAAGGCACGGAAGTGATTGTCTCAATCCCAGTTCGTGCAGCCACTGCCGCCGACAAAGTGGGCATTGTTGCTGACGAAGCGAGCGAAGCTCAGCGCGAGGACATGTTTGAGCCCGGTGTCCGCGTTTTGATTGTGGACGACAATCCGACCAACCTTCTTATCCTGAGTACACTGATGGAAAAACAGGGCGCGACCACCGTTGCAGCCCACGACGGATACGAGGCGATTGAGGCCTTTAAGTGCGGCGATTTCGACGCGATCCTTATGGATATTCATATGCCTAAGATGGGCGGTGTCGAGGCGATGACGAGGATCCGGACAGCATGTGGTGAACGGGGACAGTCCGTCCCCATCATTGCGGTGTCCGCCGACACCATGCCTGACCAAGTTCGGCACTATCTTGATCAGGGTTTTGATGCGTTCATTGAGAAACCGATCCAGAAGTCTGCGTTATTCCGAACACTGAAAAAAAGTCTAGAAGATGGCGGCGCAGGCCTGTTGCTGCGTGAAGCGGAATAGTCCTCTCTGGCGACCACTGACTAAATCGCAGCCCGTACTCGTGGAAGGATACGCCTGCTGACGGGTACGGACGAGTTATTCTTGAGTTCAAGCGTGCCCACCCCACTGGGTTCCCTAGCAAGGCTCGTGATCTCCGCCGTGTTGACGATGTGAGAACGATGAACCCTGAGGAAATTTGCGGGCAGGTGCTTCTCTAGGTCTGCGAGCGTTGAGTTCGCCAGGAGTTGCCGGCCATCCCGCAGGTTGAGCTCAACATAGTCTCCCGCGCCCTGACAATGGATAATGCTCCCTACGGGAACGGCTTCTGTCCGCTTGCCTGATTTGACATCGATCGTCTGCAGGTCACGATTCGCCGTGGCCTCCGCGAGGGCTTGCTCCAACCGTTTCGCCTTCGCCGAAAAGTCCTGGGCCAGCACTTCAGCATTGCGCAGCTTGATGGCTTGCTGCGCAACGAGGAAGACGAGCATCGCCGCAACCGAGACGAAGAAGAAGAGGTCGAGGAACCGTCCGCCGGTAAAGACGCTGATCCCGATGAACAGGATCAGCACGACGCTGTAGGCCCGAGCGGAAGGCGTTCGTTTGAACACTGACCAAACAGAGAATCCGACAGCGCAGACGACCGGGAAGAGCATGCCGAACAGCGTCTTCCCGTCGAACCCAGGAAGCGCGAGCATCATAGCGACGGAACCGGCGATGGGCAGTACGAACCAGGCAAGACTCATCGACGAAAACAATTGTCTGTAGACGTACGCGAAGAGCATCAATCCGAAGGCGACGGCGAACACCATCAGGGCAATCAGGCGGACATCATGGATAGGATAGCTGTACCCGAAGAGCGCCCGGCTGATTTCTGCCAAAAGTTGCAGGCCTGCTAGCAAAGCGAGGCCCGCAATCAGCGCTGATCCCCACCGGTCACGTCCTCGGAAACTCGCCACGCCGAAATAGAGGGCAGCAGCCAGGATCACACCGAGAGAGAATATCGAGACCGAATAGTGGCGGTGCAGAAAGTCCTGGGGGGTCTGATAATTGCTGATCGCGAGCAGGTGGAACGGGTAGTAGAGCCTGACCAAGCTATGATGGCCCGACATCAGCATCACCACCTCATTCGGGCCCGAACGCAGGATGTCTCGCGGCAGATAGTGGACGGTATCCATCGGCCCGGCGATCTCAGCGTCTCTCGAAGCACCCGGCTGGCCGTCGCGCCCGATGTCGCGACCGTTCACCCATATCCTCCGCGAAGCCTTGCCCATGACGATTAAGCCGAGAGGTTCGTCTAGGTCCAAGAGCGTATCGGATACATCGATCGTCACTTTGACCCAGATGAGGCGCTGCTGAGGATCGATCCGAAAGTCATCGAGCGCCCGACAGTTTGGCCCTGCGAATTCTGGTGGAGTACCGGTGACCTGCTCCGTCGCACAGATGATCACGCTTCCTCTTTGGGGGTATGCGAGCTCCTGGGCCGAAGCCATCGAGGCGAGGGTGAGCGGAGCGAAAAGAGACAGCAAGAAACGGAACAGCATCGCTCTTCCTTATGCCGAAGTTGAACGGCGCGCGCGCCCATTCACCGACAAAAGGCCACCGCTGACCGAAATCGGCTGGGGAGTCAGGGAATTAGGGACGAGGTCTCTCCTTGCGAAGAGCAGGAGAGATTATGCGTTTTGTGAAGATGATCGCCGCCGGATTGGCCAATGCCTTGATGGCGTCCGCCCTTGCAGCAGAGGAAGAACCCATCGTTTTCTCCGCGCAAGATGGAACAGAGGTCCCGGCCTTCGAAGGCGCGTTTGAGGTTCCTGAGAACCGGGCGGACCCCGATAGTCGACAGATCACCATGAGGTATGTCCGCTTTCCTGCAACGGGTGAGGCGGCTGGCGCACCCATCGTATATCTTGCGGGTGGTCCCGGGGGCAGCGGTATCCGCACAGCAAAGGGGCCGAGGTTCCCTCTGTTCATGGCGCTGCGTGAGCACGGCGATGTCATCGCGTTTGATCAGCGCGGGACGGGTGCCTCCGATATGACCGAGACCTGTGCGTCGCCCTACAGCGTGCCCAGCGATCGTGCTGTTGATCCGGCTGAAGCCGTGGAGACCTACCGGCAAGCCGCGCGGCATTGCTTCGACTGGTGGGAGGAGCAGGGGATCGACGCCAAGGGCTACACCACCCTCGAAAGTGCACGCGATCTCGATGCACTGCGACAGCACTTGGGGGCTGATAAGATCACCCTCTGGGGAATATCCTACGGCACGCACCTCGCGCTGGCTGCGATGAAGGAGATGCCGCGGGGGATCGACAAAGCCATCCTGGCGAGCGTTGAAGGGCTTGACCAGACGGTGAAGCTCCCTGCACGGACGGATGCTTACTTTGAGCGATTGCAGCTCGCGATCAATGAACGTGACGATCTGCGTGCTCAGTACCCGGATATTGTGGCGATGATCCAGCGCGTTCAACGGGAAGCTGACGAGAACCCCCGGGTGGTCCAGGTACCTCAGCGCGGCGGCGAGCCGATCGACGTCTGGCTCGATGGCGATACGTTCCGCGCGGCGACATCGGGAATGATCAGTGATCCTGGTCGAGCACTCTCAATGCTATCGATCTATCAGGCCGCTGATCAAGGGATCTACGAACCGTTCCTGGGGCTGCTCTCGTTCTTCTACAATGGTGACGATACGATCCGCTTCCGGACGATGAGTCTGGCGATGGATATGGCGAGCGGTGTCTCGGATAAACGGATGGCGCTGTTTGAAGAGCAGGCGCCCAGCGGCTTGGTGGGGCCGTATCTCAATATTCCCATGCCGCAGCTGCGTAACGCTGTTCCCGGCCTCGCTCTTGGGCCGAAGTTCCGTCGTATACCCCGTAACCGAATTCCGACGCTGGTTCTCACCGGAACACTCGACGGTCGGACCTATCCGGCGGGGCAAGTGGAAGCCACGCGCGGCTTGCGGAAGCGGCAGACCGTGATCGTTGAAAACGCTGGCCACAACCTCTTCATGGTCTCTCCGGAAGTGGGTCAGGTGATGGGCGAGTTTCTCGCTGGCGAGCCTCTATCAACCACCAACGTGGTCGTCCCGCTGCCGTAAGGGGGCCTTGCGGGAAACGGCGGATCTATTCCGTCAGCAGACGGAACAGATCGGTTGTCTAGTTGAGGACCGCCGCGAGCTCTGCTGCGACCTCGGCGATCGCTTCAGGCGTGCGCGGGCCGAATTGCATGGTCTTCGCAGCATCAATCGCGATAATTCGGTCTTGCTTCGCAGCGTTGGTAAGTGCGAGCGCAGGATGCTCTTTCAGCCCCTCAACTCCGCCAAGGCGCGCTGCACTGTGGCCCATCACGAGGATCACATCAGGGTCGGCTGTGACTGCAGCTTCAAGCGACAGAGCACGGTAACCAGTTTGATTGCCGAAGACGTTCACGCCGTTGAGCATCAGGATCACTCCGTGTGCGGCTGTTTCTGTTCCTGCTGAGCGAGGAGCCCCTGCTGAGGACGTGAAGAAGAGAATACGAGGTGCAATATCTAGCTGCTCAATCGTCGCTTCAGCGCGGGCAATGTCAGCTTCAACTTGCATGCGCAGGGCTGCACCTTTTTCGGGGACACCAAGCGCTTTGGAAACCACATCGATCTTACGCAGGATCGACGCTGGCGTGTACTCCGTAGGCAGAGAGATCATCTTCACGCCGGAGGCTTCGAGCTGCTCTACTGCAGGCTCAGGTCCGGCAGCGCCGCTGACTAGGATCATATCCGGCTCCACCGACAGCACCCCTTCCGCGGAGAGTCTCCGGACATAACCGACTTTTGGCGTCTCAAGCGCGGCTTGCGGATAAACGCTTGTGGTGTCGGTGGCGACCAGCCGATCCTCTTCACCAAGCAGGTAGATAATCTCGGTCAGGTCACCCCCGATCGAGACAACACGCTCCTGCGCTGAGGCGAGACCGCCCGCCAGAGCGTAGACAACAAGGGTAGTGATCAGCCAGCGCATCGGTCTCTCCATAAACTCCCGCGACACTATGCGATTAACTCGCAATCACAACACTGGATAGCTTGTCGCATGCGTCAAGCTCTCACTCTATGGAAAATCAGAGACTTAGTTGCGCGGCGGGGTGTTAACATGTTGCTTAACGGCCACGAAGCCGCCCGGATCGCAGGCCGCTAGTTGCTTTTGATTTGCTATCTCAAATTGTTGGTCTACACGGAGCCATCGCAATTGCGAGTAATTATCAATAGTCAGAAGGTGGCGCAAGCGTATGAAACGGCGGGAATGGTTCTGGACAACGACATCGGTTCTGATGTTGGCAGCAGCAACGGGGTCGGCACTGGCCCAAGAGAATGAAGGCAGCGAAGACGAGGGTCAGTTCCTCGGCACGCTGACATTGGGCTCGAGTAAGCGGGCCGTTCAAACAGACACGGCAACGCCGTTGACCGTGATCGAGCAAACTGAGATCGATGATCGCCAGGCCAACACGGTGGCGGAGCTGATCGACTCTGTGCCCGGCGTGACCCTCGTCAACGGCTCGACGCCAGCAGGTTCGGGCATCAACATCCGCGGCTTCGGCGCGAACGGCACATTTGGTACCGACCAAAAGGTCGCGATCATCGTTGACGGCGCAACCACCGGCGGCGAGGAGCTCTACCGGATCGGCACACAGCTGTTCACCGACCCCTACCTCTACAAGAGTGTCGAAGTCATCCGCGGTACCGTCGGAAGCTTCGAGTACGGATCAGGCATCGTCGGCGGTGTTGTCCGTCTTGAGACCAAAGATGCTTCAGATTTCACCGGTGGTGAGCCGGGCGCAGCCCTCGGTGTGACCCTTGGCGCATTCTCCAACGGCGACACCTACAACGGCTCGTTCACTGGCGCTTGGCAGCCCACCGAAAACCTCGAGCTTCTCGGCAACTTCTCCTACCGTGAGCAGAACAACCAGGAAGACGGTGACGGTAACGAAATCGGCAACTCGGCTCTTGAGCTGCCTTCGTACCTCCTGAAAGGTCGGTACACGGCTGGTGCGCACTCGATCATGAGCAGCTACACCCGCACGACCACGGCCGAACGCGATGTTCCGTACGACACATTCTTCACGACGACCGACGCCTTCGGCAACGTGGACCGTGACATCACCTCGGAAACGCTGACCGCGATCTACGGCTTTAATCCGCAGGGGAACGATCTCATCAACTTCGAGGTCGCTTTCGCCTACGCGAACCAAGAGATTGACGGTACGTACATCGAGGGAAGCTCTGCCCTTGAAAGCAACCCGTTCTTCGGTCCGGTTGTTCGCGCTTTGGGTGACGCAAACCACCAGTTCGAAACGACGCGCATCACGGTGCGGAACGAAGCGCTTCTGGACACAGGTCCGTTCGCCCACCGCCTGCGCACGGGTGTCGAGTACATCAAGCGTGAGCGTGCCCAGGAAGAAGCGGCGCCCGGCGGTGTCGACGATCGCTTCGCACTGTTCCTCGTCGACGTGATCGACTTCGCTGATGGTTGGACCCTCTCGCCCGCTCTGCGGTACGAGACCTCCGACATCGATGGTGAGCCGTTCGAGGATGCGCCGTTCCCAGGTGCACCAGCACAAACGGTCGATGTGAACGTCAGCAACGACGCGCTCATGGGCGGCGTCTCTCTGCGCTACGCGTTCGACAATGGCCTCGCCTTCTTTGGCAGCTGGGCGCACACGGAGAACCTCCCGATCATCGATGACCTCGAAAACGCCGTGTTCATTGAGCAGCCGGAAGTTGCCCAGACCTATGAGCTTGGCTTCTCCTATGACCGCATCGGTCTGTTTAGCGACAACGACACGCTGGCCCTCAAGGTGAACTTCTACGACACCAACCTGGACGATGTGACGTCGTACTCTGGTGTGGAGGAGGTCGACCTCCAGGGTATCGAAATCGAAAGTTCGCTTGCTTTCGAGCAGGGTTTCTACGTCGACTTCAACGCGAACTTCACGGACGGGTCACAGGATGAGAACGTTGGTTCTGATGACGACCCAGTTATTCGCGCCGCAGGTTGGCAAAACGCGCCGGCAGATAACTTCCGCCTCACCGTTGGTCAGCGTTTCGGTGAGGTTGCTGACCTCAGCTACGAGCTGGTGGCTAACCAAGACTATTCGTTGACGGCGTTCTCTAACACTACGGCTGACGGTAGTCCTGCAGGTCCGAACGGTTCGCTTATTCTTGCCGATGAACAGGACGGCTTTGAGCTGCACAATATCCGTCTGACCCTGACGCCGGACACGCCTCTGCTCCGAGGCACGCAGATCCGCTTCGGTGTTGAGAACATCACGAATGAACAAGTGATCCCTGTCCTCGCCACCCGCCCTGTGGTTGGCCGGAACTACAAGTTCACAATTTCCAAACTGTTCTAAGGTTTTCAGGACCTTGAACGGCTGTTGGGCTGCTGCACGCGGAAAAGAGGTGCAGTGGCCCAACGTGCCTAGATGATGATGACCCTAGACGGAGCGACTTCGGTTTGCTCCGTTTACGTATGAGGTGAGGGTATGCCGTTTCAAACTCAGCTAGCCAGTCTTCTAGGGCCGGTGCAGCAACTGGCCGACATTGGCGGTCCCGTGCTGTTGATCCTGCTGGTCGTATCCATCGGTACACTGACGTTGGTCGTGTTCAAGGCGATGCAGTACGGCGCGGCGCGCGTCGGTTCGCGAAGAGATATCGATGAAGGCGTTAAGCTGGTCGAGGCAGGGGATCGCGCCGCTGCGCTTGCCACGTTCGAGCGGTCTCGTCATTTCCTCGCCCCGGCATTCGCACTCGGCGTGAAGCTTGGTGGCCGCCCAGGCTCAACCCCCCGGATGGAAGCCGAGGCTGAACGCCTGCTCGTGCCCCTTGAGAAAGGGTTCCGGGTTATGGACACCGTGGCGCAGCTCGCTCCGCTCCTTGGTCTTCTGGGTACGGTGCTTGGCATGATCGAAGCGTTCCAAGCGCTGCAAGCAGCGGGCTCTCAGGTCGACCCCACGGCCCTCGCAGGCGGCATTTGGGTGGCACTCCTGACGACCGCCGCAGGCCTCGCCGTGGCCATGCCCACATCGATCGCACTGTCCTGGTTTGAGTCGCGGATCGAGGCAGAGCGGCTTTCAGCAGAGTACGTCTTTTCTGTCATCGGAACCCCGCTGAAGGGTGAGAGCGGTGGCGCTTAAGCGGCGAGAACCAAGACGCCGGGCATCGATTACGTCGTTGATCGACGTGATCTTTCTCCTCCTATTGTTCTTTATGCTGAGTTCCACCTTCTCCCGATTTTCGCAGGTCGAGCTCGTCTCAACGGCGCAGGCCGAAGGTGGTGCCGGTGAGGCCTCCACGGTCCAGTCGCTGACCGTTCAAGCCGATGGTGTACTGATCAACGGTCTGGAGCAACCTGACACGAGTATCATCGCTACCCTCGACGGACTTGGCAGTGACGGTGACCTGTCGCTCACGGTGACGGCGGCTGACGGCGTCACAACGCAGCGCTTTGTCGATGTGCTGACGATCCTTGCGTCGAAGTCGGATCTCGATATCCGTTTGTTGGAGCCGACGACATGAGGCCGCTCCGGAAAAGAGCCAAGACAGAGCCAGCGATCTCGCTGATTAACATTGTCTTCCTTATACTGATTTTTTTCATGGTGGCGGGAACGCTTTCCCAGCCTGCTGGTGATGTGCAATTCGTCCAAACCACTGGTTTGGAATGCTGTTCTGAAGTCGATGCTCTCGCCGTTACTGTCGATGGCCAGCTTCAATATAAGGGAGAGAACGTTAGCTCACCCGCTGTATTCGTGGACCAGCTTGATGATCCAGAGGCGGTGGTGCAGCTGCTTCCCGATCGTGATCTTCCGGCTACGGATCTCCTGCGATTGGTTGGTGAGCTGAGGAAAGCTGGCGCTTCGCGGGTCGTTGTGATGACGGAGGCGCAGGTCCGGTGATCCGTTCCTTCCTTCGAGGCGGTGTCGCCATTGTTGTTGCACTGGCCGTGCATGCGTTCGTGATCGCCGCGCTGCTTGATGCGCGTGAGCCGGTTGTTTTGGTGCAGGGTTCGCGGATTGAAGTGAAGTTTGGTGGGGACCGACCTGAGTCTGCCGCCGCGCTCGCTGATCAAGGTCAGGCAACGACGGAGCCGCAGCCCGTGACTCCGGAAACGGAGCAACCAACAGAACCAGAGCCCCAACAAGAACCGATCACTGAGCCTGAGCCGATCCCGCAGCCCGACGAACCTGTCATCGTGCCTGAAGAGCCCGTTCGCCCGATCGAGGAGCCCGAACCCGAGCCAGAGGAGAATGTTCAGCCTCCAGAGGAAGTTGCAGAGCCGCCGGTGACGCAGCAACCTGAGGAGCCGCAAGAGACAGAACCAACTGAGCAAGAAGCTCCGCCTGCTGAAGACGCGGGCACGACGGAAGACACCAATAGCGAAGACGGCGAGCAGACGGCTGATAGCGCGGCCTCTCTAACGGAGGGTTCAGCGAGCGGTGATAAAGATGCTGAGACCACGAACTTGCAAGCCGGTAACTCTGAGGCGGATAGCTACGCAGGCGAAATCGTCAAGATCCTCTCTAGGAGGCGACTGCCGTCCTCATTGCGCTCCGGTTCTGCGAAGGTCACGTTCACTCTGAACACGGACGGAGAGATTGAAGAGATCGAAATTCGTGAGACATCAGGTTCCAAGAGGTTTGACCGTGAGGCGATCAAACTGGTTGAAAAGGCAGCACCTTTTCCTGAGCCACCACCTGGTATAGAGCTGACGTTTACGGTTGTTATTGAGCAAGAGTAGCGTTCGCGCGATACGGAGGAGACAGCATGGATCATGCAAATTCTGCCGCTAATTTCAGCACCCAAATGAATGAGACCGACGAACTCGGCCGGTTGGCAAAGGGTCTCCTGCGCGGGACGCGCCATGGTACGCTCTCGGTCTTGAATACTAAGGAAGGGGCACCAGTATCCGTCCGTGTCGGGATCGCCACAGATATCGACGGTGCGCCGGTTTTGGTCATGCCCGACGAGGTCGGCGCACTCCTCAACAGTGAAGCCAGTCAGCATGGCTCGTTGCTGCTCATCCAATCTGATCCGTCCTCAGATCAAAGTAGCCTACGACTGGCTGGTCGCTTTGAGAGGGTTATCGGCGATAACCGAGCGTGGGCCATGAGCCGTTACGCCGCGAGGCACCCCAATCTGGAGGTCTCGCAGGAGGACGGTCCGCTTAACCTCTACCGCCTGGAGGTGAGCACTGGACAGCTCACCCTCGCTTCAGGCCAAACCTTCAATCTGCAGGCGGAGCATCTGATGTCCGTCGCGGAGAACATTGGAGACTGGGGCATGCGCGAGCATCGCGCGCGGGAGCATATGAACGACGATCACGCCGACGCCGTTGCTCTTTATGCAGAGAAATTAGCTGGTCGCCGCTCCGGTGAATGGGTGCTGACTGGGATCGATCCAGAAGGGATCGACATGACCCTCGGGGACGACCATTGCCGCGTCTGGTTTGACGAGCCGCTAAGCAAGCCTGATGAGATGCACCACACACTGGTCGATCTCGTGAAGCACGCCAGGCTGATGGGTAGCGAAGCGCCAACGAGCTAACGACGCACAAAAAGAGCTCAGTACACGAGCTGATAATCGAAGAGTAAGGACCAATTATCATGTACTACTACATCGCAATGAACCGCTTCAAAATTATTCCGGGTAAAGAGGATGCATTCGAGACAGTCTGGCGCGAGCGTGAGAGCCACCTCGATACGCTGCCGGGCTTCGTCTCTTTCCACCTGCTCCGCGGGCCGAAGCGTGATGACCATACGCTCTATGCGTCGCACACGGTTTGGGAGACGGAAGAGCACTTCATCGGCTGGACGAAGTCAGAAGCTTTCCGCGCTGCGCACAAAAACGCTGGTAAAGGCGAGAAACTCTATCTCGGCCATCCAGAGTTCGAAGGCTTCGCGGCGATCCAAGAGACCCTCTCCACTGAGATGAAGAAGCAGGCTTAGGCCATCGGGGCCGGGCTGTTTCGAGACTGGGCCGAGGCTTAGCGTGCGGCCCGGTTCCTGTGGAGCACCCACCACGCGCCGTGGGCGAGGAACAACGTCACCCCGCCCGCGATGGTGAGAGGCGTCTCGAACGCCTCCATCGCTTCTGAAGAGATCGCGGCCGTTAGCAGAGCGAGCCCGACGAGCGATGCTGCGGTGAAGACGGCTCCGCCGGGTTTGCCCCAGCGTTTGAAGATCGTGAACAAAGACGGCGGAAAGGCCGCCAGCACCAGAAGTTTGTGCAGCCACTCTGCCTCCGCGGCGGTGGCAAAAATGGGCAGGGCTGCCGCAATGCTAGGCAGCAGAAGGCAATGCATCAGGCAGAGCGACGCGATGCCCATCGCTGCGCCGTCCATGCCGGGCTGTGCCGCTTGGCTGTTCTGTTCAGGGGTCTGCACCATTATTCCTCACGGCACGCCAGCGAAGCTGCCGGTTTTCAATCCGTGACACTGCCACAGAGAATTCGACAGCGCTACGCGCTTTTCAGGGCTTTTTTGCTCACAGAGAACGTCCGCACCGGCCACGGCGAAGGCCAGCGTAGAAGGGCGCTGCAGGCGCTGTCGTGGTAAAGATTTAACGTGTTGATGATTGAACACTGTGACTTACAACGGCCATGCGCGTATGGCGCGCAGAGCGCCGCGCTTGGGAGCCAAAAACGAGAGCCATGGTACCTTTTCGAGCACCCCACCTGCTCCTGATCGCTGTCTTGCTCCTCGCAGCTTGCGGGGATTCCGCACCATCAGCTGAGATGATTGCCCGCGGCAAAGACGCTTTCTCAGCGTGCGCAGGCTGCCATGCTGTCGGCGGCGGCGATGATGCCTACAGCATCGGCCCCAACCTCGCTGGGATCTACAAGCGCAAGGCGGGAAGCCAAGAGGGCTTCGGTTATTCAGAAGCCATGGCCGGCTCGGGCATCGTTTGGAACCGGGCCCAGCTCGACAATTACCTCGCTGATCCGCAGGCGATGGTTTCGGGGACCACCATGGTCTTCGACGGTATTCAAAGTGACGAAGAGCGCGCGGCGATCATCGCCTACCTGCGCTCTGAGAGTGAGTGATCAGCCAGGTCGGACGAGGGCCGATCGGCGGAGGGGAAGACAATGACGAACGATGACCAAGGATCAGACAACGGTCTGTGGGTGACGGTCAAAGAGACGGTCTCCCGTCGTAAGTTCCTCAGCGGCGGTGTGGCTGCCGCAGGCGTGACGGCCGTCGGCGCAGCCTACATGTTCAGCGCTGACGATGACCCCGTGAAGATTGTCCTCCGCAGAGCCGATGCTGACGACGTTCAGGACGTCGGCGATGGCTACGTGCTCGTTAACGGCTGGATCCTCCCCGCCGACGACGTGCGCCAAGAGCGGAAGTAACCCACGATGCTGCTAGATTTCAAAGCCGCTCCCCCCGAAGCGTTCGCCGGTCCCTGGGACCTCTGCGTCATTGGCACTGGCCCAGCAGGCATGACCGTTGCGCGGTCAGTCGCCAAGCAAGGCGGCCGCGTCCTTCTCCTCGAAGCGGGCGCCCTCGGCCCGACGCAGGAGAGCCAGGACATCTACGCTGGCAAATCCGTTGGCAGCATCGATTACCCCGGCGTGCAACGTTACCGGTTGCGCCAGTTCGGCGGCACCTCGATGCACTGGGCAGGGCGCTGCGCGCTGTTCGACCGGATCGATTTTGAGAACCGCGACGTTTTCGGCATGCCCAGCTGGCCGATCAGCTATGAAGAGACCTACCGCCATCTCGA
>JBCCTF010000110.1:0-13175 GCA_039198765.1 Pseudomonadota bacterium
CAGCTCCTTTGGCGCGGTGAGCTTCATCCTCGAGTCGGCAACCTCACTGCCGGTGCTCTTCACCAACGTTGAAGCGGTGATCGTGTTCGCAAGCGATGATGCCGCTATCGACAGTGTTGAGGTTGTTGGCGTTGCTAACGTCCCAGTCCCGGCGGCACTTCCGCTCTTCGGCGCCGTCGTTGCTGGCTTCGCAGGCCTTCGCCGCCGTCGCAAAGCCTAAGCGACTACGAAACCCCGGTTTTTAGGAGAGCGCCGCGGTTCAGCCGCGGCGTTTTTCGTTGGTGAGGTAGCGCCAGAGGTCTTCCTCGCGCACCTCAAGCTCGCTGGTGAGATCGCGAGACACCGCAACCCCTGCCTTCTCGACGCTCGCCAGGTCTCCGCTGATGAGCGGATGCCAGTCTGCGAGGCCCTTCCCCTCTGAAAGCCTCCGGTAAGCGCAGGTCGAGGGCATGAAATCGAGCTGCGCCACGTTATCGGGCTTCAGCTCCACGCAGCCCGGAACGAGCGTGGTCCGCTTGGCGTAGCAAGTGCAGCGCCGCGCCTCGGGATCGAACAGTTTGCAGTGAACGGACGTCTCTTCGAAGGTTCCCGGGTCGTCTTCATCTTCGAGGGTCACGATGCAGCACCGCCCGCAGCCATCGCAGAGGCTCTCCCACTCTGAACGGGTCATCTCCGTCAGAGATTTGCTCTCCCAGAAAGGGCGATCGTCGTTCATCGGGCCCGTGTGGTCTCAGTCAACAAGGGTTTAACGTCTGCCAAGGAAAATGGGCGCAGATCAAGGTTCACACCAAGCCAGGGCCCCGCTTCATGTTTCGATCCGTCATCACCGCGTTTGCTCTGATGTTCAGCTTCGCCTGGGCACAGCCTCTCCCTGCCGAGGTCATCGACCGGGACAAACCCTACGGCGGCCACCCGCGGCATTTGATGGACATCACGGCGCGCCCGCTGTCGACCCTCAAACCTGCAGTGCTGATCGTCCACGGCGGCGCCTGGCAGGCCGGTGACAAACGGACAGCAACCGCAAAGACCAAGTACTTCCTCGGTGAAGGCTTCGCAGTGGCCGCCATGAACTACCGACTCCACCCTGAGGTCGGACCCAAGGAACAGGCCCAGGATATCGCCGACGCTGCAGTCTGGCTTGCCAAGAACGCTGACCGCTACGGCATTGACCCGCGCCAGATCTATCTCGTCGGCCACGCGGCAGGCGCACACCTCGTCAGCCTTGTTGCCACCGATCCTCGCTATCTCGGCCAGCACGGCGCAACGCCGGCCGATCTTGGAGGCGTGATCGCCCTCGACTCCGGTGCCTACGATGTGCCTGCGGAAATAGCCGCGTCGTCGATCAAAACGTCCGAAGGCCGCCTCCTCCGCCAAGTGTTTGGCGACAACCCTGCCGCCTGGCCCATCGTCTCACCGCTCTATCGGGCTCGCGCAGGCAAGAGCTTGCCGCCCTTCTTCGTCGCGCACAGTGCAGGCCGCCCTGACATCCGCCGGCAAGCCATCCCCTTTGCCGCGGCTTTGCGCAGCTCAGGCGCAGTGGCTGTTCTCTACGAAGCCAAAGGCCGCGACCGGGAGAGCATCTACCGCTTCTTCGGATCGAAAGATGATCCGACCACGGAAGCCACGATGAAGTTCATCCGCCGCGAAGCAAACATTCCCGTCATCCGCGAAGAACGGGCTGTGCAAGCGGAGCTGCCCAAGGTGCCGTGGCTGTTCGCGTTTGAAGCTCCTGAGACTGACGATGAGGGCCGCCGCCTGACGGGTACACAGATCAATGCCATGGTCGCCCATGACGAGAGGCTCTTTGCAGGCAACGCGCACCCGCTGGAAAATGAAGAGAACCGCCGTGGGCAGATCATGCGCCTGGATTCTCGCGAAGATCAGTGGCGCCTCGATTTCCAGATGCCCCGCGGCTACACCCGCGTCGGCACGCTGGAGACCGTGCGCTTCACCAAGGACTCCGAAGGCCGTCCAATTGAGGCCCTGGACTATCTCCTAGCTGGCGCAACGTTCGAAGCCGACCGCGGCAAGCCTGCCGCTGCAGGCGTTTTCATCCGCACACCGAGCGGCAACTGGACCAAGCAGGACCTCGGCGAAGTCTTCACCCTCGGCGGTAGCTCAGCGCGCGTCGATGCCATCGGCGCATGGCGCGACCCACAAACCGGCGTCGACCTGGTCTTCGCAGGCGCCAGCCCCAGCCCGCTGGGCATCTACCGCGGCGAATACGACGCCGCTGCAGTGGGCGGTATCAGCTTTGATCAGCGCCCTGAATATATCCCCCGCGGACAAGAAGCGATCGTCGGCATCGCCTCTTGCCAAGGCCGCCTTTACGCAGCGACGGGTCGGCAAATCCTCCGCCGTATCGATGGACCATCACCGCGCTGGGTGAGCCTCTTGGACCTCGAAGAGACGGTGGCTCTGCGTCCGTACCTCGAGAACCTCGATATTCACTGGCAGAAGAACTACGCCATCAGTGCCTTCCGTTGTGACTTCAGCCGGAGAAAGCCGACCCTCGCATTCACCGCGCTCAATCGTGCGTTCCGCTACAGCCCCGGAGACGACGCGCCGGTGGTTGAGCTTAACATCGCAGGCTTCTTGCGGTCAGAGCTTGGCCGTGACCCGCACTATGTCATGGCCTCTGACGCGACGATGATCCGTCGCCGTGGCCGCGATATCGAGGAGTGGATCGGCCTCGAGGTCTACTACGACCCCAATTATCTCGCCGCGCGTCCAGAGTTCCCGCACTGGCGGACAGGCTTCGGTAAGGATGCGTGGTACGTCGTGCGAACCGTCATCGGCGGCCAGGTGAACTACCGCCTCGAAGAGATCGCTATCCCCGGAAACGATCCGAACCGCCGGCCGCTCGCCCGGGTGGCTGAGTTCGCGCGTTCTCCGTTCGATGATGACGAGGCTGTCTATGTGGGCGGCTTCAACCCGCATTTCGACGAGGTCACGAACACTGCCTGGATCGCCAGGGGTGAACTCTAACCCGCGGCGAACAAACAGTCCCCTCGGGGAGAAAGTCGCGCTAGGCTCAACTGGACATGACCGACGCCAGCAAACCCGGCGCAGCTGAGCGCCTCGTCGATGAGACCATGACCGACTTCAATGTCGGGCTATCGGCGCTTGGCCAAATAACCCGCAGGTTTGCACGCTCGCTGCCGGATCGCCTTCGCTGGCGCCAGATAGGGCGGCCGCTCGGCACCGCTGTGTCGACAGGCCTGACGTTGGCCATCCCGCTCCTCGCGATGAATGCCGAGGTGGCGCAGCGCGTCTTTCCTTCGCAGCATACAGATCTTTGGACCGCGGGGCGGCAGCCGAACATCCTCATCCTCGCCGCCGACGGGACCGAGCTCGGCAGCCGCGGCAGTGACCTTGGCGAGCGTGTGACCCTCGACGAATTGCCGCCGTATGTGGTCTCGGCCTTCCTCGCGACAGAGGACCGGCGGTTCTATCAGCACCCAGGGTTCGACCCTGGCTCGCTGGTCCGCGCGTCGCTGATCAACTGGACGGCTGGCGGTGTGGTTCAGGGCGGCAGCACGATCACCCAGCAGCTGGTGAAGAACCTGTTCCTCACCGGCGAGCAGACGCTCTCACGGAAGATCGAAGAGCTGCACCTCGCGCTTTGGCTCGAAGCACGGCTGACGAAGGATGAGATCCTCGAGCTCTACCTCAACCGCATCTATCTCGGTGCGAACACCTACGGCCTCAGCGCGGCGAGCCGTGCGTATTTCTCCAAAGACCCGTCACAGTTGACACTCGGCGAGGCGGCGTTGCTCGCAGGCCTGCCGAAAGCGCCGTCGTCGCTGGCGCCGCATATCAACCTGGAAGGCGCGCTGAAGCGGAGCCGCGAAGTCATCGGCAACCTCGTTGAGACTCGCGAGATTGATCAGCTTACGGCTAAAATCGCGATCATGTCGCCGCCGACGCTTGCCTTACGAGACGCAAGGGACGGGTACGGATATTTCCTGGACCATGTGGCCGCAGAACTCCGCACACGGTATCCTGAGCTGAAAACTGACGTCGTGGTCTCGACCACGCTCGAACCGGAGGCCCAGCGCGCCGCCGAAGCCGCCGTACGCCAGGTGCTGAGCCGGGAGACCGCCGCCTCCAAAGGGGCCGAACAAGCAGCTCTCGTGGCCTACGACCGCACAGGCGGCATTGTCGCGATGGTCGGTGGCCGCTCCTACCGCGAGAGCCAGTTCAACAGGGCGACGCAAGCGAAACGCCAGCCAGGGTCTGCCTTCAAACCGTTCGTCTACCTCGCAGCGCTGGAAGCGGGCTTTGATCAGGACACGGTTCTTATCGACGGCCCCGTCCAAGTGAACGGCTGGACCCCGAAGAACTATCGCGACCGCTTCTTAGGCCCCTTGCGTCTGCGCGAGGCGTTCGCTCGGTCCTCCAACACCGCCACGGTGCAGATCAGCGAGACGGTCGGCGGTCAGATGATCATCGACGCTGCCCTCGCCGCTGGGCTCAGCGCGAACATGGAGCCTTATCCCACCCTACCCCTCGGCGTGTTTGAAGTGTCGCTGGATGAGCTTACCTCAGCCTACACACCCTTTGCGTTCGGCGGCTACGCACCAAGGCCCCATACGATCACCGAAGTAAAGACACGCGGCGGCCAAGACCTCTACGCCCTCGACACGATCGATCCGCCAAGAGTGATCAGTGTGCGGTCAGCTGAGAAGATGACGGACCTGCTCAGCTCCGTCACCCAATCCGGCACAGGCGCTGCGGCGCGTATCCCCGGCCATGAGGTGGCTGGCAAAACGGGCACCACGGATGATTGGCGCGATGCCTGGTTCGTGGGTTATTCAGGGCACATCACAGCGGGCGTCTGGGTGGGCAATGACGGCAACGCCGCCATGGACCGCGTGTCGGGCGCAACGCTCCCTGCACAGATCTTTGCAGGCTTCATGAACGGCGCCCACCAAGGTCTCGATTTGCCGCCGGTACCGCTCACAAGCCGTCAGGGTTCGTACGATCCTGAACTCTTCTCGCTCCAGGCGACATACAGCAGCTTACGCAACGATCTGATGGCGCGCGCTTATGGCAGCCAGACAACGACGCGCCCAGCCCAGCGTTACGACGGGATCAGAGGAATCCTCGAACGCCAGCGCGCCCGGCAAGAGCGCGGCGAGCTCCCCGTGGAAGGCCGCGTTGTCCAACCGCGCGATGATGACGATGGCCGCGCAGGTCCTCCCAACAGACGCCGTGGCGATAGCGACGAACCGAGCGGGCTCTAATCGCTCACAGGATCGAGGATGGCTGCGACGTGGGCTGATGATCCGAGGATTTCTACAACCCACAGGTCAGGATCGAAGCTCTCGTCTTTTGCCACCCGCTCGTTGATCTCGAACTCCGGCGCAGTCCCGCCGCGCACCACCCATCGGCGTGCATCGTTCACCGTCGCTTCGGTGAATAGCGTTGCCTCGCGGCCATCGACCCATTTGATGAAGATGAGGCCGCCTTCTTCATGCCCCCGGCGCAGGACCGTGAACATCAGACCAGCGGCTTCAACCCGGCGCTGCAGCGCGGCCACCTGAAGATCGCTCCGTAGGCGCATGTTAGGCAGAACGGCGTGCCCGCTGAGGCACCGCAAGCCGGAGAACCCGCGGCTCGGCTTTCCCCTGGCGCCGCAGCGGACGAACGCCGGGTTGCTCAAGCGGAAGGGTCAGCGTGGCCGTCGTGCCGTGGCCCGGCGAGGACGTCAGGTCGAGCCTGCCGCCATGGGCACGGGCCAAAGCATGGCTGAGAGCAAGGCCAAGGCCTGAGCCGCGTGCACCGCGCACCCCGCGGTCTCGCGCTTGGTAGAACCGCTCACCAATCCGCTCCAGATCATGGGCCGACATGCCGACGCCGGTATCCTGCACAGCGAGCACGAGCCGACCATCTAGGATCCGGGCCGTCAGCGTGATGCCGCCGTCCTGGGTGAATTTGAGCGCGTTACTGAGAAGGTTCAGCACGATTTGCTTCAAAATTTTCGGATCCAAACGGACGATATCCACGCCCGGCGCCATGCGGAGATTGAGCGACAGCTCAGCCTTCTCCGCCTCAAGCTTCATCATCCGTACACAAGAGTTCAGAAGATCGCGCAGATCGATCGGCTCAGCCTCGATCTTCAAACGGTCCGCTTCCGCCTTCGAGAGGTCAAGCAAGTCGTTCACAAGAGACAGAACGTGCTGCCCACTCTCCTGAATCAGCTTGGCGTAGTCCCGGTAGCGGCGATCACCCAAGGGACCAAAGCTCTCCTGACGCAGAGCATCAGCGAAACCGATCACGGCATTCAGCGGTGTGCGGATCTCATGGCTCACATCAGCAATCTGATCGACCGGCGGACGAATATCTGAGGCCTTTGGTTCATCAAGCTCTGCAGCCATCGCTCCTTCAGGTGCGATCTCCGCGATGAAACCGCCATCGGGCGCTGCCTGCAGGCGCAGATCGACCGTCTGAACACTGGCCGTAGGCCGCAGATCGACCGTCAACTGAGCATCACCCTCACGAATTGCCTGCATCATCGCGCCGAGCACGGCGGGGTGCGAACGCGCCGCCGTCAGGTCCGTAAGTTTTAACCCGCGGAGCTTATCAGGCGCCGCGCCGAACAGCTGCCATGACGATCCAGCAACCTTTTTGATCGTCCCGCGGGCGTCTTGCGTCAAAAAAATGCGCGCCGCGGCCGGACCCTTGAGGCCAAGGCCGCTCTCGTCTCCAGCCCGATTGTGGGCAATGCCAAAGGGAATCGCATCCATACGTTAACGCTAGGCGTCTTCCCCTTAAGGGTTCCTGAACAGCGAAAAGGCCATCCTGCCTGCAGTGCAAGGGGTGCACACGGTGGGAGACCTTAAGATGCAACGTTCTTTCATGAACACGTTTAGACTTTCGAAACCAAACCTGATGGGAAATGAACACGCGGGGGCCGCGGAAATGGTAAGGAGTGACATGGGCAACAAACTGATGAAGTGGGTGGCCGTTGGCTGTGCAGCGACGGCTTTGTCCATGGGTGCTGCGAGTGCCGCTGGTAAGCGCGTTGACGTCAAGCAGATGGAAGGCGCGGCGATGATCGAGTATGCCGCTCAGCCGTACATCCAGTTCCGCCAGGACATCGATTTCGTGTCGGGCGACCTGCCCCAGGACGCTGAAGCGATGCGCGAAGTTCACAACCGCCTCGCAAGCCACGACACGCGCTCGATGGCCGGTTCGTGGATCGCCTACGCTGCGATGGTCGCTGCTGACTCGCCGGCATTCGCCAAAGCGATCACGAAGCAGGTGAAAGAAAAAGGCGCAGAGGCCTTCGCTGCTGAGCTCAACGCCAACCCTGGCATCGTCCGCAACCTTCCGGGTGCTGACCAAGCGATCGCTGCGATCATGACCTTCGCTGCAAGCGATGCTGGCAAGATCCGCGGTGCTGGTGACGCGTTCATCGCGCAAGCCTACGACATCCAGAAAGTGGCTTGGGCACGCAAAACCATCGCGGAAAATGGCATGGCTCGCGTTGACGAAGCCCTGACCTTCGCCGCACGCCGCGACTGGCCGACCTATGCTGGCCGCGAAGTTGTTCGCACCAAAGCCGGCACGCTGCGTCCGAACCTTGTGAGCTACGCCACCTGGTCTGGCGACTGGGCGAAGAAAGTCTCGGCTGACCCGACGGCTCGTCCGGGCACCATTGTAACGAAAGCTCTCGTCCTGGGCGCACACTATGCAACGAACACGGCAACCCAAGAGCACATGGCCAGCTACGCCACGTCGAAGAAGTCTGAGCGCTGCTTCACCAACGCGAAGATGAACCTCGACCAGTGCATCGCGGCAACGCGCACGCCTTACGAGGAAGCCTTCTGCCTCGGCCAACACGCTCTCAACGACATGTCGAGCTGCGTGGGCTGGCCGGCTGGCGCAACGACCTCCGGCTCATAAGCCAAACGGTCTAAGGTCCCCCAGGGTCCTGGGTCATCCCAGGCTCTCACAAGCGAAGGGCGTCGTGACACTGGTCACGGCGCCCTTTTCTCATTAGCTGGTTCGGCATGACCCAACAGATTCCGAGCTTTGACGAGATCGCCGACGACTTCGCCTTCATCGACGACTGGGATGAGAAGTACCGCTACCTGATCGACCTCGGCAGACGCCTACCACCGCTGACCGATGAGGAGCGGACCGAAGACACTCGGGTGCGCGGCTGCGCGAGCCAGGTGTGGCTGGTGTTTGACGAAACCGGCGAGAAAGTGACCTTCCGCGGCGACAGCGACGCTGCGATCGTGAAGGGCCTTGTCGCGCTGATGATCAGCCTCTTTTCAGGACAAGAGAAGTCCGCTGTGGCCGCGCTCAACGCTGAAGAGAAGCTCGCAGAGATCGATCTCAAAGAGCACATCACTCCGCAGCGCTCGAACGGTGTCGTCAGCATGATCAAGCGCATCAAAGCCGAGGCCGCCACATGAGCGACCTCGACTGGGAGATCCGTCCGTATGAGGAGAGCGATGAGAACTCCGTCACCGACCTTTTGATCACGAGCTTCGACACCGATGCGGAAGCCAACCTTGTGAAGTGGCTCCGCAGTGGCGGCGACGCCGTCATCGAGTTGGTCGCGGAAAGCGAAGAGACCATCCTCGGCTACATCATGCTCTCCGCGATGAAGCACCCAGAAGGGACGCTGGGCCTCGCGCCTATCGCGACTGACCCCAAGTTTGAGCGGAACGGAATTGCCAGCACACTGATCGAATCAGCTCTGGCGTTAGCCGCAGCCAACGACTGGAAAGCGGTGTTCGTCCTCGGCGATCTTAAGTTCTACGACCGCTTCGGGTTCAGCGCCGAGGCGGCCGAGCACTTTCGTAGCCCCTACTCAGGCGAGCATTTCGGGCTCGCATGGCTCGACGACGACGTTACGCTCGACGGCGACCGCGCGGACTACGCTGATGCGTTTGCAAAGCTCGGCTAAGCAGAACGTGTGAACTGTTCCGGCTTTCCCTTTGAAAGATCTGAAATTTACAGGAACGCCGCGCAGCGGGCTTCGTTCTCGACGAGGTTAACAAAAAGTGTTAACATCACCGTTTGTAAAACCCGAGGGGAACATCATGAAATACGTACTCGCAGCCCTCGCTGCATCCTTTGGCGTTGCCAACGCTGGCGTCATCGACTTCGAGACGGCGCCAAGCTCCTTCACGTCACTCACGCAAGATGGCGCGACGCTCACCGCTGAAAACGGGATAACAATCGCTGTCGTGGACTTTGGTCCCAACGGTACGCAGTCCGCGCTGCAGAATGAGCCGCGCGCCGCTTATCGCCTCACGTTCGCTAGCCTGGTCAGCGGCACGGTGTCCGTCGACATGGGCGACCTCGGCCAAGACGAAGACGTCATGAACCTTGAGCTTTATAGCGCGACGGACGTCCTAATCGATTTCGACATGCAAACGCTCGGCGCTGGTGTCGAAGCGATGTTGACCCTGACCGCGACGGGAATGGACATCGCCTACGCGCGGATTTTCTCCACCGGCGACTTCCCGGACACCTACTTCCTCGACAATATCAGCTTCCCGGATGCTCGTGCGACGGTTCCTGTCCCTGCAGCAGCGCCGTTGTTCGCTGCAGCTCTAGCAGGCGCAGGCGCGCTTCGCCGGAAAGCGAAAAAGTCAGCGTAAGTCTGTTTTTTCGAATAAGAGAAAGCGCGGTCCTTCAGGGCCGCGTTTTTTTATTCAGCGTGCTGCATAAGCAGCCTCGTTAAGGTTAATCAGCCTTACACGTTGTTTCTCGTTTCGATGACCGTCGAAGGGAATTGTGAAACCTCATATTTTGTGTTATGATTTAACAGTTCATCAACGAAGAGGGGACCCCATGATCAGAACATTTGCTGTGCTCACGGCCGCTATCGGCTTTGCCAACGCAGGCGTCATCGACTTTGAAACCGCTCCGTCAAGCTTCACATCGCTGACGCAAGACGGCGCCACACTCACAGCCCAAGGCGGCAACACCATCCGTGTTTCCAACCAAAATGCACTTGGCGGCTTGGTCGCTCTCGAGGATGCTCCGCGCACGGGCTATCGCCTGTCGTTCGCAAGCCCGGTTGATGGCACAGTCTCTGCTGACCTTGGCGACTTCGGCCAAGACGAGGATACCCTGCGCCTTGAGCTGTTCGACTCATCCGACATGCTCATCAGCTTCGACGTCGAGGTCCTCGCCGCCGGTGTTACCGGGATGCTGACGGTCTCTGCCACGGGGATGAACATCGCGTACGCGCTGTTCACGTCCGGAGGCGACTTCCCGAATACGGTCTACATCGACAACATCACGTTCCCGAGCTCGACCGCTCCGGTTCCTGTCCCTGCAGCAGCACCGCTGTTCGCTGCAGCGCTGGCAGGTGCAGGTGCACTTCGCCGGAAAGCGAAAAAGTCAGCATAAGTCTGATATCTCTAACGAGAGAAAGCGCGGTCCCTTGGGATCGCGCTTTTTTGTTCAGCGTGCGGCGTAACGATCGGCGTTGAGGCCTTCGCGCTTCTCCGCGTCTTCGTTGCGGTAGAAGGTGTAGCTGAGCGTAATCTCGCGGACATCGTCGAGCCGCCGTTCGTCGTCGAGCGCGGGATCGACAAAGTAGGTCACCGGCATCAGCATCGTCTCGCCGGGCTCAAGCCGCTGCTCTTCGAAGCAGAAGCAGTCCACCTTCATGAAGAACGAGCCTGCTTTTGAAGGCTGCACGTTGAAGGCGGCGGAACCGATGATCGGCTGGTCGGAGAGGTTTGTCGCTTCGTAGTAAGCGAGGCCGCTCTCGCCGATGCGGAGGGTTTGGCTCACCTGCGCAGGGTTGAACGCCCACGGAATATTGTTGCTGAGGCTGGCGTCGAAGCGGACGGTGATCTTCCGGTCGAGGACGCGATCGGCCATCTGCTCCGCCACCTGGGTGGTGCCGCCCCAGCCTGTCACCTGACAGAACGCGCGGTAGAGGGGCACCGCTGCGAACGACAGCGCGACCATGCCTGCTACGACGGCCGTCACACTGAACGCCACCCGTGTGTTGGGATCGACCTTCATTCGACCGTCCCGGTCTTCAGGTTCTCCGCCAGCCGCAGGAACGTCGTCGCGTAGACCAGCAGCGCGAAGGCGAGAACCGCGAGGGCGATCGCCACATTACGCTTCCGCTGAGCTTTCAATTCCTCATCAGACTGATGATGCATCTCACCCGTAGGGAGGCCCTCTGCACCGCCCATGGCGGTACGCGGATCAATGTTGTTGTCGTCAGCCATGCAGACCTGCCCAATGCTCGATCGGCAGCACGAGGAAGAGCGCGAAGAGGTAGAAGATCGAGAAAGCAAACATCTTTCCGGCGCTCTGGTTGTCAGCGTTTTTCTTGAGGAGCCACGCCTTGCGCAGGAACTCCGCACCCAGAACAATCGACGCGATAGCAAACGGCCAGCCAGCCAGCGGGAACAGCGCCAGGAACGGCGTCGCTACGACGAGGATGATCGAGTAGATGAAAATCTGGTCGCGCGCAGCGTCATCACCGGCCACGTTCGGCAGCATCGGAATGCCCGCTGCTTCATAGTCGGCTTTCTTCAGCAGGCTGAGCGCCCAGAAGTGCGGCGGCGTCCAAAGGAAGATCACGGTGAACAGTGCCCAAGCCTCGAGCGGCGCGGTGCCAGTGATCGCGGCATAGCCAACGACAGGGGGAAGAGCGCCAGCCGCGCCGCCGATGACGATGTTCTGCGGCGTCCGGCGCTTAAGGAACATCGAGTAGACGACGACGTAGAAACCGATGGTCACGGCCAGGAACAAAGCCGCGAGGTAGCCACCTGAAAGGGCGAGCAGCCAAACGGAGAGCGCGGAGAGCACGATGCCCAGCGCAAAAGCCTCAGCAGGCGGAACTTTCCCTTGGGGGATCGGACGCTTGGCCGTGCGGCTCATCCGGCTGTCGATGTCGCTGTCCCACCACATGTTGAGCGCGGCCGAAGCCCCTGCCCCCAGTGCGATGGCGATCATCGAGAGGATCGCAAGACCCCAGTTCGCCACCGGACCCGGCGCTGCGACCATCCCCGCGAGTGCGGTGAAGATCGACAGGCTCATCACCCGCGGCTTGAGGAGCGCAGCGTAGTCCTTCGGCTCAGCCGTGAGGTGAGCCGGGGTTTCCTGCGCGGTAGCAAACTCGGTCATTGTTCCGTGTTCGTCCTTTGAATTCACGAAGGGCGGCGCCTCAGAAGAAGCGCCGCCCTCAAGTTGGTGGAGCCTTGAGAGCCCGCGTTATTTGATCTTCGGCAGCTCGTTGAACTGGTGGAATGGCGGCGGGCTCGGCAGAGTCCACTCAAGCGTCGTTGCGCCCTCGCCCCACGGGTTGTCACGACCCTCGCCGCGCTTGGCGAAGAAGAAGGCCTGAACCAGCGCCGCCACCCAGAACAGCATCGCCACCATGGTGATGTAGTAGCCCCACGTGGAGATCTGGTTCCAGTAAGCGAAGTCCACCGGGTAGTCGATGTAACGACGCGGCATACCTTGCAGGCCCAGGAAGTGCTGCGGGAAGAAGATCAGGTTCACACCCACGAACATCGTCCAGAAATGCAGCTGGCCGAGAAGCTCGTTGTACTTCACGCCGAACATCTTCTCGTGCCAGTAGTACCAGCCCGCGAAGATCGCGAACACGGCACCCAGGCTGAGGACGTAGTGGAAGTGCGCCACCACGTAGTACGTGTCGTGGAAGTAGTGGTCGATGCCTGCGTTGGCGAGCACCACACCCGTCACACCGCCAACAGTGAACAGGAAGATGAAGCCCACGGCCCACAACATCGGGACCTTAAAGTCGATGGAGCCGCCCCACATCGTGGCGATCCACGAGAAGATCTTGATGCCCGTCGGCACCGCGATGACCATCGTCGCCGCCACGAAGTACGCCTTCATGTCCACCGAGAGGCCCACGGTGTACATGTGGTGCGCCCACACGATGAAACCGATGAAACCGATCGCGACCATGGCGTAGGCCATGCCGAGGTAGCCGAAGATGGGTTTCTTCGAGAACGTCGAGACGATGTGGCTGATGATACCGAAGGCCGGCAGGATCAGGATGTACACTTCAGGGTGACCGAAGAACCAGAAGAGGTGCTGGTACAGGACCGGGTCACCGCCTTGCGACGCATCAAAGAACGGCGTGCCGAACAGGCGGTCGGTCAGCAGCATGGTGATGGCACCCGCCAGAACCGGCAGCGAGA